>DASVQU010000053.1:0-84639 GCA_036388995.1 Pyrinomonadaceae bacterium | reverse complement strand
GCTCCGTTCAAAAGGTAGTCAAACGGTAAGCAGCTCATGCACTTAATTTTTAAAGAGAAGTGTTCCTGAGCAATCGGAAACAAATAAATCAAAACAGATCCAAGAATTCAACAAAAGTAGCTCTAAAAAATATGCGCCCAGCACTTAACAGAAAAAGCCGTCCGTTTCGTTCCCTTATCGCCGCTTCATTGCTTGCCGCCACTCTTTTGATGGGAGTCGCTCAGGCGCAAACCGTCACTTCGCCGGAGCGCGGTTACAAGCCGGGTAATTCCTACGCCATCTCGGATATTGAAACCATTGAACAGCAGGGCGGGAATCTGATGCTTAACGTTCCGCTCGGTTCTCTGCCCGCGGGACGCGGCGGGATCAGCGCCGGGATCTCGCTTCATTACAACAGCAAGATTTGGGATTCTCAATCTGGCGACACGGGCTATCCCGATTACATAACCTCGAATGAAATCGTTCCGAGCGCGGAAGGCGGCTGGCGTTACGGCTATAAATATAAGTTAATAGATAATTCGGACTGTGATGGCGGTTACAAGTATTCAATCGAGCTGCCGGACGGCAGTCAGCACTTGCTATGGGCGGACGGCAACACAAATCATGTCGGCGCATTAAACTTCGGACTGGACGGAACTCCTAATTGCGGAAACCCTACCGTCGTACAGACGCAATCCGGCGCGCTGAGCCTTTTCACGCTCGACGGCACGCGGCTGCGAGTCGAGATGGACGGCGACGGCGATGGCATTGCGGCAAACAACCGGTGGACGCTTTATCTGCCGGACGGAACGCGAGTGATTCATAATCCAGATCACGTCGCGAATCCCGAAACCGGTCTGTTACAGCGAATCATTGACCGCAACAATAACACGATTGACTTTATCGAGTCGTCAAGCGATTCGGCGTTCGGCAATCGCACGACGACGACCATCAAAGATGCGTTGAACCGAAAAGTGGTTATCGAAAAAGACCGCGCGACGAATCAGGACTGGATTCATTCGACCGGCTTTAACGGCGCGGCGCTGGTTACCAAAGTGCAGTGGAAAACGATCACCGTCCGCCGCACTTATAGACGTGTACCGGGAGGAAATAACTGTACCGGTTGCAGCTACTATCACACTTTATCCACCAATTTTCGCGTGGTGGACAAAGTATATCTGCCCGCACAAGCCGGCGCTCCCAATACTGACGATCTTTTTTACACTTTCGATTACAACGCCGATGCGGTCTCAAATCCTTCGGCGGGGTGGGGCGAAGTGAGCGGAGTAACTCTGCCGTCAGGAGCTTACAGCACTTACTCATACACTGAGAATGGCTCATCGTCCAGCATAGTCGCCTATGATATTTTGCAAAATCGTCCGGCGCAGAAAACCTTAAATTATCTGAAAGAAAATGACGGCGCATCGCAATTGGCAACCGATACGTGGACTTACAGCAAAAGCGGCGGAACTTATACGACGGTTGCGCCCGATGGCGGCACGTCGAGCGAAATCTACGACCTTTGGGGGAGCAGCGGAGGCGGAAACAAATACGTGGACGGGGCTACAAAGCCGGTTAAATCCATAGCGGCGGACGGCTCGATTATCGAGCGCGTTTATGCCAACAACATACCGGCGGACTCGTCAGTGATTGGCGCGGCAAACCAATTCGTCAAATACGAGATAACTTCGATAACCAACTCGGCTGGAACTCTGTCGAAAACGGCGATCAAAGAGTATTCGCAGGATAAGAACGGTAACATGACACAGGTTAAAGAGTATGACTTTGTGCCGTATTCCGGGACGGGCAGCGTGCCGAGAGATTCAAACGGGCGACCGACCGGCTTGCCTTCAGGAATTACTCCGGCGAGAATTTCGGTGACAAATTATTACAACGACGTGCCGGATTCCGCCTCGACTACTTACACCGATACGGACAGCTATCATTTGTCTGGAAATCCGCGGTTGCTCAGATTGGTGAAATCTACGGAAGTTCAGGATGGCTCATCAACTCCTAAGGCGCGCACTGAGATTACTTACGATTATACCAATTACAGCGCAAGCAATACGGTAGCGGGAAACCCGACCGCGACAAAAACTTGGGATTCATACAAGGGCGGCACGACTCAGGCGCACAGCAATCCGCTGACTACCAGTAATTCGATTTCAACCTCGACCGCTTACGACTCCTACGGCAATCCGACTTCGACAACCGACGCGAGAGGAACCGTAACCCAACTGACCTACGGCAATGTGTCAACGCCGGGGGGAAACGTGACTGGTTTATATCCGACTCAAACCGTGTCAGGTTACGGCACGAGCATCGCTCAAACCGCAAATATGGTTTACGACTTCTCGACCGGATTGGTGACGCAATCAACAATCGTCGGCAACAATACGAATGAAAATATCGTTAATCAGAGCGTTTACGATGATCTTGGCAGACCGATAACCGTTAAAGCTGCGGTCGGAACTGCTCAGGAAAGATGGACGCAAACAGTTTACGGCGACGATGTTCGTAGAGTTATCGCCAAAACTGATCTTTATGCAAAGCAGGATGCCCAGAAAATCGTAATTCAGCATTTCGATCAACTCGGTCGCGTTCGTCTCGCGAGGCAAATAGAAAATCCGGCAACGGAAGATCCAACCAACGCGGAGCACGGCATCAAAGTTCAAACTCGTTATCTGACGAGCGGTGCCTGCACCTACAACTCCAATAAAACTTGTTCGTTTCAATTAGCCTCGAATCCATACCGGGCTTCGACCAGCGGCGGAGCAAGCAGCGAAACGACAATGGGATGGACTAGAAGCCAAACGCAGGCGGACGGCAAGCATTCAGAAGCCGAAACCTTTTCCGGTTCGGCTCTTCCGGCTCCGTTTGTAACCAGCGGAGCAAATACCGCATCAACCGGAGTGGTGAAAACCGATACGGACGGTGAAAGAACACTGGTGACGGATCAGGCGCTCAAACAAAGAATCAGCAAAACAAACGCTTTGGGACAATTAATCAATGTCTGGGAAGTTAGAGATTGGGACGCCAGCACGGTTTCAATCAGTTTTCCGAATCAATCTCTGGCATACGCATACGAAACAAGCTATTCGTATGACACGCTGAGCAATTTAACCGGCGTCACGCAGGGCGGGCAAACCAGAACTTTCTCCTACAGCAGCTTGTCGCGTCTGAAATCAGCCGCCAACCCGGAAAGCGGAACCATCAATTACACATATGATAACGGCGGCAACTTATTGACGAAAACCGATGCCCGCTCTCTGGTCACAACTTATTCGTATGATGCTTTAAACCGGTTACAAACCAGATCGTATTCCGGCACGACTCCGGCTACGCCGACAGTAACTTATACTTATGACGATTCGACTGTGGCGTTCTCGAAAGGGAAACTGACGAAAGTTTACAGCACGGTATCGGAAACACAATACACCGCGTTTGACGCAGTTGGAAATCTGTTATCGAGCCAGCAGATCACAGAAGGACAACCTTATCCTTTCACCTATAAATACAATCTGTCGGGCGCTTTGACGGAAGAAACATATCCGTCGGGAAGAGTCGTCAGAAATCTGTACGACGCATCGGGAGATTTGGCGGCAGTTTCGGGAAGAGTAAACGTCACAAATCCTTTGAAATCTTATGCCGGTAATTTCTCTTACAATCCAGCCGGCGGCATTGATAAAATGCAGCTTGGAAACACTCGCTGGGAGACAATGAGCTACAACGCGAGGCTGCAACTAACGCAGATTGGACTCGGAACATCGGCAACAGATACAAGCCTCTGGAAAGCTGAATACTCTTACGGAGAACTGAACACTTCAAACGGAACGGTTGACGCTGCAAAAAACAACGGCAATTTAGCCAAACAGATTATTACCGCTCCGAATGCAACATCGGGTCAATCTGCCGTAGTCTTTACCCAAAGTTACATATATGACCATTTGAATCGGTTGAAATCGGGAACCGAAATGAACGGATCAACGCAGAACTGGAAACAGACGTTTTTGTATGACAGATTCGGAAACAGAACGTTTGACACTGCTAATAACAATACAACGACTCTGGCGCAGAATTGCACGACTGCTCTGTGCAATCCATCCGCCAATACTTCCGACAACAAGTTTTATACGAGCAATGGATATGGATATGATTCGGCTGGTAATATGACTGGCAATGCTGCCGGAGAGAGTTTTGTTTATGACGGGGAAATCAAGCAGGTCAAATATTTTGCCGCAGGGAACGCAAACAACGGAACTAATCAGCCGAATGCAACATATGGTTATGACGGAGGCGGAAAAAGAGTCAGAAAAACAACTGCAACGGAAAACACTGTCTTTGTTTACGATGCATTCGGAAAATTAGCGGCGGAATATAATGTTGTTCCGCAATCCAACCAAACGGCTTCGACAAAGTATCTCACACAGGACACTTTGGGAAGTCCGCGTGTGATTACAAACCAATCAGGGACAGTTGAATCAAGAAGAGATTTTATGCCGTTTGGTGAAGAGATTGCTTCGGGCGTCGGCGGACGCTCTAATGTGCAGGGTTATGGAGCGGCGGACAATGTGCGCCAAAAGTTCACCACATATGAAAGAGATAATGAGAGTGGATTAGATTATGCCGTAAATCGCTATCATTCGGCGAGTTTGGGTAGATTTACGAGTCCTGATCCTTATAATATTGTTCTTGAAAAGGAGAAAGGGCGAGATGAGCAAGAGCGGCAAAAATTCTTAATTACGTACATTGCACAACCACAAATCTGGAACAAATATTGTTACACCTTAAACAATCCCCTCAAACATACAGATCCTGACGGAAGAAGACCGATAAATGCGGCAGATAGATCTAGAATTGATCGTTTTATTCAATTTGGAAATGAAAGAGCTGCTGAAATAGAAAGAGAAAAAGGAAAAGAGGCAGCGGATGCCTTTCGGCAATCTATACAACAAGCGGCAAACGCCATTGAAAACTCGATTTTAGCTATTCCAGATAACGCTAAAGAGGACCCTAAAGGGTTAAGAGCATTATTTTATGCAATTGATAAGTTGGGAGATGTTGGATATTCAACGTCTTCAAAAAATACAGCAGCAGCCGAGAAGAAAATAAATAGTAATGGGTGGTCAGTAAGTTTACCTGCTAGTGCAAACAAGTGTAATATTTTCATTGCTGCTGCTTATGTATTAGGGGCAAATATAGGATTTAGGACTGATCAAAATCCCGGCGGTTATCAAGTCAATTCTGCTACTTATGGGCGGGGATTATTTGGATACGGTAATGTTCCGACTTCTGGTGATATTCTCCAAAATAACATGGCAAATTTCACAAGGGTTAATGCCCCAGCGCCAGGAGATGTTGTTGCTGACCCACAGGGTGGAGAGGGGCATGTCGGAATAAGCGCAGGTGGTGGGAACATTGTTGTATCAGCAAATCTATACACTGGTGTAAGAGTTGGTACAATGGATTCTAGTAGAAATGTTTATTTGAGGTATAAGCCATGAGAAAAATTCCCTATTTAGTAGGAATAGCTACTCTAATTACCGGCTTGCTCGCTGTTGGTTTAGCTGTAACAAGAGACCACTGGTGGACAGAAGTATCAGGCGCAAAGATCGTTTATAACGGAAAAAATTCCCCAAGATCCAAATTGTACGTTTCAAAGGATAATGATTATTACATTATTGATCTGACGCAGGCGGACGACTTATCGGAACTTTATGTAGTTAATTCGAGAACTAACGAAGTAGGCTTGGATTTCAAATCAAGGCTTATAAAATTGCCTGGCTATATTTATTCCCGGGATTATCCTGTTAAGACAGTTTTAGCTGGAACTGAAAAAGCTTACCCTTATGCCAAAGTGGCGGTGACCGACCAGAATATCGAGTTGTCAATTGACTCTCAGCATAAAATCAATGTTTCTTTTTAAAACTGAAATCTTGGAAATGTTTTTAGATTGAACTGAAAAGACTTAACAAAAAGAAAAAGTTCAACTTAAAGGCGTGATGTTCAATCCGCCTTTTCTGTTTCCTGCTTCTCCAGCACGGTCTCTAAAAACTGAAGCACAAATTTTTGTTTTTCTCTGGGCAATCTTTTCACCTGCACGGACTTTCTTTCAAGCTGCAACACAGAACCGGCTTTCGTCGTTGACGCTGCAAAAAACAACGGCAATTTAGCCAAACAGATTATTACCGCTCCGAATGCTACGGGCGGTCAACCTGCCGTAGTCTTTACCCAAAATTACATATATGACCAGTTGAATAGGTTGAAATCCGCTACCGAACCGAAATGAACGGATCAACACAGAACACGGCAAACTATACACAAGACATATTTTTACGAATATTTTCGTTGGAGTCAGGCTAAACCGGTGATAAGATTGAGTTTGGGTGCCATGTAGTGGTTGGCTGCTATTTATATTGTAGCTTCCAAATACTTTTCCAGCCAAACATATACATAAAAAACATACCCCCTACTCCCAATACACAGAGCTAAGTGCTGATTTCAGTAGCTTTTGTTCTGAACTGATTTTCTATATGGCGATTTGGCAGAGCAAAAATAAAAGAAAAAACATTTATTACTTTATGTGTGTCGCTTTTTCATGCATAGTGGAATTTTGGGCAATAATATACTTGCTTTGTTTTTTACTTTTTATTTTTTTTGTGATCTGTAGATTCATCAAAATTACCTGACAAAAGTTTTGCCCTACGTTCAGCAAATTCGAGATCAAGGAAAGACTTTTTTAGTGCAAACTTCCGATTTATTTCATCTTCTTCAATTTTAAGATTTAAATCTATTGACTCGCGTTCAATTTCAGCTAGTCGTTTGTTTGTTTCCAGAGATTTTGCCTCAAATTGCCGTCCGATTGTTCGCTGAATTTCTTCACGCAGCTTTTCATTATCTGCCTTTTCAGTTATATCAGAATAATACTTTTGCTCAATCTCAAGTCGTTTGTTAAGTCCCTCGCTTTCAACTTTTAATTCTTCAATTCTTGCTTGCCATTGGGAAGTGTCTAAACGACGGGGGAGTTTCGCAACTTCAATTTCACGCTGTTTTAAGTCAATCTCTAACTTGTGTAGAGCATCTTCACGGCTCGATTGAAACTCTTGTTCAATTTTGCCAATTGCTGCACGTAATCTTTCTTGCTCGGTCTGCTTTCCTTTAATTGAATCACTTATAATAAAGTGAAAGATATTGAATCCGAGCGATACCGCCAGTACACAAGTAAGTATAATGTTTGTCGTTTTTAGTTTGTTTGTTTTCACAGCTCCTTGTGACATAATTTATTTAATTTATTAGGGAATATGATTACAAATTTGCATTTTTTTAATTTTAAACAGTTCAAAAGGCATACCCCTATGCCCGCATATATGGCGCAACTACTGTGTTTCAAGGGTTTATGCCCTAAGTAGGACTGCTCACGTGACAGCGACACGACAGAAAAATGTTTATCACTTTGTGTATCCGCGCCGCTTTTTCTCGCGTGAGAAATGCTGTTTATTTATTTGCTTTGAGTTTTTCCCTACAAAAAAATAAAATAGCGAGTTGTTGGAATCCGCTGAAAATGAATAGCGAGGTTAAACAACTGCTCTGATGTTGTTTGCCGTGATGCCAATTAAGAGAAGGCTGTCGGCAAAACAAAATCTCGAAGATATAATAAAGTCAAATGACTTTAGAGGCAAGTTAAGAAATCAACTTTACCCGTTGGGAGGCATTTCCA
This sequence comes from Pyrinomonadaceae bacterium, assembly GCA_036388995.1. Taxonomy (GTDB): domain Bacteria; phylum Acidobacteriota; class Blastocatellia; order Pyrinomonadales; family Pyrinomonadaceae; genus JALZCH01. The sequence continues at coordinate 76,943 of DASVQU010000053.1, read as the reverse complement.
ATGGGTAAAGCCTCAAGACCAAAGCCAAAACGACTTGCTGAAAAGCTCTTACAAATTAGAGTTAGCTTAAATCTTTCGCAAAATGAATTGATTAGGAGGCTAAATTTTAAAGAAATTGAACTTGTACAGGGAACTATCTCGACTTACGAATTGGGAAAAAGAGAGCCTTCCTTACCTCTACTACTAATATATGCGCGGCTTGCTGGAGTCTGTGTTGATGTTTTAATTGACGATGAAATTGATTTGCCTGCAAAATTACCCGGCAAGCCGCAACATTTTGGCTAATTCAGAAAAATAAGAAAAGAGTTTTCTATAAGCGGCTTTAACGCTTACTTGGAATTATATTCAGCCCGCTTAATCAATTCTTCATCATCAAACGATGGACTGTTTACTTGACGACTAACCGGGTGCGCTGACATTTCATCCGCCGGATATGGAGCCAACAGTTTTTCGAGTTTTTCGGTATCTTTCACCTTTTCATCCACCCATAATTCATAATCTTCCGGTTTGATTATTACAGGCATTCGGTCGTGAACAGGTTTTAATACTTCATTAGCTTCTGTTGTAATGATCGTGCAGCTTTCTATTTCTTCTCCGGTTTCTTTGTCCGTCCAGCTTTCCCAAAGCCCTGCAAAGCCAAAGACAGATTTATCCTTCAGATAAAAATAAAACGGCTGTTTAGCGCCCTTATCACCCGTTTTCTGCCATTCATAAAAGCCGGATGTCGGAATCAAACAGCGGCGCGAGCGGAAAGCATTTTTATATGAAGGCTTTTCCGAAATCGTTTCGGCGCGAGCGTTTATCATTTTATTGCCAATATCCGCAGATTTTGCCCAACCGGGAATCAATCCCCATTTTAAGCTCGAAAGAATCCGCTCAGATTCGATCTGGCGAACTGCGGCAATAATTTGAGACGGAGCAATATTAAATCTTTTTTGATGTTCTTCAGCTTGTTCTCTTGCAGCCTTAAATTCCGCCAAAATCTCAGCGTCCGTTGCGCCTAATGAAAATCTTCCGCACATAATTTTAAAGCCTCTCTTTCAATGGTTATCGAAACAGAATTAAAAAAATATCTTCTCAAACAAAGTTTGATTGTGTTATACATTGTGTCAAGGGTGCAACGATTATGCAAGAAGGAAATATAATTGAAGGCAATTTCTCAACGCTCAAAAAACAACCGATAACAAATGTCGGTGATAGTTTTCAAATCTCAATTAAAACACGCCTTGCAAGACCTGTTTTTCTGGCAAGAGTTCAAGCCGGTTTTCCCAGCCCTGCGGATGATTACATTGAAGGAAGCATTGATTTAAACCGGGACATTATCAAACATCCGCTTGCCACGTTCTATATTAAAGCCATTGGCGACTCAATGCAGCCTGTCATTGATGACGGAGAATTATTAGTCGTAGATTGCGCTGTTCAAACAAAAACAGGCGATATTGTAATTGCAGTTGTCGGAACCGAGATGTGCGTTAAAGAGCTTTATATTGAGGACAATGGGAAAATCTGGCTGTTCTCAAAAAATCCTGTTTATCCTCCGATTGAGATCATTGAAGAAATGGATTTTCAAATTTGGGGAAAAGTGATTTGCTCAATCAAATTATATTGATTTGATTGATTTGTTTTATTAACTTTTTGAATCTGTTATGCCTCAAGCCATCGCTCTCATTGATTGCAACAACTTTTACGCTTCGTGCGAGCGTGCTTTTGATGCTTCTTTACGGAAAAAGCCGATTGTTGTTCTCTCGAATAACGATGGCTGCATCATAGCTCGCTCGGAGGAAGCTAAACAGATTGGTGTCACAATGGGCGCTCCGTTATTCAGAATAGAAAGTTTGCTGGACGAGAACGACGCCGAAATCTTTTCCTCTAATTATGAGCTTTACGGCGATATGTCGCGCCGCGTAATGGAGAATCTTCAATTGTTCACGCCGGAAGTAGAAATTTATTCAATTGATGAGGCGTTTTTGGGGCTAGATGCTGGAAAATCGAATCTGGACAGCGTGGGACGAGAGATACAAGAAAAAATCTTTAAATGGACTCATATCCCTGTTTCAGTCGGCATTGCCGAAACAAAAACTCTGGCGAAGATTGCTAATAAAATTGCAAAAAAAAATGATAAGGCTACTGGCGTTCTTAACCTTTTCCAATCGCCATATCAGGAGCTTGCGCTTGAGAAAACAGCCGTTGGCGATATTTGGGGAATTGGTCGGGCATCTACAATAAAACTCAAACAAATAAATGTTCATACAGCAAAGGAATTAAGAGATGTAGATTTGCGATGGGCGCGAAAGGCTTTGACTGTAATGGGCGCAAGGGTGGTTACTGAATTGCGCGGTATAAGGGCTTTCCCTTTGGAATTAAATCCTCCGCCTCGATATTCAATAACCTGCTCGCGCTCATTTGGAGAGACTGTCAGCGATTTTAGAGATTTGAGAGACGCCGTTGCCGTATTTCTGACAAAAGCGGCTGAAAAGCTCAGACATCATCATTTAGCGGCGCAATCAATAACTGTTTTAATTAGTACCAGTCGTTTTGTTCCCGAAGGCGAATATTATTCAAATGCCGCAACTCATAGTTCTGCTTTTCCGACTGATGTTAATCAGGAACTACAGGCTTGGGCTTTTGATTGTCTGAAAAGTATCTACAAATCAGAATATTCTTACCGTCGGGCAGGGATAATCTTAGGCGGATTAGTGCCATCGGATAAATTAACCGAAAGAATGTTTAATGATGAGCAATGGGAGCGTTTTCGCCGGGTAATGCGAGCAGTTGATGAGATCAATCGGAAATTCGGCAGGAACACAGTTCGCTTTTTGGTCGCCAAGCCCAACGGCAAATGGAGCGGCAAGGCTGGGAAATTAAGCCCGCGATACACAACCAAGCTGTCTGAAATTGCTCGCGCTCATTGATCTTTTTTTGTTTTTTTAGCCGCTGGCGAACGCCCCGCTTGTAGCAGGTATAGGAATTGGCAGTAAGCGGTTTAACAACGATAATGTAAACCTTTCCAGCAGCCGTAAACCCGTTTTAACCTTTTTTTGTTTTTTTTATTCTTCTTCCACACGCAACTCATTTTTAACAGACGCTTTCCCTTCTAGTTCAAAAACAGCAATCAACCACAAAATTCGCAGTAAATAAAGAATAAAAAAATAAAGGTTATCTTATAGTTAAACAAATATGGTTAAATTCGTATTGTTATCTTAGTTTAGTTATGCTGCGCCCACGTATGTCTTTGTTCGTGCGCTGGCGTGTAATCTTAGCGATTCCCTAACGTGCGAGAATCGCCGTGCGCCGACGTAAGAGATTTAGCTGTAATACTGATGCGCTGACGTGGGCGCATTCAATAATCAATATCCTTATCCTCCAATCGTACTCAAAGGCGCTAACTCGTAAACTTCTTGCTACTTGTACTTTGATTCAGATTGTTTCTTTTCCTCAAACTTTTCAGCAAATGTTTTTCCATTTTCACTCTTAATGCTGCGCTGAATCATCCTCCAACTTTCAGCCGAACCCTTTGTTGGAATTGGATATACTATTCCTTCGCGTTTTTCCTTATCGCTTATTGGCTGGTTTAATTCGTATTTTGTGGATTTTCCTTTGACCATAGTTCTTGAAATCCATCCAAATTGTTCAAGTTCTTTGAGCGCTTGTGTAATTGCATTCTTACTTAAACCACTTACTTCTTGAATAATTATTTGGCGTGGATTTAATTGTTTCGACTTTGAATTTTCAAAACTTTTCAGAACCACGTAAAGCCATTTAGCTTGAGGCGATAAATAAAGCCCACGTCGAAAAAAATTGAGTGGAATCATAATGAATCGCTCATTTAAAACTTCGACTGTTTTAGCATCACTCTTTGGGTTTTTTGGCATTTATTTTTTCCCCTCGCTTCCCTGTTCAAGATAGTTTTGTAAATCCGTATCGAGTACAAGCACTCGACGCCCGAATTTTCGAGTTTTGAGATTGCCGCGACGCACTTCGTAGCGGAGAAAGTTAACGCTTAAGCCTGTCAGATCGTGAATATCGTACAAGCTCCAAGCAAGTCGCTGTTTTTGTAATTTTGAGTCTGAATTTGTTCTTAGTTCTTGCATAACGCCTAGCTTCGGTGGGAGAAGCACTTTCATTTTCATTTAAAATCAATTATACTCAGCGTCATTACTTGATACTACTGAATAGTCGTCAATATTTATGAGACCAAACAACCACATTAAATGTTATGCAAAAATTAAAAGCAAGATGTCCTGAAGGTTTACAAAAGTATATTGATCTAGTTAATGCTTTCAATATTTTCTTGAAATCGAGGAAAAATAGAAGTCCAATTTTGGCTGGTTATAAAAATGATCTGATGGATTTACATATAAACAATAAAGATATTCCTAAACTTCTTTATGATTATTTATTTTTAGATAGTTGTTGTGGATTCCGCAAAGAAAGAATGGCTACCCTCAATTTGGCGAAATCATTTCTCGGAACACTAGCATCACGAGAAAGTACTTTTTATTCAGAAAGTCAATCCAGCAAAGAAGGCTCTTTAGCATTTATCACTGGTAAAGAATCAGGATTATTCGGGATAAGCATAAATATTGATTTTTTCACCCAATACTATCGTATTGAAAATGGCATTATAAAACTGTTTTCAAATGATTTTTTTAATATAATTGAACAAAATCAAATTGAGGTAAATAGAATTCGTCTTTGTGATAATTGCCATTCAATTTTTTGGGCAGTTCGTTCTGACTCTAGGGCTTGTAGTAAGAAATGCAGAGATTCTTTTAGACAGCGAAGATGGAGAGAAAAAGATCGGGAAAAGTACAAATTGATGCGAAAGGCTAACTATAAGAGGAAAAAAGAATTAGAATCTTTGCGAGCAAGCGGAAAAACTTTAGGAATACCAAAAGACAAAAAGGAAAAAGAAAATGGCGGTTTATAAACGCGGCGGAACATATTGGTTTCATTTTGTTTTCAACGGAAAACACATTCAGAGGTCGGCTAAAACCTCAAATAAGCGTGCTGCTGAACAGATCGAAGCGGCGTTTAAAGTCCAGCTTGCTAAAGGCGAAGTAGATTTGAACCCGGCGGAGAAAAAGTCGGTTCCAACTTTTTCTGATGCGATGAAAGTTTTTTTGGTGTGGTCTGAGTGCGAACATCACGATAAGCCCAATACACATCGCTCTTACAAATCTTCAAGCGTTGCACTCGTTAAGTTCTTCGGCGAAACTCCGATTGACCGGATAGAAATCGGTGACGTTGAGCGGCTCAAACAGTGGCTTGCAAAACAAAAAACTCGTCCTCGAAGTGAGAAGAAAGAAAAAAAAAGTAACGAGACTAAACAAAAAAAATCAAAATTCAAACCGACGGCGCTTAAGCCCGCAACCATAAACCGCAAGCTGGCGCTTCTAAAAATCTTTTTCAATTACTTCATCAAGGACAATATTCTCGTTAAAAACCCGGTCAGCGGGGTTAAGTTACTCAACGAAGATAATGAACAAATGAGAGTCGTTACCGACGACGAGGAAAGACGCTATTTGATGGCGTCAAGCCAGCCATTACAGGATTTTGCGACAGTGATGGTTGATACAGGAATGCGCCCGGAGGAAGTTGCTCGAATTGAAAAAAAGAATGTCTTTCTTGATAAAGATTATCTGTTCAATCCTTTTGGCAAAACCAAAACAGCAAAGCGCAAAATTCCGTTAACGGAGCGGGTGAGCCGGATTCTGGAAAAGAGAATTAACGAAGTTGAGGGAAACTATCTGTTTGCAACTGAAACGACTGGAAAACCCATTACAACGCTGAAAACCGCACACGCCGGAGCCATCCGCAGGAGCCAAGTTACTCCTTTCAGGCTTTATGACTTGCGCCACACATTCGCTACGAGGTTTGTTGAATCAGGGGGCGATTTACTCACGCTTCAAACGCTTCTCGGACATTCAAGCCTGAATATGGTGACAAGATATGCTCATCCGACTGAAAAGCATCAGTTTGACGCCATCAAAAAAATGGAAGCTGCGAGACTTCGCAAAAGTGCTTGAAAAGGGAAAAGTGCGGGAGGTCGCTACAAATCTCGCTACACCGCACTTTTTAGCTTTGACTTAAATTCGGCTGTAACACCGATAAATATTGAAGCCGATGACAGGAGTCGAACCTGCGACCTGATGATTACAAATCAACTGCTCTACCAACTGAGCTACATCGGCGGGTGCGCTATTTGATGAGCGCGAAATTTGGATTTTACACAAATGGTGTTTGAACGCGCAAGTGCCGTCAAGCAACAAAAAAAACGCGCCCATTCCGATGGGCGCGCAAGTTTTCTCTTAGGAGCAAAAATTTAAAATTCTCAACTTGTTTTATATCGCGGCTGATGCAGATGTAGTGTTTGGTTTTTCGCGGTCTTTCATTTGTTTAATCTGCCGACCAAGTTCTTCCATTCTTGGTTCGCCCAAAACCTGACGGGCTTTGACAAACATTTCGTTTTCTTCTTCTTCGACGTGGTGTTGAATGTCTTCTTTGGCTTTTTTCAAAAGGCGCTGAAATTCATCGCTGTTCGGCGCGAGTCCTTCCATTTGAGCGAGCATTTCCTTAACTTCCTGATGCTCATCAACGGCGTGTTCGACCAGGCTTGCCGTTTCCGGGTTTTCTTTTAAAGCCGGATAAAAAATTTGCTCTTCTACATGACCGTGAAGCATAAAATTGTCGCGGAATTGAATAAACGTCATATTCGGCGAATTTGCGCTCGTATCCGCCCCGCTCAGATTTTCAAGGTTTGCAATCAGCTCATCAACCTTTCGATGGTCTTGCGTCAAAATCTCGATTGCATTATCAGTCATCCCCAACTCGCTCGTTCTCATATCCATTGCATTCATAATAAGTAACCTCTTAATTTTCCGCCCGCAGGCTGAATTTTTATTTTCTTTTCCGCAATCATCGTGCCTTTGAGCATTTATTGGAATAAATTCACATTTTGCTTTGAATCAATACGCAAATGTTGTATAAAGACGTATCAGTTTCCAAATTAATCGGACAATTTTGCGGACTGTTTTGCCGCAAAATCGACAATCATTTTGTTTTTAAATTGGAACAATCGTTGCAATAGATATTTATCTTGTGAAAAATTGAACGAAAGGCGGACGCTTTGATGCAAAACTTACAAAATATTCCCGGCGACACCGATATTGAAAATCCATTGCGGGACGAACGCGCACCAAACGAAGAAAAACGCAACCAGCGCAGCGATTATCCTCTGCCGACTGATAAAATCCCTTCCGCTCCGGTCGAAGAACCGAACGCGGAAACGCCGATTAATGAAAATCCGCGACAACCTCAACGAATTATGAGCTACTTTACGGCTTCGCAGCGGAGGATTTTTTAATTTATCAAATGGAGCAGATTATAGGTTTTACCAGTTCGTTTATCCTTTTGCTGACAATCGGTAAGCAGGTTTATAAACAATGGAGCGAGGGAACGAGCGAAGGCGTCTCGAAATTTCTTTTTCTCGGACAAATTACCGCGTCCGTCGGTTTTTTGATTTACAGCATTATGAAAAACGATATGGTTTTCATAGTCACCAACGCTTTGATGGTAGTCAACAGTCTCGTCGGAATCGCCATTTTATTTCATCATCGGCGACGCGAGCGTAAATCGCAGGAAACTGCAAATTAAACTTAAAGAGAAAGTCGGAAACGGCTTTCTCTTTTTATTCTCAGCTTTTTATCAAATCCCAAATTTGAAACGCGAACATCGCCAGAACCGCGATTGTAATGACAATAAGCGTCGTCCAGCCTAAAAAATTATAAACTCTCGAATTTTTAAGCTCGCGCATTAGTCGTTGGTCGTTGACGAGAAGCAGAACGAACAACAAGATAATCGGCAGAATCGCGCCGTTTAAAACCTGAACGCCGAATAACAAATCAATTACAGGAATATTCGGAACAAGAGCGACCGCCGCGCCGAGAACAATTAACGCGGAAAATAGCCGAAAGAAAATCGGCGCGCGGCGAAAATCCAGATTAACGCCTTTTGAAAAGCCGAAAGTTTCGCTGACGGCATAAGCCGTCGCGAGCGGAAGAACGGCGGCGGCGAGCATCGAAGCCCCGAACAGCCCGAACCCGAAAACAGCTTGCGCCATTTCGCCTGCGACCGGCGCGAGAGCTTTGGCAGCGTCGGCGGCTGATTCGATTTCGGTTTGTCCGGCTTGATGAAGCGTAGCTGCAGTGGCGATTATCATCGTGATGGACATAAAATTTGAAAAAATCGAACCGGCGTAAGCATCAATTCGCTCGTCGCCGTAAGTCGTCCTGCCGACGCCGCGCTCGACGGTCGAGCTTTGCTGAAAAATCTGCATATACGGCGTAATCGTCGTCCCGATTAAACCGACCAGCACCGTGAGATATTCCGGGTTGGCGTGAATTTTCGGCACTAACAATCCTTTCGCAACCGCGCCCCAATCCGGATTTGCAAGATAAGCCGCGACGGGATAGGCGAAAAAGACGAGCGTTAAAAGGAGAAAAATTCTCTCAACCTGTGCGTAGCTGCCGAAAACAATCAAATACCAGATCACGACGGCGGCGAGCGGAACCGTAATGTAGCGCGAAATGCCGAATAGCTCGCCCGCCGCCGCGATTCCGACAAATTCGCTGATGACGAGTCCGGTGTTGGCAATCATAATCGCCGAAATCGCCACGACAGACCAGCCCAAACCGAAACGCTCGCGGATTAAATCGAGCAGCCCGCGCCCGGTTGCCGCGCCCAGACGCGCGCACATCTCCTGCACAATCGCCAGCGAAACGGTGATTATCAGCATCACCCACATCAATTCATAGCCGAATTTTGCGCCGGTCGAGCTGTAAGTGGCGATTCCGCCAGCGTCGTTTCCGGCGCTCGCTGCGACCAAACCGGGACCGAGCAGGAAAAGCCAGCGGAATAAACCTGTCGGCTGTTGGGGTAAGCCTCGCAGCATTACACTGCGACCGCGAATCGAGAGCCGCATTCCGCGCCGACGTTTTTTCTTAGCGCCGTTATCAAAAGCGATTTCTTCGAGTTTTGAAATAGTTTCAAGACCGACCGGAATCTGGCTTGGCTGCTTTATCGTCATAAATCAATCAGGAAAAAACTCTGGGAGCCTGGTTTTGCCAGCCGCGCGGTGCGACCGTGGAAACGGCGGCGTCAATCGTCACGGCGCCGAGCAATTTTCCGTCCGTATGAATTACAGGCATCGCCGCTAAATGGCTGTCAATAATCCGAAACGAAGCCAGACGAGCATCGTCGAGCGGATTTAAATACGAAACGTATTTGTCCATAATGTCCGAAATTTTGTCTTCATCCGCGCCGATGACAAATTGTCTTAAAGAAACGACCCCGCTCAAACGCCGCGTTTCGTCCGCGTCAACCGCATAGATAAAATAAACAAAATCCGGCTCCCGCAATCGCTCGGTCAGCTTTTCCCGCGCTTCTTTGATCGTCAGATTTTCGGGGATGAAAACCACGTCTGTAGTCATTATGCTGCCGACGGTTCCTTCTTCGAACTGCAAAATTCCGAGTATTTTTTTGCTTCTTTCGGGGGGCACTTTTTCAAGGTAGTTTTTGACGAGCTTTGCATCGAGCTGTTTCAAAATTCTGGCGGCAGATTCGGGCGAAATCATTCCAAGCATTTTGACCGCGTTTTTTTCTTCCAGCTCTTCAAAAATCTGGAGCTGTCTTTCCAAAACAGTGACTTCTAAAACACTCGCCGCCAGATCGTCGGGGAGCAAAACGATTAATTCGGCGGCGTGCAGATATGGAATCGAATCAATCAAACCGGCGATCTCGCCGGGAGCGAGGCGGGTAATTCTCAAATTATAACCGGCTCCGTTTTTGACGGCTTCGGGATTTCCGCGTAAGAATTCGACATAGCGCCAGTCGTAGATTTCGTTTTCGTCCGGCTTGCCCAGTTTTCCGCCGCTCAGACGCCGAAAAATCGCTTTGAGACTCGCGTCTGCGCCGCGAATAATGATTTCGCCCCCCTTTTCCTCAAGCCAGACATCGTTGGCGCGCGTGGCGCGCCGATTTTGTAAATCAATGATGATCGCGTCCAGTACGTCTCTTAAAAGGAAAATTTCTTTGGCGAGAATATCGGGCGAAAAAACTTGAGCGCCGGAAAAACTTTCAACCGAGATTACGCGCTTGTTCAAATTGATTTCGCGCACCGTCTCCCAGCGCAATGAAGCCAATTCCCCGTTCTCATTAAAAAAATACAAACGATAAACCGGCGGATAATCAACTTTTGCCGAATCTTTGATCGCCAGATCAACCAGCTTTACGCCATTGCCGTTCAAATCAACGATTCTAAATTTTTTCAATTCCGACAGCATCAACATAATCAATTACGAATTATGAATTACGAATTACGAATTTTTCATTTCCTTCCTGCTAAAAATAAAAATATCTCATTATTCGATGTTTTTGTATGAAAATATACATTTCGGACTAATAATTCATAATTCGTAATTTGAAATTCGTAATTGATTCGGTCTTGCATTAGAAAAATACAAACGGAATCTGGAAAGTATGTCTTTCGTGCGAGCGGGAAAAAATGCTGCGTTCGATTTGCCGACAAATAAAATCCTTTTGAATCGAAAATCAAGTATTTCTCAAGTGTTTTCCGCAATATTACTTTTAGGCACGGCTTTTGCTCATTAGGCTTCGCGTACTTTGCTGTGCGAATCAATTACTAATATCAAGGGGCAATTTCGATGGCGACGACTGACAACGACAACATTATTTCGACTTTGAATACATTAATTCAAACCTGTAAAGATGGCGCGGAAGGTTTCCGCGAAGCGGCGCAGGGAGTCAACAGCAGCGATTTGCGCGATTTGTTTACACGGTATTCGCAGCAGCGAGCGCAGTTTACCACTGAATTGCAGGACGAAGTTCGCAAATTGGGCAGCGAGCCGGAAACGTCGGGTTCGATTGCGGCAAGTCTTCATCGCAGTTGGATTAACATCCGCGAAGCGCTTCAGGGAAACGATGAGAGCGCGGTTTTAAACGAATGCGAGCGCGGCGAAGACGCGGCGATTGATTCATATCAAGACGCGCTCAAACAAGCGCTGCCGTCCGACGTTATGTCAATAGTCGAACGTCAATATATGCAGATTCGCGAAGCTCACGACCGTATTAAAAGTTTAAGAAACGTTTCAAACGCGGCTGCAAGCTAAAAAGCCGCAGACCGAAAATTCATCTCCCAAAACCGCCGGATAAAATCGGCGACAAAGATTGAAAATTTATAAACGAATCGGGAAGGCTGAAAATTAAATCAGCCTTCCTGCGAGCCGAAACTGTATTTTTCGGCAAAACCCAAACACTGTTTTTATAAATATTTGTGAAAGTTAGATTCAAGGAGGACGGAAAAGACGTGAATAAAACCTCAATTAAAGTTATCAAGCGAAAAGACGCTCAGGCAATGGCAAACGTGGAACCGCAAAGCGCGTGCGAACCGAAACAAACCGCTCCCGCGAGCGAAGAAAAAATCGAACGCCATTCGCGCCGTGAGATTGTAAACACGGTTTCGAGCTGGATTTCCGAACGCAGAGAAAACAATCGCCACGAGGAAATTGCCGCTATCCGCAAGATTTTTGGTAACGAACCGCTGCTCGGCGAAGTTTAAACAAATCCAGGCGATTTAAAGCGCAAAGTAAAAGCCGTTAATTATCTTGAAAATTTTCGAGATAATTAACGGCTTTTTGTCTTTAACAATTTCGGAAATCAACCGCTTATTTGATTCACTGTGTATAATTGTTTTAAAAATCAGAGTGGTTTACATAAAAATGAAAACCATTTGGCGTGAAACAAAATTGTCAGTTATTCACTGTCAATTGTAAATTGTCCGACAATGTAAAACTGATAATTGATAACTGACAATTTTCGCTCCGCACGGTCTTCAATTCTTTGAAATTCGTTTCACTTGATGAAAGTTGAAAGGAGATTGGCAGAAATGGCAGACGAAAAAGATAAACCCAAATGCGCTCGTGAAACATGCGATTGCGCTCCGGCTCAACACAGTAATTTTTGCAGCGATGAGTGCGAACGCATCACCAAGCTTCAGGTAATGGAAATTAGCTGTACCTGTCACCATCCTGAATGCGGTTGATTTATCCGGTAATTTCCACAAACAATAAAAAAGGACGGAATCAAAATCCGTCCTTTTTTATTTCGGTTATAAACCGTGCTTCTTCATCATATGGTAAAGCCGCGGGCGATAAATGCCGAGAATATTGGCGGCGGCTTGTTTGTTGCCGTTTGTTTTGGTGAGCGCGGCGCGAACGACTGCATCTTCCAATTGCTCGAAAATATCGGTTTCCGCCATTTCGCTTGTCGTGTCCGGCACTTTTTTGATGACCAGCTCGCCGATTCTTTCCCACGAAAAATCGCCGGCAAAATGATTATTGGCGATTGCTTCGCTCAAATCAATGTTCGGCAGATTGGTCGGCATCGCCGCCGATGAAGTTTCAGCGCCAGCGGCGGCGGATGCGGCGTTTTGGCTGGCGTTGATAAATTGATGTTCAAACGGCAAATCCAAAGCCTGAATCGTATCGCCTTTGCAGAGCAACACGGCGCGTTCAAGGGCATTTTGCAGCTCGCGCACGTTTCCGCGCCACGGATGCGCGAACAATCTGGCGTAAGCCTCCTGCGAAAGTTTTTTCACCGGGCGCTGATATTTTTCGGCAAACACTTTGAGGAAATGTTCAGCCAGATGAATGATGTCGTCGGCGCGTTCTCTGAGCGGCGGGACGCGAATCGTGATTGTATTGATTCGATAATACAAATCTTCGCGCAGCATTCCCTTTTCAATTGCTTCCGCCGGATCGCGATTGGTTGCCGCGATCAGACGGAAATCAACTTTCTGCGGTTTTTCGCTGCCGACCTTCGTATAAACTTTTTCCTGCAAAACTCGGAGCAGCTTCGGTTGTAATTCAAGCGGCATCTCGGCTATTTCGTCGAGCAGCAGACTTCCGCCGTCAGCTTGCGCGATCAATCCCGCCTTTTCGCTCGTCGCGCCCGTAAAAGCTCCTTTCGTGTGTCCGAAAAGCTCGGATTCGATCAGTTCTTTCGGCAGCGCGGCGCAATTGACTTTGATAAAAGGCTTTTTCGCGCGCTGAGAATTGTAATGAATCGCGTTGGCGATTAGTTCTTTGCCCGTTCCGCTTTCGCCGATAATTAAAATCGAAGCGTCCGAAGGCGCAACCGAATCAATAATTTCGTATAAATCCTGCATCGCGCGGCTGCTGCCTACGATTTCTTCGTAAGTCGAGCGCGCCGTTAGTTTTTTGCGAAGCTGCTGGACTTCTTTCGTGCTGCCGGAAAGCTGTAAAGCGCGGGCGATGAGCGGCGAGAGAGTGTCGAGCGCAACGGGTTTGTTAATAAAATAAAACGCGCCGAGCTTGGTGGCTTCAATCGCCACGTCCATCGAGGATTGACCGGAAATAACGATTACTTCCGCGTCCTGCGTGATTTCTTTAAAACGCCGCAAAACTTCCAGCCCGTCAATGTCGGGCAGGCGCAAATCAACGAGCATTAAATCGTAACGCTCGCGTTCCGCCATTTGAATTGCTTCGCCGCCGAGCGTCGCGGTGGCGATGTCATAACCTTCGCCTTCGAGCGCGAATTGGAGGAATTCAAGAGTATAAGGATCGTCGTCAACGACCAGAATCTTTGCTTTTGCCAAGTTAGTTACCTTTCGATTGTACGCAAATTGCTATGTTCGGGAATTAATTAACACACTCGTATAGAGTGTGTTAATTGTAATTCAAGATTGTACCGTTTCAGTACGAGAACGTACAAATCCGCTACTAAAGAGAAGCGTACAATCCAGGAAAATACAGAGTTTTAAAATTATTTTGGAGAAAATTAAATGGATAACAAACTGGCGATAGAAGAAGCCCGCCGCGCCGCACAACACGAAGACGTTAAAGCTGAAATCGAAGCGGACGTAAACGCAGAGCTTGCGGCGAAAGCCGAACGCCCGCTGCCCGGCGAATCCGCGCGTTTGGGAAATCTGGCGAAAGATTTCCGCGCCAAAGCCGTTGACGAAGTGGTTGATACCGAGCGCGAAACCGAGCGAGCGCGTTTTTTGGCACGGATTTCGCAAATTGTTGATTACGTCTTTTACGTGATTTACGCGCTCTTTGCAATTCGATTGGTGTTGGCTTTAATGGCTGCGCGAAAATCGGCGGGTTTTGTTCAGTTTATCCACAGCATTACCGATCCGTTTCTCGCGCCGTTCCGAGGCATTGTGGCTGAACCGAGAACGGAAGAAGGTTTTACGCTTGCGCTCCCGGTCATTTTGGCTCTGGTAATTTACATTGTGCTGCATCTCGGAATTATCGGTTTGCTGCGTTTAATCGCGCATCGAAAGACGGAAATTTAATTGGACGGTAAGACGAGAAAGGAGAAAGAGAAAATGCTTTGGACAATCGCTGTAATTTTGTTGATTTTGTGGTTACTCGGATATGGGTTTGCCGGTGCGGCATTGGGTAATCTGATCCACATTTTATTAATTCTAGCAATCGTCGTTGTTTTGCTCCGGGTGATTCAAGGACGCAGAGTCGTTTAATTCAACTTTTATTTTTTTAACCCTTAAGAACACGCTGTAAGCGGCGTGTTCTTAACATTTTTCAAAAAAGAACGAACCGGGGGTTGAAAATTTAATTCTGCAATAATCTTGGAGGACTTTTATGAGAAAACGACACAACGAAGAGCGTCAACATGATGATGCTCAAAATACTTATGCTCCCGTTAACACCAGCAGCGGTCGCAGCACAAGCGACAAACTAACTTATTTGATGGTCGGCGGCGGGATCGGTGCTCTGCTCGCACTGCTTTTTGCGCCGAAATCCGGTAACGAATTGAGAACTGACATCGCCGACGCCGCGCGCAAAGGCGTTGACAAAGGGCGCGACACCGCAACGCAGCTCGGACAGAGATCGGGCGAATATCTGAATACCGCCAAACAAAGAGCCGGTGACATTTACAATCGCACCGGCGGAGCGTTAAATGCGGCAAAGAGCGAGTTTGGTAAAAAATCCGGCGCGGAAAACGAGGGCGCTCTGGGTGAATTGACCGGCGGACCTCACGACGCAATGGGAAGCGCGGCAAGCAACCGGGACGAACACGATGATTTCCCGATAGCGTAACAGATTCGTTCACGTTTTGTTTGCTATCGAAACGCAGACTCTTTTAATTAACAACCAGACGAAAAGGAAAACGTAAACGGTTGTCGCCGTAAAGTTTTCCTTTTTATTTTCTTAGATTTTTAGCTTCTTTCATTGCGTGGCACTGTATTTGCAACTTGGATTGTATGAGATTTTTTGAAGTTGTGGTTCTCCCCGTAACTTGCGCGGAGTTCTCGTTTCACTCTGCGTAAAACACAACTTGACGTTTACATTACCCGAACAAAATATTATGGGGGAAAAAATATGAGAACAATAGTGAGAAAAACATACGTTTACGTTGTTATCTTAACGATGACGCTGCTGCTCGCGGGAGCGGATTTTAACGCTTATGCACAGCGTCCGCGCAACAATCGCGCTAATGAAGCGGCAATTTCGACCTTGCTTCAGACGCTCGAACGCGATACGGATTATTTTAATCGCAGTCTAACCACCGCACTTGACCGCAGCACTTTGAACGGCACGCAAGCCGAAAATGAAGTTGCGGAATACGTCCGCGATTTTGAAAACGCGACCGACCGCTTGAAACAGAATTTTGACGCACGCAACGCAACTGCCGCAGATGTCGAAGAAGTTTTAAATCGCGGTGCGAACATTGACAGCTTCCTGCGCCAAAATCGCCTCGGTCGCGCCAGCAACGACTGGAATCGAGTCCGCGACGATTTAACGCGGCTTGCCGGTTTATACAACGTCGCTTGGGATTGGAACAGAAACAATGCTCCGACACGCGGCAACAACTACCCGACCAACAATTATCCGTCAGGCGGCACGACCTACGGCTCGAATCGCCTTACCGGAACTTACCGGCTCGACGCGGCGCGCAGCGCCAACGTCGAAGCCGAAATTGACCGCGCCATCGGCGATCTGGCGGCTAATCAGCGCGAGCGCGTTCGCCGCATTTCTATGCGCCGTCTCGAAGCGCCGGAATATATCGCCATCGAGCGCGTCGGCAACGAGATTAGATTGGCTTCGTCAAAAGCGGCGCTAGTGACTTTCCAAGCCAATGGTCAGACAATCACCGAAACGATGCCGAACGGTCGTTCGATGAGCGTTAACGCCAATGTCGTTAACAATCAGGTTGTGATTAATTACACGGGTGACCGTGCGAATGATTTCTACGTCGCTTTCAACCCGCTTCGCAACGGCGATGAGCTGCGAGTTACGCGCCGGATTTATCTCGAAGGCGCGAACCGCCAAATTACGGTTGAAAGCTTTTACACGCGCACGTCAAATGTCGCTCAGTTCGACACCATTTATCGCGGCGATACGACAACAGGCGGCAATTACGGCGGCAGCACGACGACCGGCGATTTTATGGTTCCGAACGGAACACGCCTGACGGCGGTTTTGAATACGGATATAGACACTAAAACCGCGTCGGTCGGTGACCGCTTCACAATGGAAGTAACTTCGCCGTCCGAATACAGAGGCGCGATTATCGAAGGTCGCGTGGCGAGCGTCGAGCGTTCGGGCAGAGTCTCGGGCAGAGCCAGTCTCGGCTTAGACTTTGAAACGATTCGGATGCGCAACGGCGGCTCGCATCGTTTTGCCGGTTTGCTTGATTCCGTTTCCTCAAACGAAAACGGCAACGTCAGTATTTCCAACGAAGGTCAAGTCCGCGAGGGCGGCAGTCAGACAAATAAAACCGTTACCCGCACCGCTATCGGTGCTGCGCTCGGCGCACTCATCGGAGCTATTGCCGGAGGCGGTCAAGGCGCGGCAATCGGTGCTGGCGTCGGAGCAGGTGCTGGCGCAGGCTCGGTTATTCTGCAAGGACGCGACGACCTTTCCTTGAGACAGGGAACACAAGTCAACGTCACGGCTTCATCGCCGCGCGGCGTCGCAAACTTGCGTTAAACCGAAAACACTGTAACTCCTAATAGAAAACGGGTGCGGCTTGCCGTCGCCCGTTTTTTATTTATATTTTCGTTGGCTAATTAATCAGAATCCTTCACCCGCTATGTATAAACTGTTGGCATTCAGATACTTAATTCATCTGCCTTTTTTCACACCTCTCAGGCAATCTTTAATTCTGCCGGTGTGAGCAAAAAAGCCCTGAAAAAAAATATTCGTGATGATAGATTTCAATTCCTTTCGGTGCGTTAGTTAATGAAAGTTAAAAAAGTAGGACTTGATTCGATTCACAACCGATTCAACAAAGAACGATTAAGACGGCATTCAAATTATTTCATAGATTTAAACAGATCAATCAGTTATCAATACTGAGCGAGATGACTATATCAATGCAAATAAGATTTTGTTGCCCTTGATAGTAAAACTATAAAAACCATAGAAAAGGAGAATTTGAAATGACTGATGTTCCAAACGACGGGAATTGGTACTTTTGGTACGCCACCACAGCTGGCGGACAATCACTGGGTTGGCTAGGATACTCTCAACATATATTTTTTGAGCCAGTAGAATTTATGCATCCAAATCTTAAAGACCCAACAGGCGTTGATTGGCTAGAGATGGGGAATTTTGTCACCATGGATGAAAGGCTGCTTTTTCGGGCTCCTGATTTTACACCGCATGGCTCAAAGTTTTTTAACACGGATACCTACAAAGTCATGTGGGTATGGGGTTCGAGCGCCGGTGAAGTTAACTGGGACCCGAATACTATGAAGGTCACTCGTGTTGGAGGTATGTATGACGGATACATTATGTGCGTGTACAGATATTTAAGCGGAAACTTGGCAAGTTGGGAAAGTCCAAATGATAAAAATGCGGAGCAAAACCACATTATATTTGACCCCAGGTGGAAGTACCAACCATAGACGGCGAGGTTTTAACAATAGGCAGCTCAACAACCCATTCAACGCGATGCCTCGATAGCATAATTTTCAAGATGCTTCGCCGCACTGTAGATTGAATGCCTGCGCTCGGCGCGGATTAATTCGGGCGATTTGTGCCGCCACTTGAACGTTTGCAGATTGTTTGCGGAAGTTGCCAAACAGGCGCAAAAAGCGAAGTTGGCAATGAGCAAACAAATCTTTTCGGAAACAAATCGTAACGCCGCCGTCCTGACGGCGTTACGATTTTGAGTTTTTAGCTTTTTCCAAAAGCCGCATCACGGCTATTTCTTCGATTGAAAGCTCCGGCGAAAGTTTTTCGATAGTTCGCTTTTTTCGCGGGCGAAATTCATCAATTGTAATTCCCTGCTCGTAGGCTTCGATAACAGCCGGGTGGATATAGCTGCTGCGGCAAACGGCGGGCGTATTGCCGAGATGTTCGGCGACTTTTTTGACTGCCTCGACGATGTTCTTTTTCGTTTGAGTTTTAGTTTCCGGCGCGCCGATTTGCGCCAACTCGGTTGCAGCCAATACGGTCGCTCCCCATGTGCGAAAATCTTTGGCGCTGAATTCGGGCGAAGTCGCGGTTTTGAGAAAATCGTTTACATCGCGTGGCGTTACGGGACGAACAGTTCCCTGCGCGTCCTGATAATTGAACAGCTTGCTTCCGCCCATGGCTTTTAAATCCGTCATTATTGCGGCGAGTTCTTCGTCCACGATTAAACGTCGGTGTCTGATGCTGTGTTTGCCGACGAAATTAAAATTCAGCTTGCCGCCTTTTTCGATTGTCAAATGGCGATTTCTGAGAGTCGTGACGCCGTAGGTTTTATATTCCTTGACGCTTTTTTCCGAGCCGACGCGAATATACAAATCGTTTATCAGCCGCATCACAACCGCCAAGACTTTTTCCTTTGGATAACCTTCGAACGAGATGTATTCGTTCGTCAACTTGCGCAGTTTCGGCAAAAACTCGCCGAAACGCTCGATTTTCGAGAATTTCTTGGCTTGCTGTTTGGCGGAAAATTGCAGGCTGTATTTGTACTGAATGCGTCCGGCTGTATCGAATCCGATTGCCTGCAAACCGGCGCGCGTGTTCGGGCAAATCCGAACGTGCGTCCAGGCGGGCGGAATGACGAGCTTGCTGATTCGTTCGATTTGTTTTTCGTCGGTTATTTTTTCGCCGTTAGGGTCGAAATATTTGAAACCGCTTTTTTTACCGCCGCGGCGACGCCACCATTTGCAGCGCCGCCCGCGATTTATTGCGTCGAGATTTAATGCGCCGTTATCGTTTTTTATCATCTTTGCCGCCGCCGAAACTCATAAAAACTCCCGCAATCATCGAACCGATTGCCGCCAGTTTAGCCGGAAAACTTAAAGGCTCGTGTTTTGTTTCCGCAGTTTGAGGCGAGATTTTCGGCGCGCGAATCTGTTTTTTGTCGGGCGGCATAATTTCGGCTTCTACCGGCTTTTTGTTTTCGTCTGATTTCTTATTTTCTTCCGGCTTTTTGTTTTCTTTCTCTGACGCCGCACCGGAAGTTTCCTTTTCATCCGGTGCTTTTTCGCCCTCTTCTTTGGCACCGGGAACGCCCGCTTCGGCGGCTGCGTTTTCGATTTCCGAATTGATTTCGCCGCCGATTAAAATCGCCAATCCGGTGAAATAAAGCCAGAGCAGCAAAATTATCAAAGCGCCGAGCGAGCCGTAAGTGGCGCTGTAAGAATTAAAATAAGACAGATAAATGCGGAATCCGAACGAAATCAACAGCCACAATAAGACGCCTACGACTGCTCCGGGCGTCACAAAAAACCAGTGCTGATCTTTTAAATCCGGCGAAAAATAATAAATCAAAGCAAAAGCCAGCAAAACAAAGCAAAGCGCGATAACGTATTGGACAATTGCCCAAACTGTGGTCAAGAAAGCGCCGAAACCGAGCGTTTGCTCGGCGTAATCAACAAAGTGACCGCCGAATAAAATTATAATCAGAGCCGAAATAATGGTCAGCGCCAGCGCAACCGTTAAACCGATAGATGTTAATTTTAATTTCCACCACGCGCGCGTTTCTTTAACATCGTAGGCGCGATTCAAAGATTGCGTTATTGATTGCAAACCCGAAGAGGCAGTCCAGAGCGCGAGCAGCAAACCGAGAGAGATTTTACCGCCGCTCGAAGTTTGACTGACTTCTTCAATCACGCCTTTCACCAGATCGAGCGCCGAACCCGGTAAAACGTTGCCGAGATACGAAAACAATTCGTTGCGCAGCTCGTTGTTTGCGCCGACGACAAAACCGAAAATCGAAGTCAGAAAAATCAGCAGCGGAAACAGTGCAAACAAAAAGTAATAAGCGAGCTGCGCCGCGCTGTCCAAAACTTCGTCTTCGATAATCTCGTTATAAACGCGCTTTCCCAGTTCCGCCCAACCAAGTCCGTTTAAACTCCACAAACTCGCAGCCGCCATTTTCGTCACCCCTTGAAGATTTAAAGGTTTATGAAAATATTTTCGGCGCAGGTTTCCAAAAGAAGAAATCCTGCGCCGAAAATAACCAAGTTGTTTAACAGAGAACCTTAAGCTCTCATACTGCGTCCGGTCGCAAGGCGATAAATAGCCAGCAAAGCAACTGCGCCGACAACCGAAAGAACCAGACTCATCAAAAAGCCAGGACTTGAATAATCGCCGTCTCCGCTGCTTCCGTAGCCGAATAAGGCTCGTCCGATAAATCCGCCGACCACAGCGCCGGCAATACCAAGCAGAATTGTAACGATTGCGCCGCCCGGATCGCGTCCCGGCATCACGGCTTTAGCAATCAGTCCCGCAATTAAACCAAAAAGTATCCATCCGATAATTGAAAGCATTTTTCTTTCTCCCTTTCTCTAATCTCTTTTATTTTTTACCGTCAATCGCCTTTGTACGCTGGCGGTACGTTTTTCTTTTCTGCCGTGTCTTTTGCAAACCGCGCGCCACAAATCCGAACCCGGTTTTTTTTCTTTTAATCTTGTGTTTATCGGCTCGAAACGAATTTAATTCGTACACAAACGTACAGAGATATTCCAGCCAAATTGTCAAATTTAATTTAACGGATTCCAAATTAACGAACCGCAGCGGTGAGAATTCTGGAATTTTTATCCCTAATTTTCGCTTCGAGCAAAGCGAATTAACCAAGATTTGAAAGGAGCAGTTTTATGGCAAATCGCTACAATGATCAAGATTATCCGCGCTACAACGAACGCGACGACCGTTACGACAGCCGCTCGGAATCCGGCGGCTCGGAACAGGAGCGCAATCGAAACTTCCACAATAGAGAGCGCGGACGCAATGAACGCGACGAAGGTTATTACGGGAAGAACCGCAACCGCGATTTTGGCAGCGGACAAAATTCCGGCTATCAGGACGGCTATTCCGGCAGCGATTTCGGGCGCGGCTATAACTCGCAAGACCGCGATAATGACGATTTTCAATCGAACGCGCGCCGATCAAGCTCTAGTACAGGCGGTTTCGGGCGCAACACGGGCAATGACCGTGACGATTACACGCTTTACGGTTACGACCGCGGCACCGAGTACAGTTCGGGAAGCGACGAAGAGCGCGGCTATTACAATCGCGGCGGCGATTACGGTTACGGCAGCAATTTCGGTTCGAGCGGCTCAAACTTCGACCGAATGTCGCCGTCCGATTACACGCGCCGCAGCCAGCGCGATCACGGGCGCGGCAGCGGAAATGAACGCTCTAACCAGTCTGATCAATTCAATCGCGGCGAAAGCCGCTACGGACAAGGCGGCGGTTACAAGGGCGATTATATGAACAGCGAACGCGGCTGGGAAACCGAAAACCACGGCGGCTCGAATCAAGACGACCGCGGTTGGTGGGACAGAACCACAGATGAAATTTCCTCGTGGTTCGGCGACGATGAAGCCGCGCGCCGACGCGAAAGGGATATGCGTCAGGGCGGCGGTCAACAAATCAGCCATCGCGGAAAAGGTCCGAAAAATTATCGCCGCTCCGACGACCGCATCCGCGACGACATCAACGACCGTTTAACCGATTATCCGTATTTGGACGCTTCCGATATTGATGTCGAAATCAACAACGGCGAAGTCGTTTTAACCGGAACGGTCGAAAGCCGTTATGCCAAACGAATGGCTGAAGACATCGCCGAAGATGTTTCGGGCGTGACACATGTCGAAAACCGTTTGCGCGTCAAACAAAATGCATCGAACTTCGGCTCGACCGGAACAGGCAATTTTTCGCGAAGCGACACCGGCGGCGCAAATACAAGCGCGGGCGGAAATTCGGCGACCGGCGGAGCGACCGGAATAACCGGCGCATCAGCGGGAACATCAACCGACTCGACAGCCGACAGTTCGTTCGGAGCCTCGACCGGCGCTAACACTGCGACGGGCGGCACTTCGACCGCAGGCGGCGAATCCGCCGGAAATACCGGCGACACAAATGCTTCCTCGACAACCGGGCAAACTCGTTCAAAATCAGCCTAACTTCTTTGAAATTAGGGGCTAGAAAATAAAATCCCGACCAAACGTTTGGTCGGGATTTTATTTTTAGATTGCTGTTTTTTTAAGCTCTTGCCGCGCGTTCAAAAAGAACTTCTTCAAAATGCGTTATTTGCTTAAACTCACGGAAACGCCCGTTGATTTCGTCCTGCGTCAGCCGCGCGACTCTTTCAGTACCGAATTCTTCGACGTTAAATGAAGCCATTACAGAACCGAAAATCATTGCCCGCCGCATTGTTTCTTCATCAACCGAATCGTGGCTCGCGAGATAGCCCATAAAACCGCCCGCAAAAGTATCGCCCGCGCCGGTCGGATCAAAAACAGATTCAAGCGGATAAGCCGGAATCGCAAAATAATTATTTCCGGTAAAAAGCGCAGCGCCGTATTCGCCTCGTTTGATAACGAGAGCTTTTAAATTGCCGATTTCGATGATTTTTTTCGCCGCTCGGTGAATGTTCGGCTCGTCCGCAAGCTGACGCGCTTCTGCGTCGTTGATGATTACGCAATCAACCGTTTTCACAGTTTCAATCACGCTGTCTTTCATTGAAGAAATCCAGTAATTCATCGTATCCATCGCTACAAATTTGGCGTTCGGACATTGTTCCCGGACTTGTTTTTGCGTCGTCGGAAAAATATTGGCGAGAAAAACAAAATCGGCATTTCTCGATGCTTCCGAAAGCTTAGGCTGAAACGTCTCGAAAACATTAAGCTCGGTAGCGAGCGTGTGCGCTGTGTTCAAATCGAAATCGTAACGCCCGCGCCAGAAAAAAGTTTTGCCGTCCGCGACTCGCTCGACATCATCGGTGTTGATGTTTTTCGAGTGCAGCAAATCGAATTCGTTTTCGGTGAAATCATTTCCGACTACGCCGACCATTCTGACATCGGTAAAATTGCTGGCAGACAAAGAAAAATGCGTGGCGGCGCCGCCAAGCATTCGTTCGCGTTTCCCAAAAGGCGTTTCGACCGCATCAAACGCGACCGAACCGACAACTGTTAATGACATTTTATAATTTCTCTCCTGTTATATTTATTTTTTGAATAATCAAGATTCAACTCGCCAGGGCGGATTGAGCCGGTTTTCTCCGGCATAAAACAAACAAATTTTATTACCGTTCGGATCAGTTAAATATGCTTCACGCTAGAGCCAGCTTTGATCGACCGGCTCGGTTTCAAATTCGGTTCCCTGCTCTTTTAATTCCGCCGCTTTTTGGTCGAGATTTTCGCATTCGAAATAAATAACGACGCTGTTGTTTTGCGGCTCGTCGGCAGTTTCATGAATCGAAAAAGTCGCCCCGTTCGGACACTCAAGACGGCAATAGCGCGGAATGCTGTCAACAATTAAATTCAAACCGAGTTTTTTGTAAAATTCGACCGTTTCAACGACTTTATTTGAATAAATCGTTATCTGATTTAAATTCATTTTGCCGCCGCGCCGGTGCTTTCAAGCTCTTTCAAAGCCTTTGCTGCATCTTCTTTATGCTTGCTCTGGGGATATTTCTCGATAAGCGTAGAAAGATAAGCGATTGCTTCCTCGCGCAGCCTTTCCGGCGCATATTTCTTTTTGTTTTCTTCCGACATTTTGGACAAATCAATTTTCTGCTTGCCTCGTCCGGTCGCCAGATAATAGCTGCTCATTCCTGCGTAATAAAGCAACGCATCCATTTTTGCGAACTGAATGCCGCCTGATTCGACCGCGACAATCGCTTCGCTGCTGCGTTCAAGCGCGCCGATATGACGTTTTTTTATAAAATATTGGTACGCGACATCGAGATTATGCAGCGCATCCGCCTCAATCGGATTAATCGTTTGCTTCTCCGATTTTTTTTGCGGCAAAGGCACGCTAATCTGCGCGCTGGAAGCGACTGAAAATAAAACAACTAAACCAAATAATAAAACTGTTTTTTTCATAATATTATTCCGGCGCGTACTTCCCGATGATTGCTTCGAGCTTTTTCGCCGTTTCCGTGTTCCAAAATTCAGGCGCGGTGAAGATTGCGTTTTTAGTCGCGCCTTCAAACTGATTTGGTGTTGTTTTCGCCGCGACACGTTGCACGGCGTCTTTCATAATCAATTGTGCGTTGCGGACGTTTTTGTGCAGATATTCGATGACCATTTCAACCGAAACTTCGTCGTGTCCTTCGTGCCAGCAATCGTAATCGGTTACGAGCGCGAGCGTCGCATAAGCAATTTCAGCTTCGCGTGCGAGCTTCGCTTCCTGTAGGTTGGTCATTCCGATAATATCCATTCCCCATTGCCGGTAAACGTTCGATTCGGCTTTCGTCGAAAACGCCGGACCTTCCATACAAAGATAAGTCCCGCCGCGATGAACCGTCACACCAATTGTTTTGCAGCTTTCTTCCAAAATATCGCCAAGCTCATTACAAACCGGATGCGCGAAAGTGATGTGTCCGACAATTCCCCCGCCGAAAAACGTTGATTCTTCAACCCGCGCACGAGTTCTGTCGAAAAACTGATCTGGAATTACCATATCCGTGGGCTTGTATTTTTCCTGCAAAGAACCGACCGCCGAAACCGACAAAATATACTCGATGCCGAGCAATTTCATTGCGTAAATATTTGCGCGAAACGGCAGTTCAGTCGGAAAGATGCGATGCCCGCGCCCGTGTCTGGCTAAAAATGCGACTTCGACGCCTTCTAATTCGCCGATAATAAAAGCATCCGAAGGTTTTCCAAACGGCGTTTCAACTTCTTTTTCTCTAACATTTTTCAATTCCGGCATCTGGTACAAACCGCTGCCGCCGATTATTCCAATTTTTACTTGTTCCATCTTTTATTAAACTTCTATTTTATTAGCTTTTAGTTTTCCGCTGTTTTCCGTCAAACGACAAAGCGACGTTTCCGGGTCATGATAAAAAAAGCAAAGCCAATTTTCTTTCACCGCTTGCGGCAATAATTTCTTTTTGTTTTCGAGCGTTTCCAGCGGAAACAAATCGTAGCCCATAATCCACGCGAGCGGTAGATGCGCAGTCATCGGGATTAAATCGGCGAAACTGTAAAACGTCTCGCCGCCGTTTGTTAATTTCACGGTTTGCATCGAGCCGTTGTGACCGCGCATTTGCTGCATTGTTAAACCGGGCACGACCTCATAGTTTTCCGGTTTTAATTCGAGTTGTCCGGTTTCAAGAAGCGGTCGCCAATCGTCTGCGATGTAACTGCCCCGGTCGCGCATCGTGGGGTTTTCGGCGTGTTCGTATTCGGCTCTGGAAACAAAATATCGCGCGTTTGGAAACACCGGAACGGCTTTTCCGTTTTCATCCGGTTTTGTATTGCCGCCTGCGTGATCCAAATGCAGATGCGTGTTGACGACGATTGTAATGTCTTCGCATTTGCAGCCGGTTTTTTCGATCAATGAATCGGCAAACGTTTTTTGACGGTTAATGCCGTAGATTTCCGCTTGCTTTTCCGTCCATTTTTCGCCCATTCCGGTCTCGATCAAAATGCGCTCGCCGGGGGTTTCAACGAACAAACAATTCGTTTGCATTCGGATTCGATTCGATTCGTCGGGCGGACAAACTCGTTCCCAAAGAGCGCGCGGGACGATGCCGAACATCGCCCCGCCGTCCAATCTAAATTCGGTGTCGGGAATTACTTCTATCTTAAAATCACCGAAAATCATTATTTTCGGGGTTTAGGCTGTGCCGGTGCAGGTTTGGTCACTTCGACATTTCCGCCTTTTTGCGGTGCGGGCGGAGCCTGCATTCCCGGCGGCATTTGCCGCATAACATCCGACTCGTCTTCAGGAATTTCCGGCGCTTTAATGCTTATTTGTTCCGGCGCGGGAACTTCAATCGGATTTTTTTCGAGAATTTTGTCCAAAAATTTCTTAACCTTATCTTGCTGGACGTTTTGCCGAACTTGCTGATCCATTGGCATCGGCTGCGCAAACGGGTTTTGCGGGTCGCGCGCCTGCGTCATAAACAAAATGTGACGGACGTTGAAAGTGTCTGCTTCTTTGCCGTCTTTGTCTTTGGTTTTGCCTCTGCCTTCGAGCTTGATAATGTGATAGCCGTATTGCGATTCGACGAGCCGGTCGGCAATTTGCCCCGGTTCGAGATTGTTTGCCGCCAATTCAAATTGCGGGACGAATTGACCTTTTGTGACGTTTTCGTACAAACCGCCTTTGTCTTTGCTGCCCGGATCATCGGAAAATTCGGCGGCTAATTTGCCGAAATCTTCGCCAGATTTCGCGCGCTGCAAAACCTGTTCGGCTTTTTCGCGCACTTTCGCCGGATCGAATTCCGGGTGCGAGGCGATATAAGCCTCGATTTCTTCTTTCGACGGCTGTAATTCCTTTTCGTGCCGCTTGCCGTATTCGGAAGCGAGCGCTCTGGCTTGTTGAAATTGAATTTGAAGCTGAACCGCGCGATCCTGGTCGAGTCCGGCTTGTCGCGCCAGGTCGGCGGCGATATGAGCTTTTGCCCATTGCTCGCGGAAAATCGTGCGCTGTCTTTCGTCTATATTTGCAGCCTGCGGGCTGCGTTTGGTAAAAGTTTTAAGAAAGTCATCAAACTTTTTCTCGTTTTCCGGGTTTTGATAATAAGCCTCGACTTGTTCATTGCCGATCTTTTCCGAAGCCCATTGGAGCGGCGGTCCCGGATCGTCCGGTTTGCCCGCGTCGGTTTTGAGCTTTTGGTCGTAGGCGAGAGCTAAAATTTCCATTTCGGTGAGTTTTAACTGCTCGCGAATTTCCGGTTCATCGGCGATTCCATCAACTCGGGCTTGACGCGCGATGGCGAGCAGCGGCTTGAGCTGTTCTTCCAAAAACTCTTTTCGAGCTTCGGGGCTTTCCGCCAATTCGGCAATCGCCTGCGGCTGTGCTTTAAATTGGCTTTGAACGAGCATCTCGACATCTTCGGGCGTCAATTTCGTGATCGCGCCGGCGGTCAGCCGATGAATTCGTTTTTCTTCGATGGCGTGCGCGCCGTACTGAGAATGCCACAGCAGCAAACCGGCTGCGACCGCTAAAAATATAACTAATAAAGTAAGTGCTCTTCCGACCATTTTGTTACTTATTCTCCTCAAAAACTAAACGTCTTTTCGCCTATTTTTTAGATTTTTTATCACCAGCCGGAGCTTCCGTTTGCGGAGCTGCCTGCGGCGGCATACGCGCTGCCGGTACTTCGACTTTTACGTCTTCCGGTCGCGGCAAGCTGATTTGATTTCGCGCGACGATTTCTTCTATCCATTGATCGCGTTTTTGCGTTTTTACGCCTTCGCGCGCTTTATCAGCCATCCCCGTCGCCGGCGCGGAAGGATTTGCGCCGCTTCCGGGCGCCGAAGTCATCAGCAAAATATGCCGCACGTTGTAAGTTTCGCCCGCTTTATTTTCGAGCTTGATAATATGATAGCCGTATTGCGATTCGACCAGATTTTCGGCGACTTTGCCGTTTTCGAGCGCGAGCGCGGCGGCTTCAAATTCAGGCACCATTTGACCTTTTTTGACGTTTTCATACAAACCGCCTTTGTCTTTGCTGCCCGGATCTTCGGAAAACTCTTTGGCGAGCTTGCCGAAATCTTCGCCCGATTTCGCGCGCGCCAAAACCTGTTGGGCTTTGTCTTTGATTTTCGACGAATCCAGTTCCGGGTGCTGTTTGACGTATTCGGCGATTTCCGTTTCGCTTGCCGTCATACTTGCGTCGGACTTTCGGTCGTACTGCTGCGCCAGAAACTGTGCCTGCTGCAAAGAGATTTGCAATTGAACTTCACGCTTTTGGTCGAAACCTGCGGCGCGGGCTTTTTCGGCTGTAATCGTAATTTTCGCCCAGCTTTCCCGCGCTCTTTTCAATTCTTCTTCGGTAAAATCGGTTTTGCCTCCCTGTTCCGCGCCGCGCTGTTTAATCAAATCTAAAAAAGCGTTAAATTTCGCTTCGTTTTCGGAATTTTGATAAAAAGCGCTGACTTGTTCGGGCGTGATGCTGGAAAAAGCCGACGCTGCCTGCCCGCCGTTGTTCTGCATATCGAATGAAGTCGCAAGAACGCTCGATGCGATAAAATCGAGTTGCTGCTTGTTCCCCGGTTCGTCCGCCAAACCGTTGTTGCGAGCTTCGGCGGCGACGGCGAGCAGTTTTTTCAAATCGTCGAGAAACTCTTTGATTTGTTCGGGACTTCCGGCAATCATTTGCTGGCTCTGCGGCGGCAAAGTTTTGATAACAGCCGCCACGTCATCGGCGCTGAGACTCGTCAAAGCCGCGGCTGATTGGGTTTGCTGTTGCGCGGTCGGCGTTTTAGCGTTTTTGTTGCACGCCGACGAAGCGGTTAAACCAACTGCTAAAGCGGAAATTATAAATACGTTTTTAAGTTTGACAGATTTTTTATTCATTAAATTTAGTGTTTTTCCATTGGCTGGACTAATTCGAGCAAAACGCCGCCCGACGCCGCCGGATGCACGAATGCGATCAGGCAATTGTCTGCGCCGACGCGCGGTTTTTCGTCAATTAATCTCGCGCCCTGTTTTTTTAGCTGCGCTAACGCGGCTTCTATATCTTCGACTTCGACGGCAATATGATGAATTCCGCCGCCGCGTTTTTCTAAAAATTTGGCAATCGGCGAATCATCCGCCGTCGGTTCGAGCAATTCGATTCTGGTCTCGCCAATCGGGAGCATCGCTACGCGAACTTTTTGTTCCTCGACCGTTTCTGCGTGTGTTTGTTCCAATCCGAGCGCGTCCTGCCAAAACTTTAACGCTTCGTCAATGCCTTTGGTCGCAATTCCAAGATGATTTATTTTCATATTGAATTTAAAATTTCTTCAATCGCCGAATATGGATCGCGTTCTTTGTTTGCTACCGACAGCGCTAAATTTTCCAATTTTTGCGCCGCGCCGTTTTTGTTTAACGCTTTCGCTAAAAGCCTTTCTCGCAACAATTCCAAAAGCCGCCAATGAGCGATTGATTTGCGGCGTTCCAGGCTCGATTCGTTTTGTTTTTGATAATCCGCGTAAGATTCGATTGCCCGAGACAAATCTTCGATGCCTTTGTTTTCAGTCGCAATCGTCCGCACAATCGGCGGCATCCACATATCCGGTCGGTGCGCAAGTTCGAGCAGGGCTTTTAATTCTTTTTCAGTTCGGATGACGCCTTCCCGGTCGGCTTTGTTGATGACGAAAACATCGCCGATTTCCATAATTCCGGCTTTTATCGCCTGAATATCGTCGCCCATCCCCGGCACTAAAACCACGACTGAAACGTCTGCGGTTTTGACGATTTCCACTTCGTCCTGCCCGACGCCGACCGTTTCCACAATAACTTTTTCGTAACCGGCGGCGTCAAGAATCGCTACCGCGTCAACCGTCGCGCGCGACAAACCGCCGAGATTTCCGCGCGTCGCCATCGAACGAATAAAAACGTTTTTATCAAGCCCGAGCGTCTGCATTCGAATGCGGTCTCCGAGAATCGCGCCGCCCGAAAAAGGGCTTGAAGGATCAACGCAAACGATTCCGATTTTTTCGCCCTTTTCGCGGTAAAACAGAGCCAGTTTATCAACAAGCGAAGATTTCCCGGCGCCGGGCGAGCCTGTAATTCCAATCACCAAAGCGCGCCCGGTTTTCGTAAACACGGCTTTCATCAAATCGGCGGCGTCTTCGGCTCCGTCTTCGACTTTGGAAATCGCGCGAGCCACGGCTCGCAAATCGCCTGCCAATATTTTTTCCAGCTTATTCTCGTCAATCATCCGTTTGTCGTCTTTTTGAGCGGCAGCGCAAAATATGATTTTCTCATTTTTCGCCATAAAAGCAACGAGCGACGCGCTTTGTTCTCGCCGCGTCGCTCGTTATCCCGATATTTATTGAGTTTTAAACCATCGGTTCATCCGCCGAAGGTCCGTACATCGAAGGCACTGGAACGTTTTTCAAACGCATATAAACCGAAAGCTGACCGCGATGATGAATCAAATGGTTAAAACACATTCCGCGAATTGCAGCGATGCGCGGAAGCTGGAAAAAAACCTGCTCGCCGCTGCGCAAAGTCCAGGGCTGCATAAAATGCTCGTCCGGCACATCTTTTAAAGCGTCGAGACATTTCATTAATTCCTTGTCAAACATTTCGACAAGTTCTTCGGTCGTTTTCGCCGTTTTCGGAACATAATCTCCGGCGGCGAAATCAATCTGCTCTTTTTGAATAATCGTGGCGAGCCAGCCGGTCATTTCGACGACGTGCGTTGCGAGCCTGCCGAATGATGTTGATCTTTCGTGCGGTTTCCAATCAAATTCGCTTGCGGGCAAGCGTTCCAACATTTTACGGGTGGTCGCGGCTTCCTGTTTTAACTCAGCCGCGAGAACTTCACTAAAACTCATAAATTTTGCTCCTGTTCAAAAGAATGGAAATCAATATACAAGATGCTTTTTGCATCGGCAAATCCAAATATAAATTGAAACTAATATTTATTTTGCATCGTTTTCATTCATCCTGATTGTCTTAAAGATGCTTTTTCAAACAAGAAAAATAAAACAGCAAAAACATCGGCAGTTTTCGTCAAGCAATCTGAGCGGAAAAGTAAGCTCGATATTTAAACGACTTAAATCTATTTTTTAAACTCTTTCGGCAATCTGGCATACGCATTGCATTTTCGCTTGCCATAACGAAAAGAGAAATTGAATTTAAATAAACAGGAGAAGAGATGCGAACTAACAAACTTCACGGATTTAATTTTTTGCTGGCGATTCTGGCAGCGGTTCTTTCATTTTCCGGTTTTGCAGCCGCAAACACAGCTTCAAAAGCTAATTCTGCGCGGTCGAGCAAAATCGCTCTCGAAGCGTTATCGAACAAAATAAAAACGGATACGGGCATCAGCGATGTCAGTTTGAAGTTTGAAAAAGTAAATCAGTACAACATTTCAAAATCAACAATCGGCGTTAAAGGCAGCGCCAAATATTTCATTAGCTCAGAGTTTGTCACTCCGCTGACGTTTGATGTCAGAGTGAACACGGCGGATTTCAGCGTTGTAAACGTCAATTATGATTTTGAAGACGCTGATGACACAATTGCAGTCGGTTCGCCGGTAGAGGAAAACATCACTCAGAAATTATTAAAACAAATCAAAAATCAACATAAAACGGCAAATGTCGTGATTTCGATTGATAATTTGGAAACGCTGGAAAATCAATTAAAAGGAACCGGCGAAGTCAGAATCGGCGATTTCGAGTGGCGCAGAATAGAATTTGACGCCTCGCTCAATAAAAAAGGCGTCGGAACGGTTAAATATAAAATTCAGGAATAAGTTGAGTTTAAGAAAAAAAGAAAGGCAGCGATTTTTTTAATTCGCTGCCTTTCTTTTTTTATGCCTTCAAAAGCTGTTTTGCGATGACGATTCGCTGAATCTCGCTCGTGCCTTCGCCGATGGTGCAGAGCTTTGAATCGCGCCAGTATTTTTCCGCCGGGTAATCTTTCGTATAACCGTAACCGCCGTGAATCTGAACGCTTTCTTCCGAAACTCTAACTGCGACTTCCGAAGCATATAGTTTCGCCATCGCCGATTGTTTCGTCGTTTTCTTTCCGGCATCTTTGAGCGCGGCGGCTTGCTGCGTCAAAAGCCGTGCGGCTTCGATTTGCGTCGCCATATCAGCCAATTTAAATTGAATCGCCTGAAACTCGGCAATCGGTTTGCCGAATTGCTGACGTTCTTTTGCATAACGCACGGCGGCTTCGTAAGCGCCCTGCGCGATTCCGACTGAGAGGGCGGCAATCGAAATGCGCCCGCCGTCTAAAATCTGCATTGCCTGCAAAAAACCTTCGCCCTCGTTGCCGAGTCGCTGCGCGTCGCCAATGTAACAATCTTCAAACACGACCGAAGCCGTTTCCGAAGCGCGCATTCCCAATTTGTTTTCTTTTTTGGCTGGCGCAAAACCTTTCATTCCTTTTTCAAAAACAAACGCCGTAATTCCCTTGTTGCCTTTTTCGCGGTCTGTCACGGCGACAGCAACACAAGTGTCGCCGCTAATGGCGTGAGTAATGAAATTTTTCGATCCGTTGACAATCCAGCCGCCGTTTTGCCGAACAGCCGTCGTCCGTGTCCCAGATGCATCCGAACCCGCGCCAGCTTCGGTCAACCCCCACGCGCCGAGATGTTTTCCGGTCGCCAGCGGCTCGACGTATTTGCGTTTTTGCTCTTCCGAGCCGTACTGGAAAATGTGATTCGTACACAAAGAATTATGCGCCGCCACAGACAAACCGATTGAGCCGTCAACGCGCCCCAATTCCTCGATAATCGTCGCGTATTCGACATAACCTAAACCCGCACCGCCGTATTCTTCGGGAAAGATAATTCCCAACAAACCCAATTCAGCAAGCTGCGGAAAGATTTCGAGCGGAAGATGCTGTGCTTCGTCCCATTCCATCACATTCGGCTTCAACTCGCTTTCGGCAAATTCGCGTACGCTGTATTTAATTTGAAGCTGATCTTCGGTAAGTTCAAAATTCATAAGTTTCGATCAATATTTTAAGGATTTTCTAAACTCAGTTTGCCACAAACGCTTGTCAAAAAGGTAGTGACTAATATTGCGGCGGCGAGAAATAAATTGTTTTTGATGAATTATGTGACAAACTAATAGCAAAATTAAGCAGCGATGGTTTATCTGCAATGAAGAAAACCGATGCCAAAGGATATACGAGAATGAAACTAAACTTAAGATTTCTGATTGCAACTGTTTTTGTGCTGGCGATTTATATTCCGGTCGCGCATGCACAAGCGAATCTAACATTCGAGGGCGGAAACGGCTCTCCGCTCACAATCACGCTTCAACAATCCGTCACCTATACAATAAACAATTCAAATTGCTCAGCAGGCGGTCCTGTTTTTATCTTTGATGAAGCGGGCAATCCCTTCCTGGGTGCTTTTCTTCCTGTCACCGGAACAATGACCTTTTTCATCAATGGCGGAACTGCGCAACCCATCACTGCTGCGGCTTCGGGTGTTACTACTCCTAATAATATTTCGCCAAATGACATTTTCGTATTTGGCGCTCAAACGGGCGCGACCAACGGTAATATGATTGTTCTCAATGCGGGCACTGTTATGACCACTAGCAACGCCGCTGGTCTTAAGCCTGAAAATGGCAGTTACGCAACTTTCATCACCGACGGTAATGGCTTTCAATGCAGTGATAACGGAGTAGCTACGGTGGTATCTGCCGCATCTGTTTCCATATCGGGCAGAGTTTTAACCGGCAGCAGACGCGGCTTAGCAAATGTTGTAGTTTACTTGACTGATTCGGAAGGAAACACGCTTACTGCGAGAACAAACTCTTTCGGCTATTATCGTTTTGAAGACGTTCCGGCAGGTCAAACTGTAGTAATGACAGTTGTCTCGAAACGCTTTCAATTTGCTCCAAAGGTTCTAAATCTCAACGAAGAAGTGATGGGGTTAAACTTTCTAGCTCAACAGTAAAGACCACTGATAGAAACCTAACTTCTCAAAATTAACGACAAATAGAAGGAAAGTCTCAAAAACGTTTGGTTTTTGAGACTCTTTTTCTGTGTTTTTATTTGTTTCTAATCAGCGTTTTTGAAATAAAAGCAAAAGGGGCAATTTCTCGCCCCTTTTCATCAACATTATCTGACAATTTACAATTGACAACTCACAATGAACAATCTTGTTTCTCGCCAAATAATTTTTACTTCTTTGTAATGTGCTCTATTTGTCGTTTTCCAAAAGTTTGGTCGTTCCTTCGGTCACGCTGCCCGGACGACTCAAATCGTAAGTGTCAAACGTTCTCCCCGCATTCTGTGGCGGAATATAATCGGACGCGGGAACGGATTGCTGCGGCAAAGCATTTTTATTTCCTGCGTCGCGCACCGTTTTTCTCCTGCTCATTTTCCGAATCGGAGTTAATTGTTCGGCATTCCGGCGGCGCGGCGCTTTTTTCAAAAATAACATCGAGAAAACGAATATCAATAAACCGCCGAAAACGCCAAGAGCCGCAAAAAGTTCTGGAAGCCTGTTCGCTCCGGCGGCGGCAAAAACCGGGGCTAAGAAAAGCGTTAAGCTCAAAAACCAAATCAAAGCGAATTTCAACCCGCGCGAGCGCGAAAGCCTGCCGTTTGGTTGTTTGCTCGCTTCTTCCAACTGCGGCAGATACCCATTATGATCGAGTAGCTGCACGACAACCTCGAACGAAAAGCCGCATCTTGAACAAAATCTGGTTTCTTCACTCGCCTGTTTCTGACTGCAACTTGGACAAAACATATTTTTTGAAGGTTTAAATAATAAATCGGGAATCGAAATTGTTTATATTACAAACTCTTAAAGAAGTATATCTCTACTGTCACTTACGATATGGTCGCCATTTTGTTCAACAAGCCTATTCTCTGAATCGCATTACCTTTATGTTTTGATATAATTAAAATCATTATGAACACGCACGAAAACATCATTGATGATAATCGGGGAATTCGTGATTTGCTGACAAACACAAAACGCATCGCGGTTTTAGGAATCAAAACCGAAGCGCAAGGCGGGCAGCCTGCGTTTTATGTGCCGCAATATATGCAGCGCGCCGGGTTTGAAATCGTGCCCGTTCCGGTTTATTACCCGGACGCGACCGAGATTTTGGGCAAACAGGTTTATCGCAAGCTCTCTGATATACCGGGCGAAATTGATCTGGTCAATGTCTTTCGCCGTCCTTCAGATATTCCGGCGCACGTCGAAGACATTCTGGCGAAAAAACCGAAAGCCGTTTGGTTTCAATCCGGTATCGTCAACAACGAAGCCGCCGAGACTTTAGCCGCAGCCGGAATCAAAGTCGTGCAAGACCGCTGTTTGATGGTCGAGCATCGGATGATCCGATAAAAAAAACCGAAAGTTGATATTTATGCCAAAGCTGGATGCGGTGTTGGAAACCGCGCTTTATGTCGCAGATTTAAAACGCTCGATCTCGTTTTATCAAACCGTTTTTGAGTTTGAAACTTTGTTTGCCGACGAGCGTTTATGCGCTCTGAACGTTTCGGATAAGCAGGTTCTGCTGTTGTTTTTAAAAGGCGCGTCGAACGAGCCGACCAATGCTTCCGGCGGCGTTATTCCGCCGCACGACGGCGACGGACAGCTTCACGTCGCGTTTTCAATCGGGGCAAATGAGCTAGACGAATGGGAAAAGTGGTTGCCGCAAAACGAGATTTTAATCGAAAGCACGGTTCAATGGGCGCGCGGCGGGACGAGTCTGTATTTCCGCGACCCGGACGGACACCTGCTTGAATTGGTAACGCCCGGTTTGTGGGCGATTTATTAACTTTTCGGCGCGTTTTACAATTTTCTTCGCAAACGTTAAATTTACGAAGTTTTATTTTATAAAAGTTTGTGAAGAAAACTTTGGACAGCAGAAACGCGCGGATTCGTTGGGAATTTGGAATTATTGCCGGAATAGTTTTGCTCTTTTTCGGTTTATATCCGCAGCTTCGTTTGTGGCACGAACGCGGCGAAAATTGGCAAGGCGCTTATGCTTACAACGATTTGGACGAGATGGCTTACGCCGCGTATTTGCAGGCTTTGATTGACGACCGTCCGCGCCGCAGCGATCCTTACACAGGGCGCGACGATTCGACGGAAAATCCGCAGCCCGAATCGCTTTTTTCGATTCAATTCCTGCCGCCTTTTCTGCTTGCATCAATCGCCAAAGTTTTCGGCGCTTCGGCTTCGACCGTTTTGATTTTCATTTCGCCGATTACGGCTTTTTTTGCCGCTCTGGTTTTATTCTGGCTGATCGTTTCCATCACGAACGATTCGTTTTACGCTTTTGCGGCGACGCTTTTCGCGCTTTGCTGCGGAGTTTTAATCAATGGCGAAGGCGCTGTCAGCGCACTGTTCAGAGAGGGTTTCGGTTATCCTTATTTTCCCTTCCTCCGCCGCTATGTTCCGGCGATTCCTTTTCCCGTCTTTTTTCTTTTCTGCGTCGGCGTCTGGAAATTGCTGACCGAAGAAAAACGGCGAGTTTTTTGGTTGTTGGTGACGACGGCGAGCTTTGCGTTTCAGGTTTATTCGTATTTTTATTTGTGGACGACCGCCGCCGCTTTTCTCGCTTGTTTGTCGGCGACCGTTTTTGTTTTCAAACCCGAAAACCGGCAAAAAATTCTGAAAACGCTAACAATTCTCGGCATTTTGTCAGTTTTAACTTTGATTCCCTACTTTTTTCTGCTCTCGAACCGCGCCGCAACAACTGACCACGTTCAGCTTCTCGTTTATACCAGAATCCCGGATTTGCTGCGTCCGCCGTTGATTTTAAGTCTCATTACTTTGAGCTTGCTGGCGTTTTCGGCTTGGCGAAAATTTCAATCGGCGAAAGATGAAAGATTCATTTTCGCTTTTGCTCTCGCGCTGGTTTCAATCGCGGTTTTTAATCAGCAAATCATTACCGGGCGTTCTTTGCAGCCGATTCATTATCAGGTTTTTATTGTCAATTACGTCACTCTCTCAGCGTTCGCTCTGGCGATTTTCTTTGTCCGGCGCGGGCGGGCGTTAGATTTTCGCTCAAGCTCGCGGCGTTTTCTCCCGTTCGTTGCGGCTTTTGCGGTTTGCTGGGGTTTTGCCGAATGTTATTACAACACATGGTTTTTGGACGACGCGAACGCGACGCGCGACGAAGCTAAATTTTTGGGCGACCGTTTGACCGAATTGGCAAAAACCGAATTGTTCGACGAAAACGGAAATCGCCGCGTGACGATGAATTTCAACTTGCTGCAAGGAGACGATCAGCCGACGGTTGCGCCGCAAGCCGTTTTGTGGGCGCGGCATCTGCACGTTTTTTCCGGCGCGAGCTGGGAAGAAAACAAGGAAAGGCTTTATCAATTTTATTATTATGCCGGATTTGACGCTTTTGAGCTTGAACGACAATTTAGAGAAAGTAGCGTCTTTGCAACCATTTCCTTTTTCGGCTGGGGACGCCACGCATCGCGTTTGACGAGCGGATACAAGCCTTTAAGCGAAACGGAAATTGAATTTGAAGCGCGAAATTATGCCGAATTTTGCGCGAGTTATAATGTGGAAAAAGCCGCGCGCAATAAAATCTCATACGTCATTACTGATTCTGATTACAATCAGGATTTCACCAATCTCGACCGCTGGTACGAGCGTGACGCCGGGGAAAGAATCGGAAAGTTTATGCTTTATCGAGTTAAGCTCAAACAAAATTGATGTTCAAAACAAAAAGACCGCTTTCGATTGAAAGCGGTCTTTTTCTCTAAAATAAAAATGTTGTAAAAACTAAGCGGCGCGGCGGTCGTCTGAAGTTTCAGCAAAAACGCGGCGTCCGTTAAGCGCGTCGTCAATAATTTCGCGCACGGCTGAAGCATCCGGGTTGACATCCATTTTGTCGCAGGCGCGCAAGTGGCGAATGATGCCTTCGGTTGCAATTTCAAGCGGGGCGCCGTTTAATTTGGAATAACGGCGAGCTTGAATATGGTCAATTTCCTGAATCCGCTCGTGCAGCGGCATAAAACGATTCTGAATCACTTTTTTATCACTCCTTTATAGTTTGAATGCGTATTTATTCGGTTTTAAAACCGTTATATTTTATAACTAACTGTTAGATGTATTTAAGCCAGCCGCAAGATGTAGGCAAATTATCGAGCGCCAGCATATGTTCCGGTTCGGACAAACAGGTCTGCTCTAAAGCCCTAACCTGAAATTCCTGCTCCTGAAAGAATTGAATGGTAACACACGAAATCAAGAATGTCACGAACTTTTTTTTGGTGAATGAATAATCATTCATAAATCGAGTAAAAGCCGCAAATTTATTGTTTGATACGACTTGCAACCGCAGTTTAATCCAGGTCGAGCGGGTTTCTAAACGGCGTATCCGGCTCGCCTTCGGCGCGTTTAAAAGCGTCGCGGAATTTTTCTTCGAGCAATCGCTCTCGCTCTTTCTCGCGATTCATTTCCTGAGCGAAAATATTTTCTCTGGCTTCTTTCTGCGCCGCCAGATTTTTTTGCAGCTCTTCAAACGAGCCGAGCTTTTTCCCCTTTTCTTCGTGCGAGAGAATCGCTCCCGTCGCGGCGTCAACGGTTAATTTCGCTTCGCAGCACGGACAAATAATCGTCCAATTAGTTTTCGCTTCGTTTTCCATATTGGGAACGCATTATAACAATCGAACTCAAAAAATTAAACGGCGAGCGATTTGGAATAATCGCTCGCCGTTTTGATTGTTTTAATTTAACTGCTTATTGATTTTTTTGCGGAGCGCCGCGCTTTTCCAATTTCTGCTCGGATTGCGGCGCAGGCGGATTTTCAGCCTTCGGTTCGGGTTTTGCGGGCTGCGCGTTTTGGGCGGCTTGCAAAATTTCCGCCGCCGAAGCTGCCATCGGATTTCCCACTGCGTTTTGGGGCAATTCTTTGACTTGTCCGTTTCTCAAATAAACTTTAACGATTGTTTTCTTATTCGCTATATCCTGAATCCGCTCGACTTTGGCGAGTTGGGCGTTGCTTTTGAAAGTGCGCGTTTCGACCGGGAATTCACCAAGACTATGAGTTATTTCCGAATTATCCGGTGCCGGATTCGTTACATTCTGAACTTTAGCGTTTTTCGTTGGGTCTCCTTTCGCCATATTCACATTTGCGGGCGCGTTCGGAATTCCCGGAATTGCCGAATTTGTCGCCGGCGACGCTGCGGGTGCGACATTTGCAATCGGATTTGAATTGCTTTGTAAAACGGCGACGTTTGAATTGGCGTTTGTTTCCGCAGGCGCGGTTGTCGTCGTGCAAGCCGTAGCGGCGGCTGAAAGCGACAAGGCTGAAATTATTAAAAGATTTTTGCGTTTCATAGTAACTCCTCAAAATGAAAAAAATATCAGCTCAAAATAATGCGAAAAACTGGACGCAAAAGCAATGAGCGAAACTTTACGAAGAACGTATTTTCACGATTTCGCTTGCAATTTATTTTGCAGATTTTGTTTTACCGCCTGCCATTCATCATCCAGAATGCTGAAATAAACCGTGTCGCGGAGTCGCCCGGAATCGGTAACGGCGTGTTTTCGGAAAATCCCTTCTTCTTTTGCTCCAATCCGTAAAATCGCGCGGCGCGAACGCTCGTTTAAAGCGTCGGTTTTCAGTTCGACGCGATTGCAACTCCAGGTTTCAAAAGCGTGACTGAGCATCAAAAATTTGGCTTCGGTGTTAACAAAGGTGCGCTGAAATTCCAGCCCGATCCAGGTCCAGCCGATTTCAACTCGTTTGTTTGCCGCGTCAATGTTGCCGAAACGAGTTGAGCCGATTGCTTTGCCGGTTTCTTTTGAAACGGTGGCAAACGGCAAAGAAACTCCGCGACGCTGTTCATCAAGAGCCGTTTCAATGTAGTTTTGCAAATCCGCTTCGGTTTTGATTTGCTTTGGCGACCAACGCCAAATTTCCGCATCAAGTCCAACGGCGCATAAATCCGCAAAATGTTTTTCGTGAGACAAAGGCTCCAGTCTGACAAATTCGCCTTCAAGAGTAATAGGTTCGATTTTCATCATTAAAGTAAAAAGCAGTGAACAGAAGTATTGATTTTCTGCTCACTGCTCACTGCTCGCTGCTCGCTTCATTAAATGTCGAAATACATCGAAAATTCGAGCGGATGCGGGCGCATTCTCAAAGGCTGAATTTCTTTTTCTCGTTTGTAAGAAATCCATCGCTCGACGAGCTGCGGCGTGAAAACGTCGCCACGCAGCAGGAATTCGTGGTCGTTTTCGAGCGCCTTTAAAGATTCGTCCAAAGAACCGGGCAGCGCCGGAACGTCTTTTAATTCTTCGGGCGACAGATCGTAAATGTCTTTGTCAAGCGGCTCGCCCGGATCAATGCGGTTTTGAATACCGTCCAGACCAGCCATCAACAGCGCCGCAAACGTGATGTACGGGTTGCAGGACGGATCGGGCGGACGAAATTCCAACCGTTTGGCTTTCGGCGATTGCGAAAACATCGGGATTCTGACGGCTGCCGAGCGGTTGCGCGCCGAATAAGCGAGATTGACCGGGGCTTCAAATCCCGGCACGAGACGTTTGTAGCTGTTTGTCGTCGGCGCGGCAAAAGCGACGAGCGCCGGTGCGTGTTTTAACAATCCGCCGATGTAAAATTTCGCGGTTTCCGAAAGTCCTGCGTATTGATCGCCCGCAAAAAGGGGTTTTTCGTCCCGCCAGAGTGATTGGTGAACGTGCATTCCCGAACCGTTGTCGCCGTAAAGGGGTTTCGGCATAAACGTCGCGGATTTGCCGTGAGCGTGAGCCGTGTTGCGGACGATGTATTTGAAAAGCATCAGATTGTCCGCTGTGCGAAGCATCGTGTCGAAGCGAAAATCAATTTCGCATTGCATCGGCGCGACTTCGTGGTGCAGACATTCGACCGTGATTCCGACCTCGCCCAAAAGCAGCGAAATTTCCGCCCGCAAATCTACCAGACTATCGAGCGGCGAAACCGGAACGTAACCTTCTTTCGGGCGAATGTGATAGCCCTGATTGATGGCGTATTCGTCTTTGCGACCGCTGTTCCAATGCGCTTCCTCGCCTTCGAGCGTATAACCGGCAGAATTCTGGTTGTTGTGAAATTGAACGTTGTCGAAAACGAAAAACTCGGCTTCGGGTCCGAAAAACGCGGTGTCGGCAATGCCCGTAAATTTCAGATAGCTTTCGGCGCGGCGAGCAATGGCGCGCGGGTCCAGCCAGTAGCCTTCTTTGGTAATCGGATCAACTACGTTAGCAATTAAACAAAGCGTGGTTTCCTGCGAAAACGGGTCAATCCAAAAGCGTTTGTTGTCCGGCACGAGCAGCATATCCGATTCGTTGATCGCAGCCCAGCCGCGAAGACTCGAAGCGTCGAAACCGAAACCGTCTTCAAACGAATCTTCCGAAAGCATTTCAATCGGGAATGTTAAATGATGCCAGGCGCCGGGCAAATCCGTGAACCGGACGGACACGAATTTTGCTCCGTGTTCGGCTGCGTAATCAATAATTCCTCTAGCGTTATTCATTAAAAATCTCCTGTAAAAGGCTGATGTTATTTTGATGTTAAACGATTTTCCTCCGGGTAGGAAAACGCGAGTTTGTAAAAAATTATAAAGGCGCAGTCGGTTTTGCACCCTTTCAGATGCGGATTAAACCAACTGCGCCTTTTGCTGTCAAGCCCGGAGGCAATTTATATTTTTCAGGTTTTATCGGAACTTTGGAAAATTTCGGCGAGATTTAAAATTATTTTGCCCTAATTTCGCGGTCAGTGGCATTGCCGATAATTTCGCCTTTTGAATTGAAGAGCAAAACCGTTTTGTAATGATATTGGGTTCCTTGTCCGAGAAGCGATTGCAGAACCGCGCGCTTATTCTCGATTAATTCGTTTTGCCACGCATCGCTGACAACGCCGATCAGCGTATTGTTGCTGATTCGCGCAACCAGGAGTTGCTCGCCGCCGCGCAAAGATTTAATGTTAACGTCTCTGACACCGGAAGTTTCAACCTTTTGTCCCTCAACAGATTCGCTGGCAAACGGAAAAAAGTAATAGCCGACCCCGAAAAGCACAATCAGGATCGT
This sequence comes from Pyrinomonadaceae bacterium, assembly GCA_036388995.1. Taxonomy (GTDB): domain Bacteria; phylum Acidobacteriota; class Blastocatellia; order Pyrinomonadales; family Pyrinomonadaceae; genus JALZCH01. The sequence continues at coordinate 34,961 of DASVQU010000053.1, read as the reverse complement.
GAGCACTACCAAACCGCCGTTTACATTAGGTGATTTGTCCTGTTTTGTTTCAAGATTTTTCGGCTTTTCAATGGTTTCGATGAGGTTTTGATTTTTATTCACTGTTGATGCGCCTGAATCATCTTGTTTGTTCGTCTTATTTTGAGAAGCGGGAATCTCTGTAAAGGCGGTAATAAGCCTTAAACGCGCTTGAAACAAATTGTTGACGGCGGTTAAAAGAGCTGTCGCGCGCTCTTGACGATTTTCTCCGGTTAAGCTGGTTCCGGTTTCTCGCAAGTCGTTGATTACCGTTTGTATTTCGTTTTTCAGCGATTTAATTTCTTCTGCGGCGGGTGCCGTTTGCGAGCCGTTCTGAAGTCTGCGCTGATAATCTTCGGCGACAAAAATCAAACGCAGTGCCCGGCGTTTCAAATTATTTTCGCTCTGCGTTGTTTCCTCAATATCATTTAAATAAATCGAAAAATCGAAAGAGGCGACTTCCGGTGAAGGTGACGAATTTAAATATTCGCGCAGCACATTTTCCGCCGGCTCGCGTTTGCTTATTTCGCTTAAAACCCGCAAAAAATTAGAGTTTCCCGCTCGCCCTAATTCGCTCTTTTCGCACAAAGTCTTTGAACTCTCATTATCGCTGCATGAAACCTTTTCCGCTTTCAGCAGTTCGGCGGATTTCTCGCTTCCATCAGCCTCAAATTCGGTTTGCTCGTCAATATTTTGAAATAGAAAATCCGGTTTTGCTTCGCCGGCAATACCGGTCGGCTCCGTGTTTTTAAATTCAGATTCGGGCGGATCGGTGTTTTCCGGTAAATTTTGAGTTTCTAAAATTGTTTTCGACACAGCGGCGTATTCAAAATCTCCATCTTCAGCCGAAGCTCGGTAATCGGGATTGATTTGCTTGAGCAGATCGACCGAATGAGACGGGTTTTCTTCCAAAACCAGATTCAAAACATCAATTCCGCCATGTTCGGATTCGAGAGAATTGCGAAAGCTCTCGTTTTCTTCCGAGACGAGCTGTGAAAATTTGTTGCCGACCGCAACGCTGCATTGAATCGAAGCCGCCGTCACTTCGGGCGCAAAGAAAGTTTCGCCCAGATATTGTTTGTGTCGCCGGACGCGATTAAAGAAATTGCTTTTTAATAAATCTTCGAGCCGGTTATAACCGCCGACTTCGGCGCGTAACGCATCAAAAACTGCGATTGCCTCTTCGCGTATTCGCCGCGTTTTTTTGTCCGCCCAGTCAATCTCGATTCCCGTCCAAACGACGTTGTATCGCTGCAAATGCTCGATTAATTCTTCTCCGCCGATGCGAACATAACGCGGTTTATCGGGCAATTTGGTGGAAAACAGTTGAGTGACGACAAAATCGTATTTGCTTCTGACTTCAAACGAAGGCATCAGGCTGCGGTAAAAACAGCCCAGAGCCGCCAGCATTTGAGCGGTCACGGACGAAGCATTTTCATCGTAAAATCTTCGCAAATGAAACGTTTTCACCGCTTCGTCGCGGCGTGCGAGCGTTAAACGCCAGAAATGCAGCTCCTGCAAAACCCGAAACTCGATCTGCAAAGATTCTCCGGTTTCTTCCGTTTGCCCGGCTTTATATTCGCCGAGCAAAGCGCTGATTTTTTTCGCATCATAGCTTTTGTGAGGAACTTTTAACTGAACGCGCTCGATATTTGTCAAAACCTGTTCGGCGACTTGCAGAGCGTAAGCGTCGGTAAAAACTCGATTCGTTTGAAGCGAAGAATTATCCCTGGCTTCCTGTTCGATTGTTTCGTGAATTTGATTTTCCATTTCGATTTGACCGCCGCGCTTAACGTTTCGAGCAACTCCGGCAATATCGGAAGGTTTCGGAACGGGTAAAGCACAAAACGTTTTGAAATTTATTCGCCGATAATTCCCTCAACCGGCAATACCTTGGTAATCGTACCGCTTTGATCTAAGGTAAAAACGTAAGGAACCGAATTTTCGCGCACTCTGGTGGCGGTGATGAGATATTCGATTGACAGGTTTTTCGGGTCTGTGGCGGTCGGCGTTCCGGTGGAAGTCGTTAAATCGAATTTGAAAGGACCGCGAATTAAAGTTAAATCGCCCTGAACCTTTCCCAGATTTCCGTGTAAATCGTTCAATTCGTCGAGGCGCGCAAAACGCTGACGCTGAGTGAAATAAATGACTTCATTCTGACGAATCAAGCTGAGTGCGGCAATCGCCGAAGTGTTTTCGGCGGAAATTTTGGCTTTCATATAATAGTTTACAGAGATTGCCGTGATAATACCGAGACAAGTGAGGACGAGCAGCATCTCGATAATTGAGAAACCGGCTTCATTTTTCTTTTTCATTGAGGTTGAGTCTCCTTTTGAAATCCGGGTATCCGGATCGAATCTGACAATTTCCGGCAGTGAAAGTGACAAGTTATGGCAGAGCTTGAGTTTAATCTTGTTGCTTCGATTATTTTTTCAAACTTAAAGTTTTCAATGATTTTGCAGTTTGCATAAAGATTTCGCCGCTTTTAGTAAATTGTCGGACGAACTGCCGCCTTTTTCCAGCAACGCCCGTGCCATCACGCTTTTAAATCGTGCATAAAAAAAAAGTTGTTGTTTGAAGCGGCTTTTTTTGCTAAATTTTGATGCAGAGATTCAAACGAATAAAATTTTATAAATCTCTCTGAGAGAGACTATTTTGCCCGAAAACGCAAGAATAGGGAGAACGGCGAAACATTGACAGCAGCTATTGAGCAGACCATAGAAACTTACGGCATTGAGAATTGGGGCGCGGGTTATTTCGGTGTCAATCGAAAAGGAAATTTAATCGTGCGCCCGTTTGAAAACGACAGCCGTCAAGCCGACGTTAAAGAAATCATTGACGATCTCCGGCGACGCGGCATCAACACGCCCGTTCTGCTCCGCTTTCCGCAGCTCATCGTCGGACAAATCCGCAAACTGCAAAAAGCATTTCGCAGCGCCATCCGCGAGTTTGAATACAACGGCTCGCATCAATGCGTCTTTCCGATGAAGGTCAATCAAAACCGCGCCGTCGTCGAAGAATATCTGCGCGAAGGCTCGCGCTACGATTTCGGACTCGAAGCCGGTTCAAAAGCCGAGCTTTACGGCGCTCTGGCAATGGAACAGTCGCCCGCCAGCCTGCTCGTGCTAAACGGTTTCAAAGACGAGGAATTTATTCGTCTCGCTTTTGCCGGGGCGAACGCGGGAAAAAAAGTCGTCATCGTCATCGAAAAGCTTTCCGAGCTTGACCATATTTTAAAAGTCTCCGACGAATTGCTCGAAGAAGGCAGCGACGACCGTCTGCCGATGATCGGCGTCCGCGTCAAGCTCTACTCGAAAGGTTCGGGCAAATGGGAAACTTCAGGCGGCGAAGCGGCGAAATTCGGTTTGACGACGACCGAAATTCTCGAAGTCATTTACCGGCTTCAGGAAGCCGGACGCATTGATTTGCTGCGGCTGCTGCATTTTCACATCGGCTCGCAATTGACCGACATCAAGCGCATCAAAAACGCGATGAAAGAAGCCGCGCGCGTTTATGCCAAGATTATTCAGATGAACGTGCCGATTGATTATTTGGACGTTGGCGGCGGAATGGCGGTTGATTACGACGGCTCGAAAACCGCTTTTGAATCTTCGGCAAATTACAACTCGCAGGAATTTGCGAACGACGTTGTTTACGTCATCAAACAAGTCTGCGACGACGAAAACGTTCCGCATCCGACCATAGTGCAGGAATGCGGGCGATATATGTCTGCGTATCACGCTATCTTAGTGACAAACGTGCAGGACGAAATCGAAACCATCGTCGAAGACATCACGCCGATGGAAATTGAAGCGGACGATCCGCAGCCCGTCCGCGAGCTGCACGATTTGCGCGAAACCATCAGCGTCAAAAACCACCGCGAGTATTATCACGACGCTCTCGAACAGCGCGAACAGCTTTTCACGATGTTCAATCTCGGCTTAATCTCGCTCGAAGACCGCGCCAAAGGCGAAGTTTTGTTCTGGGATGTTTGTGAAAAAGCTGATAAATTCGCCCAGCAGAAAAAATACGTTTCCGAAGAATTTGATGATTTGCGCCTTTTGTTGTGCGCCAAATATCTGACGAATTTTTCGGTTTTTCGCTCGATGCCCGACAATTGGGCTTTGGAACAGCTTTTTCCGATTGTCCCGATTCACAAATTAAATAAAATACCGACCGAGTACACGACGCTTTGCGACATCACTTGCGATTCGGACGGCGTGGTCGAAAAATTCGTTGATTTGCACGACGTAAAGCGAGTTTTGGCGCTGCATCCGCTCGTCAAAGACGAACAGTATTATATTGCCGTTTTGCTCGTCGGCGCGTATCAGGAAGTGATGGGCAACAATCACAACCTCTTCGGCGTGCCGCACGAAGCGCAGGTTTTTATTGATGACGACGGTTATTTAATCAAAAAAGTAATTCCCGGCTCGACGCTCGGAGAATCTTTGAGCCGCGCGCGCTACGACAAATCGCTTCTCCACGAAGGTTTTCGCCGGATCGTAGCCGCGCAGGTCAAACGCAGCGAGCTGTCGGAAGAGGAAGCGACGAATTTAATCGAATTTTACGAATCGAAAATTGATTCATACACTTACCTTTCGCCCAACGGCACAAAGCCTTGAGGCTTTGAAATTACGAATTTCAAATTACGAATTACGAATTAAAAACAAATTCCATATTCGTAATTGGTAATTCGTAATTCGTAATTAAATATATGACGGCACAACGCAAAAGCAAGTCTTCAAAATTTCTAACCGCGCCGACGCGCCCGGTTTCGGTTGACCGCGACCGCTCCATCACCGGTTTGCTCGAAAAAATGGAAGGCGCCGGATTCGGCGCGCGGCAATTGGCGGAAGCGCATCGCATCTGGCTCGATGCGCTCGGCGACAACACGACGATTTACATCGCCGCAACGGGAAACCTGATTCCCGCCGGAATGCGCCGCCTGCTGGCTTATGTCATCAAAAACCGCTTCGTTGACGTTTTGGTTGTGTCCGGCGAAATGCTCTTTCACGATTTGCACGAAACTCTCGGCAGAAATCACTATCAAGCGCACGCGGCGATGGACGACGAAGAGCTTGACACGGCAAACATCGTGCGAATGGGTGACACTTTGGGAAACTCCGACGAATACCGCGAAGCCGACGAATGGATCGGCGGTTTTGCGAATCAACTGGAACCGAGCCGCCCTTATTCGGTCAGGGAGTTTCTGCATTTTTTGGGAAAAGAACTGGCGGAGATCGCCACCGAAGACGGGTTGATAACTTCCGCCTACAAAGCGCGGATTCCAATTTTTTGCCCGGATTTGGGCAACAGCGAAATCTGCGTAGGAATCGCGCAAGGGCGTTTTGAAAAGAAAAACACAGTGCTTTTCGACCTCGCTCAGGATTCGCTCGAAATGATGCAGATCGCACAGAAAAGCCGTTCGACTTGTCTGATTTCGCTCGGCGGCGTTGACGGACACAGCTATATTAAATTGAGCGACACATCCTTGAATATCATTCGCGCCCAGCCGCGCGGTCATAAATACGCGGTCACGATCTGCTCCGAACCGCCCTGCGTTGTCAGCCCGCGACCGCACGGTTCGCTCAGCGAAATGACGCAGTTTTTCGGCAAAACAATGAAAAACGCTTTGACGGCTTACGTCCAGTGCGACGCAACGATTGCGCTGCCGATTATCGTCACTTCCCTTTCGCAAACCGCCGCCAAATATATGAAAGGACGCAAACGCCCGACCTTCACCTTTGTCGGACGCGAGCTGCTTATCGAAGTCTCCTAGCAGTGAGCAGTGAGCAGTGAGCAGTGAGCAGATTAAGAATCTGTCTTTCACTGCTCACTGCTCACTGCTCACTGCTCACTCAAAATGAGCGAATCAGCAAATCTTCCAATGAATTTCGGCGGAATTGGCGAGCCGGAATTTTCCGATTTCGACAGAGCCGGAGTTTTGGTTTTACCCATCGCTTACGAAGGCACGGTTTCTTACGGCACCGGAACCGGAAAAGGCGCGGCGGCGATTATCGAAGCCTCGCGAAATATGGAATTGTACGATGAGGAAACCGATGCCGAAGTCTATAAAATCGGCATTCACACGCTCGCAGAGCTTACCGCCGAAGACGAACCGGCGGCGATGATGACGAAAATCTATGAGCGGGCGAAAGAGCTTTTGGCGTCGGAAAAATTTCTCGTTTCACTTGGCGGAGAACATTCCGTCAGCGCGCCTTTGATTCGGGCGCACGCCGAGAATTTTCATAACATTTCGATTTTGCAGATTGACGCGCACGCCGATCTGCGCGATGAATACGACGGCACGCCGTATTCGCACGCTTCGATTATGGCGCGCGCGGTCAAAGATTTGAAAATTCCGGCGGTGCAAGTCGGGATTCGCTCGATTTCCGCCGACGAAGCGCGCTCGCTCGACGATTTGCCGCACACCAGGATTTATTGGGCGAAAGATGTCGTCGGGCGAATTGATTGGATTGACGAAGCCGTTTCGCATCTCACTGACAATGTTTATTTAACGATTGATATTGACGGTTTAGACCCGTCGCTCGTGCCGACGACCGGAACGCCGGAACCGGGCGGTTTGGGCTGGTATGAAGTTTTGACATTGATTCGACGGCTGGCGAAAAAACGCCGCGTCGTCGGGATGGATTTGGTCGAATTTTCCAAAATGGACAATTCCGACGCGGGAGCTTTTCTTTGCTCAAAGCTCGTTTACAAATCGCTCGGCTACATTTTTCGCGGCGAAACTCCGCGCGTGCGCGCTAAATAGAATTTAAAAAACCAATCCCGGAAAAGCGGTGTCTGCTCGGCGGCGCTTTTTCTTTTTGCCGGTATTGATTTTCGTCGTGCAACTACTTAAATTTAAAATCGTATTAGAAGAGAGCTAAACTAAGGTTAAAGGGATTATTAAGGATTATTTATGAAATTTTATCAGCTTTCGTCACTCAAAATTTTCACTGTTTTCTCAGCCGTCGCTTTTTTAGCAGGCTGTAACGGCGGCAACGCCCAACTTTCTCCGAATTCGCAAACGTCGCAGACCGAACAATCCGCGCCGGTTTCGCAATCGCCGATTGTTTTAGCCGACGGAATCCGCGCATCATACGCCGATATTGTCGAACGAGCCGCGCCCGCCGTCGTGAACATTGATGCGCGCCGGAGAACGACCCGCACGTCACAGCAACAGCAACAGCAAAATCCGCTGCTCGACGACCCGCGTTTTAGGGATTTCTTCGACCAAATGCCGCAAGGTCAGCGGCAGCAGCCTCCGCCGGTCGAACGCGGCGTCGGTTCCGGCGTTATCATCAGCGCCGACGGAACGATTTTGACCAACAATCACGTCGTCGAAGGAGCGGACGATATTGAAATCGAGTTGACCGACAAGCGAACTTTTAAGGCAAAAGTCGTCGGTCTCGATCCTGCTTCGGATTTAGCCGTGTTAAAAGTCGAAGCCGACAGTTTGCCATTTATGAATCTCGGCGATTCGGACAAAGTGCGCGTCGGCGACGTTGTTCTGGCAATCGGAAATCCGCTCGGAATCGGACAAACCGTGACTTCGGGAATTATTTCGGCAACAGGACGCCGGACGGGACTCGGAACGGGCAGCTTTGAAAACTTTCTGCAAACCGACGCACCGATCAATCGCGGCAATTCCGGCGGAGCTTTAATCAACGTAACGGGCGAGCTTATCGGAATTAACTCGCAAATCTTATCGCCAGGCGGCGCGGCGGGCGGCAACATCGGAATCGGTTTCGCCATTCCGTCAAATATGGTCAAAGGCGTGATGGATCAGCTCGTCAAAAACGGCAAAGTCCGGCGCGGGCAGCTCGGTGTTTTGATTCGCGATATTGATTCGGATTTGGCGGCGTCGCTCAATCTCAAAGACACGCGCGGTGCAGTAATCACCGATGTTCAGCCGAACAGCGCGGCGGCAAAAGCCGGGCTTCAGCGTTATGATGTCGTCACGACTTTAAACGGCGAACGAGTCGAAGACGGAAACACGCTCAGAAATCGAATCGCCGCGACACAGCCGGGTTCGGAAGTTACTCTCACGGTTTTGCGCGAAGGCAAAGAACAGCAGATCAAAGCAACTTTGGGCGAGCTTTCGGCGGAAGCGGCAGAGAACGAACGCGAAAATTCGCAGGGAAATCAAAACGCGCCGGGCGGCGAGCAAAGCGGCAGGCTCGGTTTAGGCTTGCAGCCGCTGACGCCCGATATGAAACGGCAATTGCAAGTTAACGCCGAAAGAGGCTTGGTTGTCACGGAAGTTGACCCGAACGGACCGGCAGCCGAAGCCGGATTCAGGGAGCAGGACGTGATTCTCGAAATCAATCGTCAGCCGGTTACAAGTTTTGAAGATGTCCAAGCCGCGCTTGAAAAAAGCGGCGACCGCCCGGTTCTGATTTTAATGGAACGTCGAGGTCAGGTCGTCTTTTTGACCGTCAGACAAAGAAGATAAAACTGCTTTAAACCCATAAAAAAGCGTCGAGCTTTATAAAGCTCGACGCTTTTTTATTCGTTCAATTTTAGCAGGATTTTATCAATCCAATATTTTTTGCAGATAAGCGCCATAGCCGCTTTTCATATATTTGGCGGCGAGAGCCATCAATTCGGAACGATTGATATAGCCCATATTAAAAGCGGTTTCCTCGATGCAGCCGATTTTCGAGCCTTGTCGTTTTTCAATCACTTTGACAAACTCGCTGGCATCAATCAAAGAATCGAATGTGCCGGTGTCGAGCCAAGCCATTCCTCTGCCCATTAGTCCCACTTTTAAAGCGTCTTTTGCCAGATAAGCCTTGATAACGTCAATAATTTCATATTCTCCGCGCGCAGAAGGCTTTAAATTTTGCGCTATCTCGACCACGCGGTTATCGCAAAAATACAAGCCGGGAATTGCATAATCGGATTTCGGAGAGACGGGTTTTTCCTCGATGGAAATAACGCGAAAATCTTCGTCGAATTCGACGACGCCGTATCTTTGCGGGTCGCTGACTTTATAAGCAAAAACAGCCGCGCCTTCGACATCGTTAAAATCTTGCACCAGATTGCTTAAATGAGCGCCGTAAAAAATATTATCGCCGAGAATCAGCGCGACCTTTTCGTTTCCGATAAATTCTTTGCCGATGACAAACGCCTGCGCCAATCCTTCGGGCTTTTCCTGTGCGGCGTATTCAAAACGGCAGCCAAGCTCGGCGCCGTCTCCCAATAATCTCCGAAAGCTTTCGGAATCTTCCGGCGTCGTGATAATCAGGATTTCACGAATGCCCGCGAGCATCAAAACCGACAACGGATAATAAATCATCGGTTTGTCATAAACGGGCATTAACTGTTTGCTGATGGCTTTCGTAATCGGATAAAGCCTTGTGCCGGAGCCTCCGGCTAAAATTATGCCTTTCATAATTTAAATCGTTTTGGAAACAGAAAAGCCGCAAAGCTAAAATCCCTTGCGGCTTAAATAATCGGGATGGCGAAATTCGAACTCAAATTTATTTGTTTACTTGCATTTAGATGAGTTCGTTTAGTCTCTGATTTAACTGCCATTCCTGTCAAATATTTTAGCAGACTTTCTCTCTGTTCGGATAATTTTTGTTACGGTTCCGAAGCCATTAAACAATCCTTACACGAGACAATCTTCGAATAAGAAATCTAAATAAAGCAAGCGAATAAAAACTTTCGTGAGATTTTAAACAGAAATTTTTCAGAAAAACTTCAGAAAATCTTAAAGATTCTCCCGCCTCGAAGTCAGCATAATCGCTTCCGTCAGCAAGAAACCGGCTCGAAAGAAGCCAAACATAAATGGAGAAATAGCAATGATAAAGATTTTCGCAAATAACCTGATTCGATTTTTGGTTTTGGGCAGCCTCGGGCTGTTCGCGTTTTCAACCTTTGCGTTAGCCGCGCCTGTCGTTAGGCAAGGGAGCGGAGCAAATGCGGCGGGGCTTCAAGCGATAGTTGACCTGTTCCGTGCAGATTTGGGCGGCGTGAACAATCCTAATAACGGGCAGTCATTCCCTTCCGGGAGGCGAGAGATAAATTGGGACGGTGTGCCGAACAATTTTGCCGAGCCGAACAATTTTCCCGTAGATTTCTTTAACGTCAATAGTCCGCGCGGCGTAATGTTCAACTCAATAGAGGATGCAACAGGATCGGCGTTAAATCAATTTGCCGTCAGCGCATCGTCAGCGTCAGGCGTGCCGGTTCGTTTCGGCAATCTCAACGCCTCTTATTCGAGCATTCTGCAAACTTTCAGCTCGCAGCGCTTATTCATCGCCCGCAATACGCACATGATGGAAGTAACCTTCTTTATTCCGGGAACGAGCATTCCGGCAGCGGTCAAAGGCTTCGGAGTTGTTTTTGCGGATGTTGATTCAGCAACCGGCGGTAATCGCTCGCTGATTCGCGTTTATGGTCCCGACGGCAGACAACTTTCGGCTGCTTCTGCGCCCGTCCACGATAACGGTCTTTCGTTCGTCGGTATTTCCTTTAACAACGGCGAGCGCGTCGCGCGCGTTGTGATCGAAAGCGGTAATGCTGCGCTTTCCGCAACAAACGACGACGGCGAGAATGGGATTGACATTGTTGCAATGGATGACTTTATCTACGGCGAGCCGCAATCCATTGATTTTGCTTCCAGCGTGTCGGGAACCGTTTTTTACGGAACAACTCCCGCAGATCAGCCCGCGAAGTTTGTCCCCGGAGCAAAATTAGTGGCGGCGGGCGATTCGGGAGCCGTTGCTACCAGTAATTCAATCGGTTCATATCAGTTCAACGAGAATCTTGAAACCGGCGGCGCTTATACCGTCACAGCATCAAAAACCGGAGATATTAACAATATCAGCCCTTTTGATGCGACGCTTATTTTGCGTTGTGTAGCCGCCGGCGATGCCTGCAATTTAACAGCTAACCAGCGAACAGCGGGCGATACCAACGGAAGCGGAGATCTTTCCCCAATTGACGCAACTCTGATTCTTCGCTTTGTCGCAGCAAATGGACAAACCGCACAAACCGGACAAACGGGTAACTGGAAATTTTCTGAACCGTCTCGCAGCTATACGCCGCTTAGCGGTAATGTTTCTGATGAGAATTACACAGCTTTACTGATTGGAGATGTAAACGGCGGTTGGCAACCGCCCGCTTTTCCAAGCGCCGTTACAGAAGAGAAACGAGAAGAGACGGAAACACCGCCCTCATTAGAGCAGAAGACTTTTCCGCAGCATTTGCTGCTCGTGAAATGAGAGTGGGAACAAACGGAATCAAGCAAGCGAGTTAGAGAAATGTAAGGGATAAACGCTAATGATGAATAGTCAGCGGAAGAAAAAGCGGGCATTCAATTACTATCTGAGAAGGCATTTTTTTTGTGATTGACGCACCGCTGACACACTAAACAAGAAAAGCGTATCTCTAAAGATACGCTTTTCTATTGATTTAATTGAGTTAAGCTCAATAATTTTGAATCGGGATGGCGAGATTCGAACTCACGACCTTTCGCACCCCAAGCGAACGCGCTACCAGGCTGCGCCACATCCCGTTTGCTCAATTAGAATATGAATGGGGATTTGTTTTTGTCAAACCCAGCTTACCAGCGGCTGCGCGGCATTTCCTCCTGCGCGTTTAAAATTTGTCGAATTTCGGCGAGCTGCCGAGCCAGATTTTGAAGCGCCGAGCGGCGTTCGTCCGTTAATTCCTCGTTGTCAAACTCCGAATGAAGCTCTTCTTCGTCTAAATTTTCCGGCAAATTTTGAATCGCCTGTTTGGCGGTAAAAGATTGAATCTGCGGCGTTGCCATTTCGCTTTCGGCTTTTTCTATGACGCGCGGCGTTTCGATTTTAGGCGCTTCGCCGCTGACGATTTTTAATTTCGGAGCTTCCGCAACTCCGCGAATTTCGCCCGATAATTTTTTCTTCGCTCCGGCGATTGTGTAAAGCTCCTCGTAGAGCAGCTCTTTGATTCGAAGCGCAATTTCCACGTCGCGGCGGCGATAAGTGCGCTGACCGGCGCGGTTTTTTTGCGGCGCGAGCATCGGAAATTCCGTTTCCCAATATCGCAAAACGTGCGCCTGCACGCCGACTAAATCGCAAACTTCGCCGATTTTGAAATAAATTTTTTCGGGTATCGCAAATGCCGCTCGACTCATAATTGCTCTCGCTTTGCTGATTAAATTTAATTGCAGGGAATTCTTCGAGCCTTAATTTAACTCACGCTTGTAAATAAAATCAACAAAAAAAGATTTGCCGCCGCTTATGATTTTGCTTTAACTTTTCACTATGACCGGCGAATTTGATTTTATTCACAATTTGCTCAATAAAACGACGAAAAATAAACCGCAATTTTCCGCAGTTAAAATTGGGATTGGCGACGATTGCGCCGTAATTCCTCAAAATTCAAAAACCGATTTAGTTGTCACTGCCGATATGCTCGTCGAAGACATTGATTTTCGACTCGATTGGACGCGAGCCGAATTTGTCGGACATAAAGCTCTCGCCGTATCGCTTTCGGATGTCGCGGCAATGGGCGCAAAACCGCTCTGGGCGATGGTTTCAATCGGGATTCCCGAAAAAATCTGGAATACGGATTTTGTCGAGAAATTTTACGCGGGCTGGTTCGATCTGGCAAAAAAATTCAATGTTGAATTAGTCGGCGGCGACGTTTCGCGCACGCCCGACAAAATTGTCATAGATTCGATTGTCGCCGGAGAAACGAAAAAAGATCGGGCTGCTTTGCGAAGCGGCGCTAAAGTTGGAGATTTGATTTTTGTCACCGGAAAGCTCGGCGGCGCGGCGGCTGGTTTGCGTCTGCTTGAAAACGGTTTTCGGTTTGATTCCGAAAAAGGCTCGCGGAAAAATCTTATTCGCAAACAACTTGCTCCGAATCCGCAAGTTGAAATCGGCTTAAAACTTTCCGAAAAGAAATTAACGACCGCGATGCTCGATTTAAGCGACGGGCTTTCTTCCGATTTATCGCATTTGTGCCGGGCAAGCAAAGTCGGTGCGCGATTAATTGCTGAAAAAATTTCGCTCGAAAAAAATTTGCTTCAGGTTTTGAAACAAAATGAAGATGTGATTTCGTTTGCTCTCAACGGCGGCGAAGATTTCGAGCTGCTTTTCACTGTTCGACCTAGAGATAAAAATAAGTTGGAAAAATTATTTGGCGAAAAAATAACCTGCATCGGTCAAATCACAGATAATGTAGGAAAAATCGAGCTTGCCCGTGAATCAAAAACAATTCTGCTTGAACCGCAGGGTTTCCGGCATTTTTAAATGAAAGATTTTTCCGGCATCGCTTTTTCTTAGCTTCACCGCTATTTTTTCATGAAAGTTTGATGAAACTAAAATCATATTTAATTGGAATTGATTAAAAAACCGCCGGAAATCATTGTTTTTGTAAAAAATTTGAGAAATTTTTGACTTTTTATCATAAAGCTCTTGACAAGACCTTAAAAAGTATTTTATAAACGCAATGCTTCATTTTACGGAAGCCATTTTATTTGAGGAAGATTTTCGATGTTAAGAGATTGCAGAAAATTTAGAAGCATAACCGCAGACGCTACACGCCGCCATAGTTGGTCGCGGCGCAACGCAGGCTGTGGTATGCCGGAAGTCTGCGGTTTTGTCGGTCTGGCGGCAAGTTATAGCCCGATTGCCCTCGAAAATCAACCGAAACAAGGATTATTAGTCGGTCTGAAAACGTCAGATCGTTTTGAAATTAAAGTTTAAATCAGCGGGAGCGGCGTCTTCCGCTCCCGAAATTGTAAAGCAGTAAACGCAAGTTTTAGGAGCGGATTTGACGCGGATTACCCTTGGTAATTTTCGGTAAAATCCGCTCTTTTTCGTTTTGCTGTTTGACAATTCGGTTCAATATTTATCGCTAAAAGTGTGCATCGGACGCCAAAATGGCATGGCAGCAGCCTGTAAAACTGCGGCTCTTTTCCGAGCATGAAGGTTCGACTCCTTCCCGGTGCACCAATTTTTTTTAGGAATGTAAGCTAACCGGCAAACCTCTTGACTCCAAATCAGAGATTCTCCGTTCGAGTCGGAGCATTCCTGTCTAAATTTTGTGGAAGGTAAGTCTAAATGGTTTGACAGCAGTCTTGAAAACTGCCGGGCGTGAAATCCCATACAGGGCGCGAGTCCTGTACCTTCCGTTTTCCTCATTCAGGGATAGTTCAATTGGTAGAACGCCGCACTGTTAATGCGGAAGTTTCCGGGTTCGAGTCCCGGTCCCTGAGCCAATTCCCTTTCGGCTCTTGGCGCAATCGGTAGCGCGTCTGTCCTACAAACAGTTGGTTGAAGGTTCGAGTCCTTCAGAGCCGATCTTCCTAAACGTTAAGGCTTTGTAGCTCAGTCGGCAGAGCGCACGTCTCATAAGCGTGTTGTCGCGTGTTCGATTCACGCCAAAGCCACCACATTCAATTACGAATTTCAAATTACGAATTACGAATTTGCCTAGACTCAGATCGAAATTTGAAATTCGTAATTCGTAATTGATTTTTTCGGGGTCGTCCAATGGGAGGACGCTTCGCTTTGAACGAAGAAATCGAGGTTCGACTCCTTGCCCCGAAGCTATTTGCGAGGCGAATGCTGAACGTGACTACATGGTAAGAGCGTTAGCTGAAAAGTTAAAGGTCGCCGGTTCGATTCCGGCTGTTTGGTAAAACAAACATAGCTCAGAAAAGGCTCTTCGGAGCCAAACACGTCACTTCGATTTTGTCGCCTTGCTTTAATGCACCGTTGGTCTAAAGGCTGATGATGCGGCGTTGCCTACGCTGCGGTGCCGGTTCGAATCCGGCACGGTGCTTTCAATCCAATTACGAATTACGAATTTCAAATTACGATTTTTGGAATTATTTTTGTAGATTTATTCCTTCATTCGTAATTGATTCCGGGCGGTTTGGTTAATGGAGAAACCTTCGCGCTTCTAACGCGATAGAATGTAGGTTCAAGTCCTGCACCGCTCGTTTCTTTCAACAATTTCTTTGGCGCGTGAAGTTCAACGGTTGAACTCTTGAATTCCAATCAAGCTGCTGCGGGTTCGACTCCCGTCGCGCGCTCCAAATTTCGCAGGCATAGCCAAGTTGGTTTAAGGCGACGGACTGCAAATCCGTTAACCGTCGGTTCAAATCCGACTGCCTGCTTTTTCACGCCGACGTAGCCCAACCGGAAAGAGGCGCTTGTCTTAGAAACAAGAGGTTGTGAGTTCGACTCTCACCGTCGGTATTTTCCCAAAATTTCGGGCTGATGATGTAACTGGCAGCATAGAAGTCCTGCAAACTTCTCGTAAGAGTTCAAATCTCTTTCAGTCCACCAAAACCGAGAGCGCGTGTAGCCCAACCGGGAGAGGCAACGGTCTTAAGAATCGTTCAGTGAAAGTTCAAATCTTTCCACGCGCACTAAATCTATGAGGACGAATGCAAAGCGGTCGAGCGCCTAGTCTTTCAAGCTAGTCCTAGCGGGTTCGAGTCCCGTCGTCCTTGCTTAACTTTGGAGATGTGACGAAATGGTAGCCGTAACTGTTTGCTAAACAGTCGGGTGAAATATTCCCGTGCAGGTTCGAGTCCTGTCATCTCCGTTAATCAATTCGTAATTCGTAATTTGAAATTCTTAATTGTTTATGTGGATTGTAGCTCAATCGGCAGAGCATCGCACTGTGACTGCGAAAGTTGCGGGTTCAAATCCCGTCAATCCACCTCAATTTTTAACGAAAGGAGAACAAAAAAATGCTTGTCAGTAAATTTAATCGCGGAGGTACAAACACAATGAAACTTTGACTACGAACCGGCTGCCGCGCGCAGTCTAGAAAGAAAAGAAGATGTCTCAGAAAAGAAAAACAAAATATCATGTTCGCAAACGTTTGTTTCTCAACCGAGATGAAGAATATCCGGCTTTTATAATCGGCATTGTCGAAGATACAAGCGAGATTCCGAATGATGATGACGATTGGAAATGGGGATCAATCGAATTAAAAATGGGTGATTGTTATCGTCACATTTCGTTTGATTTCAATATGGATACAAGAGAAAACCGCGCAGACAGCTTATACAAAATCAATCGTATCGCTGAAGTTGTAAACGCTGTTCGAGATGCCATTCAGACTGAAGCTGATTCGATCAATAATCGTCCACAGACAAAAAAGAAAAATCCAAAAGTTAAAAATACGGGGTAGAAGCACAAAGGATGTGCGCTCGACTGTCTATCGAGAAGGTGCGGGTTCGATTCCCGTCTATCCCGCTCATTTCTCAGGGCGAATGCCGTTGTGACTACATCTGTAAAATGCACACGTCTCAACATTCTTTGTCGCCCTTCACGTTTTGGCGCATGCCGGCTGGGAGTACATTTGGATTAGCAAGTTCGATTCTTGCCCCGTCCACTCAAATTTTACGGGCGGGAACTCTCGCCAATTTTGTCGCCAATTAACAAAACCTAAAGTTTTAGATTCAGAGTCGTTAATCAGACATTTAACTTAAAACTTTAGGTTTAAAAATAAACTCTTTAAAAAGTGACGAATGCCGGTGGAACTACATCATTTGGGATGACGAGGTCGTCGGTGCAATTCCGACCAGCCCGATTATTATTTCTGACGGGCTGTAGCTCAGAAGCAGAGCGCGGAAAAGTTGTTTCATCAAAACTTTGTCGTCACTTAAAATAGAAGTGAATCGTGAATAGTAAATCGCGAATCGAATTTCCGCTTTTCGATTTACTATTCACGATTTACGATTAAATAAAACTATGCCATATAACAAACTAAATATTTCGGGCGCGAAAGCCGATGTTTTGTCATGGGTCAATCACGAATTGAGCCGCGAAGAACAAGATATGCTGCGCAACGTTTCGCGTCTTCCCTGTCTTTTCAAACACGTTTCGCTGATGCCGGACGCGCATCTCGGCATCGGCTCGATGGTCGGTTCGGTCGTCGCAACCAAAGGCGCAGTTATTCCGGCAACTGTCGGCGTGGATATTGGCTGCGGAATGATGGCGGTCAAGACGCCGTTCAAAAGTGGGATTCTCGACGGAAAACTAAAAGAATTGCGCCACGAGATTGAACGCGCGATTCCGGTCGGTTTTAACGCCTACAAAGAATCGCCCGATGAAGCCTCGCGCTGGGACGGCTGGTCTGAATTTGACGAATTACATACGGCAGTTCAAGACCGCAGGAAAAAAGCGATGACGCAGCTCGGCACGCTCGGCGGCGGCAATCACTTTATCGAAGTTTGTATCGACACTGAAGATAACGTCTGGATGATGCTGCATTCGGGTTCGCGCAACATCGGTAAAGAATTGGCTGAACGCCACATTGCGACGGCGAAATCTTTGCACCGTTTGAACGAATTGCCTGATCCGGCACTCGCATATTTCATTCAAGGCACGCCCGAATTTCAAGCCTATTGGCACGATTTGGATTGGGCGCAGCGTTATGCGCTGAAAAGCCGCGAAGTGATGATGAATCGCCTTCTGAAATCATTCAACCGAATGTTTAACGACGGCAAAGCGTTTCGCCCGGAAATCGCGGTCAACTGTCACCACAACTACGTTTCGCCCGAAGTGCATTTCGGCGAAGAAGTTTATGTGACGCGCAAAGGCGCTATCCGCGCGGATCAGGGAATGTACGGCATTATTCCCGGCTCGATGGGCGCGAAATCGTTCATCATCAAAGGTCTGGGAAATCCGCAATCGTTCAATTCCTGCTCGCACGGCGCGGGCAGAAAGATGTCGCGCACGGCGGCAAAGAAAAAATTCTCGCGCGAGGATTTGGCGGCGCAAACCGCAGGCGTCGAATGCCGCAAAGACGCGGGCGTTGTGGACGAAATTCCCGGCGCTTACAAAGACATTGACGAGGTGATGCGAAACCAAAGCGATTTGGTCGAAATCGTCGCCGAAATCAAACAAGTCGTTTGCGTTAAAGGGTAATTGGCAAAACCATCGAATTAAGTGAAAATTTTATTCGATGGTTTTACTGAATTAGTTATGAATCAAGATTTAGACTCGGAAAAATCAGTAGATATAAATCTTAAGATAGATGAATTTATCAGAATTAGTTCGTTACTGCTTGAAGATACAATAATTTGCGCGGGTGGTTTTGAAATTGATATTAATAACCCTGACCAAAGGCAATTTTGGCGAAGATCGTTTGTTCGTAGTTTATTTGCTGCAATTGAGGGGCTAACATTTCAATATAAACAGCTAGCAAAGGAAATAGCAAAATACAATCGTGTTGAGTTTTCAAGCTCCGAAATAGCTCTTCTTAATGATGAAAGCTATGTTTTAAACAATAAAGGTGAAGCAAGTGTCCAAGAAGCCAAACTGAAAACCGTTGAAAATATGTTGTTTAGTCTTTTTATGCTTGCGAAAAGCTGCAAACGTGAGTTTGCAATAAATAAAGGCACTGAATGGGATGCATTTCTCAAGACAAGGAAAATAAGGGATAGAATAACACACCCAAAGAAACTTGAACATGTACGAATAACTATCAAAGAAGTATCAACAATAAGGACTGCGGTTATATGGATTGTAAATTCAGTCAATGGACAAGCAATAGAATTCATCAGAGATTTTCAAGCCTCTCAAAAGTAAAATACAGCATTGCAAAAAGTAAATTACGTTTCGATTCGATATGATTGCCCAAAATTCAATCAAATAATTTCTCGCGGGCGGAAAAACTAAACCATCTCGGTTCTTGGTCACTCTCGTAACCGCGCCGTCCGCCGGATGGAGCGAATTTGATGCAAATAATTCGCTCCAAACTTTTTTATCATTACAAATTCTACTGTTTAGCTTTTTTCGGGAAATGGTGTAATGGCTACAGCATTCGAGTCTTGGGCACTCGCGGCGAAAGTTCGATTCTTTCTTTCCCGATTTTAATTTTGCGGGGCGTAGCTTAAAGGTAAAGCGGCGAGCTTATACCTCGTAACGACAGATAATCGGCTGATGCAGGTTCGACTCCTGCCGCCCCGATTAATTTAACAGGAGGTGATAACGATGAAATTAGCAGAGGCATTAATTTTAAGAGCAGACGTAAAAAAGCGTTTTGAACAATTACGTCAAAGATTGATGAACAACGCAAAAGTTCAAGACGGCGACGCACCTGCCGAAAAGCCTGAAGTTCTTCTTAAGGAAATAGAACAAGCGGCAAATGAATATGAAGATTTGATAAAAAAAATCAATCAAACCAATTCACAAACCGAATTCGCCAAAGGAAAAACTTTAAGTGACGCTTTGGCTGAGCGTGACATTTTAATTTTAAGACGCGGTATTTATTCCGGTTTAGTTAATGCTGCAACGGTAACTCAACAAATGTATAGCCGTTCGGAAATTAAATTCGTCAGCACAATTGATGTGGCTAAAACACAAAAACAAGCTGACAAATTAGCACAACAATATCGCGAGCTTGACTCGAAGATTCAGGAATTTAACTGGAAAACTGATTTAGTCGAATAATTTCGGCGTTGGTAGATAAGGCTACAAAGGCGTATGTGAAAGCCGCCAACAGGCTCTAAAAGTTGGATTGCGATTAATACTCGCGAGCATGGTAGCGTTGGGACGACGCTTCGGGTTCGATTCCCGATTCGTACAAATTATGTCCAGCAATGTTACAAGGGCAAAGTGTAATGCTTATTGTCAGCACCTTCACATAGATTTGCGGCTTTATCGAGGGTGGGAACGGGGATTTTCAGTTTTCTTAAAGATGCATCGTTCGTCTAGTTAGCTGAGGACGACTGTCTTGTAAACAGTAAACGGCGGTTCAAATCCGTCACGATGCTCCAATCTAAATAAAACAAAGGAGACAACACAATGCGACTCAGAGAAAAACGATTTTATGCCGAGACGCTTTTCTAGCGGACGGACAAAATCATTTTTTGAGATTGTCCGTGCGAAATCAATAACCGAAAACAGAAAGGTATTTTGTATGGGCAAAGAATTGCTTGAAAAACGATTCGGGCAAATGGGCGCTCGAATTAAAATCAGCGAGGTTGTTCCAAATCGAAGAAATCCGATTGGAATCAACATTCGCGCGGACAAAAACGGTGAGTTTTTTGACATTAAAATGAACGCAGCCGAGCCGGTTGATTACGAAGTAGTTGATTTGCGCCCGGATTTGCGTCATTTGCTTTTGATTGAACGTCGTGAAGCGAGCAAAAACAAATTTCTCTGCGGACACGACGAACGACACTGGTTTGTGTGCGCCGTTCCGGGCAATAATGTCTCCAACGTCGAAACAGCGATGGAAGCGTTGCAGCCTGTGGATGTGCGCTCGGAAATCAGTCGCAAACTGAAACGCCGGAAAAACCGTTTCACCCGTCGCAACGAAGTTTTTGTGCGTCAGGGCGAATGGTTTTTCGTTCCGGTTGAAGGTTTGAAAGTCAATCCGCATTTGATTTTCCGCAACGAGCCGATTAATCGCGGGCGCGGGCAATCGCACTTTTGCGAAGAAGTTTACCGCGACGGCGGCATTGCCGTGATGGTTTGCAATCGCCGCCCAAGCGGTGTGACGGTTGAAGAATACAATCGTCTGCTGAAATCTAACGCCGATGCCGCGAGCTGGAATTGGCGTCCGATGCGGCGCGACGCGACGGTTTACGCGCGCGGGCGCGTTCGCCATCCCGATCATAAAACGATTGTTTTGGACGGCTGGCATCGCGTTTTGATGAACACGGAAAACGAAGCGCCGGGCATGAGTTCGGTGGTTTTCCTCGACTAAATGTTTTGAGTGAGTTTTATAAAACTCACTCAAAACCGAGATTTTATAATTTAAAGAAAGGAGGCACGGGAAACGTGTTAACAGGAAGAGTTCTATTACTAAATTTCTCTTACGAACCGCTCGGCACGGTCGGCGTGGCGCGGGCGATGACATTGTTCATTCGCGGCGCGGTGACAATCGAAGAATTTGACGGCGAAAACGTGCTGCGTTCCGTGCGGCAGACGTTTCGCGTGCCGAGCGTGATTAGGCTGCGTCATTACGTTTATTTGAAACGCAGCAAACAGGCGAAAGCGACTGTGCGGCGCGCACAGATTTATATGCGCGACTCTTACCGCTGCCAATACTGCGGCGAACACAAAAGCGCGTCAACCTTGACGCTCGATCATATTTTGCCGCGCGCTCAGGGCGGAAATTCCGCGCCTGAAAATCTCGTTACGGCTTGCGAAAAATGCAACGGGCGCAAAGGCAACCGCACGCCCGAACAAGCCAGAATGCCGCTTTTGACCTCACAATCACTTCTCAAAGTCGGGCTTGACCGCGTTCTGCTTTGCCGTTACGCGGAAAGCAAGCCTGAATGGAGAAAATACCTCTTCATCGAAGACGAATCGCTTGACCGGCAGCGTCTTCTCGCCTAAAAGAAACGATGAATTATGAACGCTGAAAGCTGAACTGATTTCAATTCGGCTTTAGTCGTTCTGCGTTCGTCGTTTCTCCCCGGCTGGATAGCTGAGACAGATTAGCGCGACGCTGAAAACGTCGAGAGATTGGTGCGATGCCAATTCCAGCCACTTTATTTATTTTGCAGGAGATTTCAAAATGTCAGATGAACAAACGCTTTACGACGATTCGATTTTTTATGATCTGGTTCACGGCGAATTTGCGCCGCCCGAAACGCTGGCTTTTTATGAAGACAAAATCGCGCTTTACGGTTCGCCCGTTTTAGAGTTGGCTTGCGGCAGCGGCGCTTACATTATTCCGCTGGCTGAAAAAGGCGTTAGCGTTGTCGGCGTTGATATTTCCGACGAAATGTTAAGCCGTGCGAAAGAAAAAGCTGCATCTCGAAACGTCACGATTGATTTGCGAACGGGCGACATTCGCGATTTTGAGTTAAATCAGCAATTTCCTTTGATTTTGCTGCTCGGTAATTCATTGCAGCATCTTTTGACGCGCGAAGATGTGGAAAAATGTTTCGCCGCTGTCAAACGTCACTTAACGGCAAACGGAAGATTTGTGGTCGAAGTCTTTAATCCGTCTTTGAAAATACTTTCCCGAAAGCCGGATGAAAGCGTCATGGATTCGGAATATGAAACTCCCGAAGGTAAAGCCGTTTTAACCGGAAGGGTAAATTACGACGTTGCGACGCAGATAAACCACATTACCTGGAATTATCAAAATCAGGCGACCGGCAAGAACAAACAATTTTCGTTTAAGATGCGGCAGTTTTTCCCGCAAGAGCTTGACGCTTTGCTGCATTACAACGGTTTTCAAATCGAACGGAAATTTGGCAATCGCGATGGCTCGCCTTTCGAAAGCAGTTCTTTGCGCCAAATTGTTGTAGCCAGCCTCACTTAAATCATTTTTACAGCCGATTAGTTCAGTGGAATTCAGAACGCTTGATTACGAATCAAGAGGTCGCGGGTTCGAGTCCCGCATCGGCTTTCAACTTTCAATTTATTTTTATCAAAACAAACTCGCCTAAAAGAACGCGGCGAGAAAATCGCTGAGGGCGAAAGAATGCTGATTATCCCGTCTTTGTTTGCAACGAACAATCTTGTCTTTCGCCCGTCGAAGCGATTTTCTCGCCGCGTTTGCCCGCCGCTTTTAATTGCGGTTGGAGCGCTAAATTAGTCGGATTTTTTATTGACAGGTAACTCAGTCGGTTAGAGTGCCGTCCTGTTAAGTCGGAAGTCGCGGGTTCGAGTCCCGCCCTGTCAGCCATTTCAGGTCGGTAGCCAAGTCGGATCAAGGCACTCGCCTTTTAAGCGAGGTATCGTGGGTTCAAGTCCCACCCGACCCACTTTCAACAATTACGAATTTCAAATTACGAATTACGAAGTTTTGTTTCATTCGTAATTCGTAATTTGAAATTCGTAATTGATCACGCGGTGTAGCTTAATGGCAAAGCGAACGACCGATAATCGTTAGATTGAAAGTTCGATTCTTTCCACCGCGACTTCTCTTGTTTTGCGGCGAATGCTCGTGGAACTACATGCCTTCCAAGCCGTAGGTCGTTGGTTCAAATCCAACCAAATTGAGGAAACTCAATTTGTAGCTCAGTCAGGATAGAGCAACGAAACGTTTCACAAATTCTTGTCGTCGCTTTTCAATATTGGGCGAATGCTGAAAGGACTACATTCTCCACCATTAGCGCGGGAATATGGGAGTATTCCGCCGATCCTAAGCTGTTCGGTTGCGCGGTCTTTTCCCTTTTGTCGCCCTTAAAAAAGTGAGCAGTAAGCGGTGAGCAGTGAACAGAAAGATATTCTTAATCTGATCACTGCTCACCGCTTACTGCTCACTCCCTACAGAATGCAAAAACTTGTCTGAAAGGAGACTAAAACAATGGCAAATAAAAATTTATTTCAAACGGTGAAAGGCTTGTTCACGCCGAAAGCCGATACTATTAACGAAGCCGGAGGCTTGGCTTACGAGTTCACGCCGAAACACGCGCTGGCGCAGTTTGCTGCGACCGGCACGCTCAACACGACTTTTTACGCCGATTCGGGCGAACAACTCGACAAAATTCTCGGATTTTGCGAATCGGTCGAACCGGAATTCATCGCCAAAACTGCCGTATTCGCCCGTTCACGCGGTTATATGAAAGACGTTCCGGCGCTGCTTTGCGCCGTGCTGTCGGTCAAAGACAAGGAATTGCTCGCCAGGGTTTTTCCGCGCGTGATTGACAACGGCAAGATGCTGCGTAATTTCGTGCAGATTATGCGTTCGGGCGCGGTCGGTCGTAAATCGCTCGGAACTGCGCCGAAACGTCAGGTGCGCGAATGGTTTGAGGCTCGCAAACCGGAACAGATTTTCAAACAATCCGTCGGACAATCGCCTTCGTTCGGCGACATCTTGAAAATGGTTCACCCGAAACCGGCTTCCGCCGAACACGAAGCGCTGTTCGGTTACTTAATCGGACGCGAATTTAAAATCGAGCTGCTGCCGGATGCGGCGAAAGCCTTTGAGCTTTTTAAAGTGGGTTTGATTGAAGAAGTGCCCGACGTGCCTTTTCAAATGCTGACTTCCCTTCCTCTACAAGAAAGAGATTGGAAGGCAATAGCCAGAAACGCGGGTTGGACGATGACTCGTATGAACTTGAACACCTTCCAGCGTCACGGCGTTTTCGCAGACGCGGAAATGGTCAAGCTCATCGCCAACCGCCTGAGCAACCGCGAAGCGATCAAACGCGCCCGCGTTTTTCCGTACCAGCTTTTGGCTGCGTACCGAATGGCGGAAAACAACCGCGAAATTCCGCGCGTAATCACCGATGCGTTGCAGGACGCAATGGAAATCGCGCTGGAAAATATTCCTGAAATCGAAGGAAAAGTTTATATTTTCCCCGACATTTCAGGCTCAATGCATTCGTCCGTAACAGGCTATCGCAAAGGCTCGACTTCGGCGGTTCGCTGCATTGACGTTGCGGCTCTGGTCGCGGCGGCGATTTTGCGTAAAAACTCATCGGCGGAAGTCATTCCGTTTGAAAGCAAAGTCGTGAAAGTTTCGCTCAATCCGCGCGATTCGGTGATGACCAACGCAAACAAGCTGGCAAGCCTGCCCTGCGGCGGAACAAATTGCTCAGCTCCTTTGCGCGAATTGAATCGTCATAAATCAAAAGGCGATTTGGTTATCTACGTTTCAGACAACGAATCGTGGATTGACACGCCAATTCACGGACAGTTCGGCGGAAGCGGAACTGAAACGATGAAACAGTGGAACGAGTTCAAATCGCGCAACGCGGATGCGAAGCT
The DNA here is from genome assembly GCA_036388995.1 of Pyrinomonadaceae bacterium. GTDB lineage: Bacteria > Acidobacteriota > Blastocatellia > Pyrinomonadales > Pyrinomonadaceae > JALZCH01. The sequence goes on along the minus strand of DASVQU010000053.1, from coordinate 10,284 downwards.
CGTCTGCATTGACATTCAACCTTACAGCCACACCCAAGCCAAGTCGCGCGCAGACATCCTAAACATCGGCGGATTTTCCGACCACGTTTTTGAAGTCATCAGCGAGTTTGCCAAAGGCACTCTCGGCGCAGAACACTGGGTTGGTGTGATTGAAAGTGTTGAGCTGTAAAATGAAAAGAGAGCATAGAATATTTTGTTCTGTGCTCTCTTTATAAATATTATGAGAAATAAACAATTACCGCCTAAACAATTTTGTACTCCTTTTGTAGTGAATGAAAAAGCATATGCGTTCTGGGATAATGATATTCAGGAGCTTAATTTGAGATTTATAAATCAAATTGATTCTGAGTATTTTGAATACATTGCTCAATTAAATCTTAGTTTGTTAAACGGAGAAGGAAATGAAAAGAAGACAAGACAACATGCGGCAATGAATATGCGAATTGCTTACTCTCAAGGATTGGAGGTTTTATTTTCATTCATATTTGCTGCTATTCAAGCTCATGACTGTATTATTGGTTGGTTTCTAAAATACAGAAATCAAGATTTGCTTGATATTGCAGAGAAATTTCGTGACGGCAAAGAAATTTATACAAAACTTGCAGTGCCGGTTAAAAACTTTAGAGATTTTGCAAATATAGTTTTTGCAAGTGTTGAAAGAGATAGATATTCACAAAAAATCGAACAATTTGGTTACCTTTGGAATCATTTTTTTAAGGATTTTTTAGATGAAAAAATAGACAAAGAATACAACAGTTTAAAACATGGACTTCGAGTTAAAATGGGTGGAAGGCAATATTTGATGGGGCTTCCAGAATTTAAAGGAAAACCCGTTGAAAACCAACAATGGCGTGTTGTTTCTCAGAGCGAATTCGGAACAGCTTTTTTTATTTCAGAACAAATTGATAAGACGCCCAATCATATTGTTCATAGACATTCAAGAAATTGGCATCCTGAAAATTACTTTCATGGATTGATGCTCATTTCAACCTCAATAAAAAATATTCTTGTTTTATTAAACAAGATCAATGGTAGTGAAAAAGATATAAATTATTACTTTCCAAATGATGAATACTTCTCTGAATTACCTTGGGCAGTTGCTAATACGGCTTGTTTAAATCTGCACTCTACAATTGACACAAATAAAATACCTTTATTAACAAAAGAAGATATTTTATCCATCTATCAAACGGAGGAAACGGATTAGCTTTTGATTGGCAAGTATATAACTTGGTTCAGCCATTCATTTTCCAAGCTGCATTCAGCAATTAAAATCAATTCTTCAACTGCTTCACCAATTTGAATATTTTGAGAAACTTCAATCACGCCGGGCATTTTCAATCCTAGTTCTACACGGTCGAAAGCGTGTTTGGTCATTGTCGTTACGTCATGAGTTAAGATAATGCGATTTTCGTTTGCCGCCCATTCCAAAACTTCCGTGTCCGGTTGCGTTATTAAACCAACATCCTGCACTCGAACAATATCAAGCGCAGGTAAGCGACGCTTCAAACCGCGTAAAATACGACGGTTAAAATCTTCGTCGGCAAGGAAACGAATCATAAACGCTTTAGGCGGCTTTGCGTCTGCGAGCAAGAAGTCTCTCACGGATGCCTTGCGGATTGCAGCGAGTTTCGATTTGTTGGCGCAATTGTTCGCGCTGCACTTTTCTTTGTTCTAAATAATTTTCAACTTCCTCGCGGTTTTGCAAGTAATAACTAATAACCGCATAGACTTCGCTCAATCCGAGCGAATCATAATCTTCGACAATCTGTTCGGGTGTTGCGCCTTGGCTGAAAGCAATAATTACGGTATCCAAAGAAACACGGGAATCCCCGATGCGAAGGACGCCTGCATCGTTTTGAGTTAGCTTAATTACGGAAGTTGAAACAATCACGCTCATAAACAAAATATAGCACTAAAGGCTTAGTTTGTATCGTTTAAATCTATCCATATGAACAAGGTAGAACTACCGAATAAAAAAAGCGAGACGTTAACCTCGCTTTCTCCAAAATAATAAAAGCCGTAAAACTTTTATTAGTAATTACGTTCAAATTCTGCCAACTTGCGTTTTGCCTTCGCAACGTCGCGGTAATCATCGTCCAATTCTCTCCGCTCTTTGGCGGTGATTATACCGTCGGCTCTGTATTTTTCGAGGTGTTTGCTCAATTCTCGTTGATTACCTCTTAACTCTTGCTGGAGATAATATCTCTGTCGCTGAGCACGGAGGTACGGATCGGAAAAGTACGGGTCGTAAAACGGATCGTAATATCCGTAATTCCATAAGCGGTTATACCCGTAATAATAAGGTCTGACGACATACGGTCTTACATAAGTTCTAACAACAACGGGTCGATTAATAACTCGAACGCCGCGGCGCTGCGCCGAAGCGGAAGTTACCGTTCCACCGATGAGAAGAACTGCTGCAAAAGCCAGCGTAATTAATTTATGTGAGTATTTCATAAAATCTCCTTGTTCTTTTAGCCTTAACAAGCGCCGCCAAAGGCGATTTACGCCTGTTTTTTTGCTGTGAGTTTTTGATGAAAAGGCATTTGTAATCGTTGTCGAAAAACAAAGCGCGCGGTCTATCAAACAAACCTGCAATGTAGTTCTTAAGTAATCCGAAATTTTTGATCGGGAACTTACGAAATTGTTCAGACGTATGCAAAAATGTAGAGGCAAAACACTATGTATTGTTCATCTTGCGGCGCAAATGTGACACAAAATCTAATCTACTGTAACCGCTGCGGAGCAAAGCTAAGCGATGCTGTAAAAGATGATGCCAGCAGAGCGTCGGAAATACCACCTGGCATACTTATATGTGCGATGGTAGTTACATTCGTCTTTGGGATGGCGGCGGTTGCTGCATTCTTGTCAATAGCGAGAGGCGGAGATCCAATTGCAATCGTGGTTTTGGCGCTTAGTTTCCTTCTGATACTGGTATTGGAGAGCATCTTCATCTGGCTTTTATTTAGGCGCAAAAAAGTTATGAAAACGGTAAACGCCGCAAACCGACTCAATGAGCAAGCAAGAAAAGAAATTTACACTGCACCTGCGGCAGGAATGCTGGCAGAATCGATTCCGAGCGTTACCGAGCAAACTACCGGCTTGCTTGAACCATTTCACCGTGATCGAAAATCAAAAGAGCTTAATAATAAGTTTTTATAGTCTGTTTTATTTTATTTGGTAACTTTTCCGAATTGCCTGCGACATCTTTTCCGCTACGACATAAACATAAGTGAATGTGGGGCATTCCATTTTAAATAAAAAGGCGGTCGGTATTTATTTACCGACCGCTTAAAGGAGTTCAGGAGCAAAAATTTATTGGGCTTTTTGATTATTCTTTTCAAACCACTCGATAATCTGCGGGTACAGATCGGCAAGCGTTTGATTCGATTTTCTGTTGCGGTATAAATCCACTAAAAACTTGTCGAATGCCTCGAACATCGGAAAGCCGCGACTTTTGGTCATCATTCGGTCAATTGCGGCAATCATTCGATCCTGTTCTTCTCGCGGCGCGTAATCAACAAACCGCAGACTGACTACGCCCCAGTTCATATATTCATTAAACGTCGCGCTGCCGCCGTAATAACCTGCGCCTTTGCTTTTATCCACCCAAACGTCGCGGTTGCTGATGGCTTTGGCTATTCGGTCGGCGTATTTGTCGGCTTCCGGGTTGATGTAGCCGTGATTGATCTCGGTAAAAACTATATCGCCACGGAAAACGATTTCCGATTGCGGCGAAAGCGCGGCGCCCTGGAAATATCGTTTAAAATCCTGCTCATACGGGAAATTTACGTGCGGCTGCAATTCTTTAAATCCGTTGCTTTCGAACCAGATTGTGGATTGATTGTAAGCCACAAGCGGAGAAAAAACGATTCGGTAAAAATCATAGTTGTTTGAGGTCGGAAAGTTTTTGTCGAGCCAGCGTTTCATCTCGGCAATGTTCGCCGTGTCGCGGTAAAAAGCGATTTGCTCGTCGTAGGTTTTCCGGTTTTCTTTAAAGAATTTGCGGAAACTGGTTTCATCCGCAAACGATTGCATTTGCGCCAAAAACGGCTCTAGAGCATTTTTTCGCCCCCAGCCGGTTCGGTCATAAATTTTGCTTTTGACAAGTTTATTATTTTTATCGAATTCAAAAGAATTGCCGTTCATTTTCAGATTGAAATAGTTGTTTTCGCTCTTTTTAAGCTCCGCGTCAAAAGCCGCGAGCAGCGGATGATTTTGATATTTATCAAACCACTGACGCATTCGCGCGTAATAATCCGAGTTTTGATAGACCAGATTTTTATTGGCAATTCCGGTCGGCGTCATCGCGATTGCGATGTTGACAAGTTCGTACACTTCGGGAATCTCGACGGAAGTTTTTCCTTTGTGTTGAGCCTGAAATTTTTTATCGAATATCGCGGCGGGCGCAAACCTAGTCCCGACAATTTGCGTGTAACAAAGCTGATCGCCTTTTTGAATTATAAAATCATATTTTTTACCTTCTTCGACCGTAAAACTAATCCGGTCAATATCGGTGATAAAAGTTACTTCATGTGGTTTGCCGTTGATTAATTCGGCTTCGTAAACATCAGGTTTGGCTTCGGGAACCAGAGTCCAAGTATTGGTTTTCATATTTTCGCCGTCTTTAATGCTGATGACGGAAACATTCGATTTGATAACAGGCAATTTGTCCTGCGCGTTTGCGGCAAAAACAAACAGAAAGAAAGAGAGAATTAAGATTACAGATTTCATTTTTATCTCCTTTAAATGAAAAATTTACGGATTTAAATCGGTTTCTATTTTTGTTGTTTTATTTGCTTTAATCTCATAGAAACTTCGTAATTTTTTGGATTTAGCTCTAAAGATTTTTCCAGATTTCGGATTGCCAATTCTTTATTTCCGGTCAGGAAATAAGTTTCGCCCAAAGCAAAATATGAGCGGAAAGAATGCGGATGCGCTTCGGCGTTAATTTTGAAAAGTGCGAGCGCCTGTTCCGGTTTCTTTTCATTCAAAAGCCGCTGCCCGGCTTCGAGTAACGGCTGCTCGACGTGGTAATAACGATGAGCCGGTTCGCTCATAAATTCACGAAAACTTTTTGCCGCTAAATCAACGCCGCCTTTGGTTAAGGCTTCATCAAGCACTTCGGAAAGTGAAGCCTGCGGTTTGTAATTTAAAATTGCATTTAATGCTGTGTCGCGGTTGGCGCGGTAATCTTCTGAAGTCAGTTCTGCCGTTATGTCCGGCGCAGTCCAAAAGCGTGTATCCCAGGGCGCCCAATCCTGCCAGTAATAAACGGAAACTCGAACGGTCATTCCGCTGTTTGGAAGCGTAATCCGGCGCGAATCGCCATAAGCATTTCCTTTCGAGCCGGATGGTTCGCCTACGAAAATAACGTTTGTATATTCCTCTAAATTATTCAGAAGAAATTGCGACGCCGACCAAGTGCTGCGCCCGATAAGGCAAAATAGTTTGCCGCGCTCGTTGATTTTCGATTTGATTATAGCGATTTCCAGCGGACGCAAAAGCATTCCGTTTCCGCCGCGATTAAGTCGCAAATCAAAAATCAGCTTTTCAACCGGATTCGTTTCGACAAAACTGAAAAGACGTTTTGAGAAATCAGCCAAAGTCTCTTTTTCTTTATTTGTAACTTGATTGATCTGAGCGTAAACGACGCGGCTTTCAGGGAAATATTCAAACCAGAATTTATCGTTCGGGTCTTTGAGCCACAATGGCTGCGGATTTGAGGCGCCGTCACGCATATCAACCCAATTTGCTTTGTTAATCCAGGTCGTATCGGTATCCGGCGGCAGCATCTCCGCTAACCCGCCCGGTTTGAGAGTTATGGTTTCCTGTTTTCCACTTTTTTCAATTGATAACGGAATATTTTCCATATCTGCGACAATTCCAAAAGCGTGCAAAATTTCGGGCATTGCAAGCAAATGCGGGACGAAAAATCGGACGCCCATTTCGTTGTCGCGCCCGATCATTTCCCGCACTTTGGCGATTGATTCTTCAACCGAAGAATTACCGATTTTAGTTATCCGCGCTCCGACAAGATTTGCGTGTTCGCGTTCGGCGGCTCTGACAAACAAACCGTCTTTAAATAAATAGAGCTTGACGGGCAAAGCGCGAAAACCGATTTTGGTATCACGGGTTGGATAAATGTTAGTGTGACCGTCGCCGACCATAGCCACAATCTTTGCCATTTCCACGATAATCTGATGTCTGGCGAGTTGGGGTATTCGGTCGTGTAATCGTTTAATTGCGCCGTCGAATTGTTCGCGCGTCATCGTGTGAAAAAGATTGTTGTGATATTTGGGCATTTGATCTGCCATATAACGCAAATCTTCGCGCCATTTAACCGCTTCTTCAGCATTGACGGCGATGTTCGATTGTTTGTTTTGAGCCGGAGCGGTATTAATAAATAAAACGCTGCAAACCAGAGTGTAAAAGATGAAGTGAAAGATTTTCATTGATATTTTTTAACCCGATATTTTCCGAGCGCGGGTTTTGTTCTGTCCGTTGTTCGTTATTTTTTAAACAAATTTCTGCGTCGAAACTAAAACTCCGCAAGGTAATTTTTTATGACATCTTTTTCAGATAATTTTAGAAAGAAGATAAGCTGATGAACTTAATTTTTATTTATGGTCCGCCGGCAGCCGGTAAACTAACGGTTGCGGGAGAAATTGCCGCTTTAACCGGTTATAAAATCTTTCATAATCATCTCTCGATTGACTGCGTCGAGCCGGTTTTCGAGTTTGGCACGCCGACTTTTTATAAATTAATCGAGAAAATTCGGCTCGATGTGATCAGTGAAGCCGCCCGTGAAAACGTCAGTTTGATTTACACATTTTGTTACGCCAAAGATGAGGACGACGCGCATATTGACAAAGTTCTTGAAGCCGTCGAAAAACACGGCGGCGAGGTTTGTTTTGTTTTACTCAGATGCCGACGCGAAGAATTGGAAAAGCGCGTTGTCAAAGAAAGCCGCAAAAAGTACGGCAAAGCAAACAATCTAAATATTTTGAACGAGTTGTTGGACAAATACGAATTGTTTCAGCCCGTTAACGCGCGCGAAAGTCTGATCATTGACAACACCGATCTTTCGCCGCAAGAAACGGCGCGACGGATTGTAGAACATTTCAAATTGTTGTAAAATTCCGCACTTACAAAAAGCCAAAGCTGCGGGTTTCCGACAACTCGCGGCTTTTTTATTTGGAGGAAATATGATTTATAAAACAGACGGCGAAATCGAATCGTTAATCGAACGCTTTGAAAACTGCACCGTTTCGGAGAAAGAATGGACCCACGCCGCGCATTTGACCGCCGCGCTCTGGTATTGTCTGCGCGAACCGGATTTGGAAACCGCGACAGGGAAAATGCGCGACGGAATTTTTAAATTAAATGCGGCTCACAATGTTCCGAATACGCCGACGCGCGGTTATCACGAGACTTTGACGGTTTTCTGGATGCGAACGGTTTCCGATATTTTGGGTAATATAAAAGACAGAGGCTCTCTCGCTTTGTTGGCAAATGAAGTAATCGAAACTTGCGGTGATTCGGGGTTGCCGCTAAAGTTTTACAGCCGCGAGCTTTTATTTTCGCCCGAAGCCAGAGCAAAATATATTGAGCCGGATTTAACCAAATGAATTCACAAAACAGAAAAGACATTCGACCGGGTTTGCGCGTCGCAATTGTTTTAAAACAAGACCAGCGAACGGGAAAACGCACCGAAGGCGTCGTAAAAGACATTTTGACCAATTCGCAGTCTCACCCGCACGGAATCAAAGTGCGTCTGACTGACGGACAAGTCGGGCGCGTGCAGGAAATTTTAGAAACCAATTAATCAGCTATTGGGTGAAATTGAGTCAAAATTTAATATTTTGGCAAAGCGCCGTTATTCCGCATTGTTGCGTCAATAAAATCACCGCGGAAGAACAAATCAACAATTTCGACTTTATTAATTGAACATTTATATTCGATTCTCCTCATGGCATTTTTTTCTTTTGTTTTTCTATTTTCAGGATTTTAAAGAACTTGTTTTTTTTCAAATTATGATGTAATTTTTTGCCGAAAAGTGACATATCGAGTAGAGGCTTTTTCAACCAGTTCAGAACATCAAAGGTGATCGCTTGACTGCATGTTCTTGAAAATCCACCCAACTTGAAAAACCTCCGAAATTTTTCAAAAACAGGAGAAAAAGAAAATGGCAAGAAAAACAAGTACGGTAAATGCGGCAACATCAAAGCGCCGCGCCCTCTGCGTGGGCATCAACGACTATCCATATGGTGGAAGCGATCTAAACGGCTGCGTAAACGACGCGAAGGCTTGGGCTAAATGTTTGAGTGATAATTTTGGATTCGCGGCGAGTGATATAAAAATGCTGCTCGATTCGCAAGCGACCAAAAAGAATATGATAAACGCGCTCAAAGAACTGCTGGCAGGCGCGCAAGCCGGAGATATTCTTGTTTTTACAAATTCCTCGCACGGTTCTTATTACACAGAGGTCGGCGGCGACGAAGACGAGTATGACGAAATTCTCTGCCCATACGACATAAGCGATAATCACATCGTTGATGATGAATTGCGCGATTTTTTTAATAATCTACCCGAAGGCGTTAATATGACCGTGATTTTGGACAATTGTTTTTCTGGGACGGCGACGCGCGCCGCCGTTAACGAAATTATTCCCGGAATGCGGACGCCGGATGACCGCCGCATCCGTTTTTTAAATCCGGCGCTGCGCGGTTTAAAAATTCTCAACGACCCGCTCTCGGCAAAACCGAAAAAAACCGAAAAATTCCCTCAATCAAAGATGCGCGAAGTACTGCTTTCGGGCTGCACCGACAACGAATATTCCTACGACGCTTTGATTAACGGCAAATATCACGGTGCAATGAGTTATTACGCGCTCCAGGCGATTGAGGAGGCAAAAAATACCATTACCTATGATCAGCTTCATCAGCGTCTGAGAAATTTAATTCGGCGTTATCCGCAACATCCGCAGCTCGAAGGACAAACCGCGAATAAAAAACGCCTGATTTTTAGCTAATCACAGAATTCCGGCGAGCGTTTTCGGGATTGCATTTACTGCCGAAAACGTCCCCCGGGAATGAGATAAATTTATGCCTGAACCAGCGGCGGAAAATAAAATTTTACGAGAAAACTTCGTTTTTAATAATTGGACACTGATTCGCCAAGTGCTCCAGCAACCGGAAACTCCGCGAGCGGCGGAAGGCACTGAAGATAATCAAACCTCAAAAGCCGACGAAGAGGCTTTGCGCGATTATTTCGGTGACGAAAAATTTTCTTTGATTCGTGCCGAATCGCTACGGGCGCGGGCGGAAAATATTCGCGAGCGAATCGGAAACGTGATTCTGTTGCCCGGCATTATGGGTTCGCATTTATCGGTGGTTGAAAGAAATCCCGACGACCCGAACGACGTGCGCGATATTGACCACATCTGGCTCAATTTATGGCGAATCGTCAAAGGCGACTTGGACCGTTTGCGTTTAGATCCCAAAAATCCGAAAAAGAATTTGAACAATGAAAACGTCGAAGCGACCGGCGTTCTCGGCTGGTATTACGGGCTGGCGATTGAGACTCTACAAGCCGTTCCGTTTCCTTACGACTGGCGTTTGGATGTTTTCGATGCCGCCGACAAACTGGACAAATTTATCGAAGAACAATTTAAGCAGAAAAATTTTGTCGAAGGTAAACCGCTCAGATTCGTCGCGCATTCGATGGGCGGCTTGGTGGTGCGCGCCTTTATCGCCAAATACGCTGAAAAGTGGAAGCAGTTCGATTCGCATTTAATTATGCTCGGCACGCCGAACGCCGGTTCGTATTCCGCCGTTAAAGGCTTGATGGGCAAAAACGAAACCGCCTCCAAACTCGCCAAAATAGATTTGTTTCACAGCCCTTCGGAGCTTTCGCAAATCGTCAACAGCTTTTACGGGCTGTATCAGCTTTGCCCTTCAAAAACAACAAATAACGCAATTTACAAGCAATCGTTTTGGCAGGATTATTCCGACGTTCAATTCGGCTATCTGACACGGGTTTTGGAATTTCATCAAACCCTGCTCGACGCCAAAGATACGGTTGACTGCGAAAGAATGACCTACATTGCCGGCGCTGGTTTTGAAACTCCGGTTTCGCTCGACCCTACGCAGGAGGGCGCTTATGATTTTCGGGTTTCACTTGATGGCGACGGAGTCGTTTCTCACGAACTCGGCTTGTTAAAGGACGTGAAAACGTATTTCGTCAAAGAAACGCACGCCGATTTGCTCAATAACCTGG
>DASVQU010000052.1:0-62774 GCA_036388995.1 Pyrinomonadaceae bacterium | reverse complement strand
AAAATCAGATTTCGAGCTGCTGAAAAAGACAGCATTCCGATAACAAGCTATAAAGTAGTTGAATATCCGTTTAAATGGGGGTTTATTAAAGAAACTAAATTATTTACCGAACAAGAAAGCGGTGCAAAAAATCCCCCAAATACAGACGAAAAAGCCGAAGCCATTATTCAAAAAGCCGTGCAAAAGCTTGGCGGCGATAAATATTTGCAGGTAAAAACGGTGGTCGGGCGCGGCAATTTTAATCAATTTGCGGAAAACGGCGCGGCTTCGTTTAGCTCGTTTGTTGATACAATCGTTTTCCCTGACAAAGAACGCACCGAATTTAAATCGAGCAGCCTTAAAACCATTCAAACAAACGTCGGCGACGCGGGCTGGTATTACGACAGCACGAATAAAAGCATCAGCGACCAAACACCCGAACAAATCGCCGCTTTTAAACAATCAATTCGCACGAGTTTGGATAATTTGCTGCGCGGCAACTGGCGCAAAGAAAATGCCAAGCTCGAATACGTCGGTCGGCGAGAAGCGTCGCTCGGAAAACGCAACGAAGCGATAAAATTAACTTACGCGGACAATTTCACGGTCGAGTTTGAATTTTCGGCGCAGGACGGAACGCCCGCTAAAGTTCTCTACAAACGCAAAAATGCGGACGGCGAAGAAACCAGAGAGGAAACTCGTTTTGCTCAGTTCATTGAAGTAAACGGAGTTTTCGCGCCGTTTATTCTTGATTTTTACCGCAATGGAAAACTTTCCGGGCGCGCCAATTATTCGACAATCGAATTCAATACGCCCGTTCCCGATTCTCTTTTCACCAAGCCCACTGACGTTAAAAAGTTAAAATAACTTCGGTTAAAGCGTTTGAGAGAATCCAATTTTTAACCAAACAGGCGCGGCAGGCGCTGCTGCCAGTTTTTCGGAATCAAAATCTCCATTGCGTCGTCAACCGTGACGATTCCCAAAATCTCGCCCGCGTCGTCAACCACCGGCAAAGCGAGCAAATTAAATTCCGAGATTTGCTGCGCGACTTCTTCCGCCGGATCGTCCGGTCGGGCAAACTGAAAATTTTGCCGCATTACAGTTTCGAGTTTTGCTTCCGGGTCGGACAAAATCAAGCCGCGCAAAGAAATCAAACCCGAAAGTTTCCACGAATTTTCTTCTTCGACAACGTAAAGGTAATAAATCATATTCGGCGTTTCCGCCGATTCGCGCAGTTGGGAAATCGCTTCGGCAACCGTCAGGTTTTTCGGAAACACGACAAACTCGGTCGTCATCAAACCGCCCGCCGTGTCGCCTTCATACGGCAAAAGCTCGGCGACGTTTTCCTTTTCCTCGCCTTCCATCAAATCGAACAGCTCGCCCGCTTTTTCTTCGGACAATTCAGCGAGAACGTCAACCGCGTCGTCCGGCGACATTTGTTCGAGAATGTCTGCGGCGCGCTCTTCGTCCATTTCGTCCAGAATCCGCGCCTGCGCCTCGGTTTCCATTTCTTCGAGCGTGTCGGCGGCGATTTCGTCGTCCAATGCTTCGACAATCTCTGTTCGGTGAATCGGCGAGAGCGATTCGATCAATCCGGCAATTTCAACCGGATGCAGCCGCGCGAGCTTGTCTTTTGAAGTTTTAAGCTGGACGGCGGCGGCAGCCGTCTCGGTCGCCAGATAACCGACATTTGCCCAATCGATGACTTCGACCGGCGCATTCGAGCCGTAAAAACCGGCGGGCATCAAACGCCGCCACAAACCGCGCATCGAAACATCCGCTCCGCTCACTCGCCATTCGCCCAAAATTTCGATTATCTGGACATCGTTGACGCGGACGACTCTCTTTCCGTCAACGTCAATCAATTGCTTATCCAAAACGTCTTTGGCGAGCAGGACTTCGCTCTCGCGCCGCTGAAACGGACGCAAATCGAGAATGTCCGTATTCAACCTGGCTCCGCGTTCGTTGAATTCTCCAATCTGGCTGCTCGAAACAAAGAAATTTCGCCGCCGGTAACGCGCCACCAGACCGACGAGGGGCGGATGCTCGTCTTCGCCTAGTCGGACAACGACATCGCGCGTGACAGCAACTTTTTCTCCGTCCCGGTCGCGGATCGGCGCGTTAATAACTTGCGATAAATACAACATAAATGTTAGCGAAAAAAAAAACCGATAAATTTAATTTTAACGTGCTATTAATCGTCTGCTTATTTTTCTTCCGAAATTTTCGCCGCCCAATCGCTCCGCCGATAACGAGTTTTTAATATTTTTATCGCCTTTTCCCTCGTTTCAACGTCGCCGCCGGCATATTTGGTCGGCAGGTTCATTTCGGCGACCAGATAAAGCGCTTCCGGCACGCGGGCGTCGCGCGGCGCTAGCTTCTGCGCCCATTCCAAAACGCGAGCGGAAATAAATGCTTCGGCGTCGCCCAACGCTTTGATTGCCGCTTTTTCTTTTTGCGCCGTAACGATTTGATCTTTGGTCAGAAAATCGGGCGTTGGAACCGATTTCGGTTTCTCCTCGCTGGATTTGTAATCGTAAATCGTCGCTTCAGGGACAATCCACCAGCCGTCCGAATAACTATCTATTTCTTTGACTTCCATTGTTCCGTCAGTCAAAAAAGGCGTCAAATACGGGTTTTTGAGAAAAAGCCAGGTTTCTGCGATTTGTATTTCCGGCGGCGATTTCGCTTGCAGATAAATCTCAAAAAATTCGTTGAGTTTGGGTTCGAGCCGGACGGCTTGCGGAGCCGTTTTCGCAACAAAGTCCGCGCGTTTGAGCAGAATCGAGCGCGTGAAAGCCGCCAGCATCAAACGCCGCCGCAAATAATCGGGCAATTCCCGATTTTGCGCCGTTTCGTAAATCGTTTCGAGCGGAAAGCGTTCATTGATGATTTCGATTGTTTCGTCGTCAAACGTGAAACTGCTTTCCCAATTTTTCATCTCCCGGTACTTGTCTTCGACCTTCGCGTCCCATTCTTCCTTTGATTCTTTATAATATTTGGGATCGAAATAACCTTTTTCCTCCTCGATTAATTCGTCAATCGTGCCGAGAAAACCGTCGCGGCTGAAAGCAAACGGCTGGCGGCGGGCGAATTTTAAAAACTCCGACAAATCTTTCGCCAGCAACATTCTTTGAGCGGAAAACTCGTTACGGGAGGAAACCGACAACAATTCGCCGCCCGCAAACTTCGGCGACAAAATGTCGTCGAGCAGCTTGCGCGCTTCCGCTTTTTTGCCAATAGCGATTTTGAGCCGGACGAGATGAAACGCGACGGTTGGAAACGCGGGCGAATTGCGGTCGAAATTTTCCGCCGCTGACAAAATTTTGTTCAAATCGGGCGATGTCGTTTCGGCTTTGACGATGGCGGCGGCAAACCACGCCGGAGAATCGGTCTCGCGCCATTTTTTGACGGCGTGAGCGTAAGAATCGGGTGACGCGATTTCAAATGTAAGCAGCCAATCGGTTAATTCGGTCGAGCGCAGAAAAGCGGGTATCAAATCGTAATTCAATTCATCATCGCCCCAATAATCGCCGCGATTGCTTTCGGCAAAATCGCGGGCAAAACGGAAATTTGCGCCGAGATAAATTTTGCGCTGCTCAAGCGCGCTCTCTTTCGCTTCCTTTAATTTTTCGAGTTCTTCGGCGGTTAATTTTCTGCCGATTTTTTCTTCAAATGCCTGAAGAATTTCCGCATCCGCCGCGTCAAACTTAAAATCAATGCCGGCGTAACCGGGATATTCCGCGCCCGGTTTTTGATATGAAATGCCGATGCTGATTTTCTCGCCGGTTTCGATTTCCCTTTGTTTAATCTGCCATTCAAACACCCGTTCGGGCGTCGGTTCGGGTACGGTTTCGCCTTTTTTGATCTTTTCAGCTCGCTGCAAAGCTTCCTTGCGCTGCTTTTCGATTTTTAAAATTTCAGCTTCAAAATCAGCGATCAGCCATTCGTAATCAATCAAATCCTGCCGCAAATTGTCGTTGCCGTTTTGATACGCAAGCTGGTTAGCCAATTCCTGCAAGCGCTCTTCGGGCTGGGTACGGTATTTAACCAGACCCAGCAATCGTTTCGACGCCGAGTAAAATTTGCCGCCTTTGCCCAGAAGATGAGACAGATGCCCTTCGGCTTGAAGATAAATTTCCCGGCTGCGAGCGTCGTCTTTCGTCAAGCTGGCTTGTCTGACAAGCGTGCGCGCAATGAGATAATCAGCCGTTTCGCGCCAATCGGATTCGGCATCCGACGCGATTTTCTCAAAATCGGCTCTGGCTTGATCGAAATTCAGCGCGTAAAATTTGGCGGCGGCGATTTGATATTCGCGGTCTTTACGAAGCCATCCGGCGCTTTCGGCTCCGACCTCGCGGGGCAAATCCGAGCCGCTCGAACAAATTTCAAAAACGGCATCCTGCCCGGCGAGCCATTCGCGCACGTCTTTATTGTCGGCTCCATAAGAAGCGACGCGATTTTTGAGCGTCTCGGTCGCCACTTCAAAGGCATTGCGCGTGCAATTGGGGAAAAAATTGTAGCTCGCGTAATTGCGCTCGCGGTAAATCGGCGAAGCTTTTTCTTCCGCCGCGATTTGTTTGCGCGCCGCGATCCAGTTTTTTACCGCCTCATCGTTTTCGTCTTCTTCCGGCGCCGCCCCCGATAACGCTTCGAGCAAAGCCCTTTCTTCGTCAAACGAAAACGCCGCGCCGTTCATTAACCGAAACGCAATAAACAAAGATTTTCTTCCCCAGGTCGGTTTAACGATGCCGATTCTTCCGCGTATAAAATTTTCGAGCGGTACATCGGGCGTTCTTTCCAACGCGAAAACCGGCTCGACGAAAGATGGACCGCAAGCCAGAGCAGCTAACGAAAATTGCTGCGCGGTAACTGCGAGCATGAGAGCGAAAGCAAATATTTTGTTAACAATTCTCATGGTTGAATTTTTTCTCGCAAAGCGAGAACGTCTTTTTGCGTCCAGGCACGCGAATTAAAAACGTAAATTCGGCGCGCTTGGACAAATTTCATTTCGAGCGGCTCGTCCGCCGAAATTCCGTAGCTTGTTCGGCAAAGCGGTTCGGTAAAATCTTTTCCTTCGGCAAGATATTTTTTAATATTCTGATCGTCCGCTCCCATCCGAAAAATCATCGGCACCGCTTCATCAATGGGCAAGTCTTGAAACCAGCGATCTCCGATGCAAAACGAGGCAAGCGCCGTGATGGAAAGCGGCGTGTTTTCGGGCAGTTTTTCTCGCAATTCTTCGAGCAATTTTCGATAAAACTCGCGCTCGGAAACCGCTGCGTCAAAATCAATCTGCACGCCCGAAACATTTCCGAGTTCGAGCATTTTCACAACGCGCTCGACGATTTTTTCTCGCTGCTGCGCCGTCAAAGCGGCGCGCTCGCCTGTCGTTTTTTGCGATTCGATGCGCGTGACGGTAATCAATTTTGTCGCCGGCGCGATTTTGAGCGGCTGCCGGCGCGGGCGAAAAATAACGTCGTCATTTTTTAAAATCAGAGTTTGCGCCAAAAACGCGACGCCGAATTTTTCCGAATCGAGAAATTGCAAATCTTCCGGTCGTTCCCACGCCCAGAGTATAACGGGCGGAAAATTCCGCATTCCGGCGTTTTCAGCGTTTCGTTTTTGAATTCGACACGACTGCGAGCCGAACAGGATAAAAATCAGCCACGACGCCAAAATAATCGTTCGCCAGGATCGAGCTTTGCCCATAAATTCCGTTTGCGATTATGCGTCAAACTCAAGTCGAAAATCCATTTTTTTCTGCTTGAAAATTATTTGATTTTGATGCCGCCGAAACGACGATCCCGGTTTTGAAATTCAACGATTGCTTCGAGCAAATCTTTGCGGCGGAAATCGGGAAACAGAGTTTTCGTGACGACGATTTCGCTGTATGCGACCTGCCAGAGCAGAAAATTTGAGACGCGCATCTCACCGCTCGTTCTGACCAGCAAATCAAGTTCCGGCAAACCGGCGGTGTAAAGATTGGCGGCGATGCTTTCTTCGCTCAAATTTTCGAGTTCTTCGCCGCGCGCAAGAATTTCTTTTGCCGCTGCGCGCACCGCGTCAACAATCTCGGCGCGCCCGCCGTAATTAAGCGCGACGCTCAAAACCATTCCCTCGTTAAGCCGCGTCATATCGCTCGCCCAATTTAAATCGCGCTGCACGGCATCAGACAAGCCTTCGATTCTGCCGATTGGCTGAAAACGAATGTTGTGCCGGTTCAGCTCGTCAATTTCGAGCCGCAGATAACGTCTCAGCATTCGCATCAAAGCGGCAACTTCGAGCGGCGGGCGTTTCCAATTTTCAGTCGAAAAAGCGTAGAGCGTGAGAGCTTTTAAACCGAGCCGCGCGCCCGTGTCAACAATCGCCCGAACCGATTCGACGCCGGCACGATGCCCTGCAATGCGCGGTTTTCGGCGCGCGGCAGCCCAGCGCCCGTTGCCGTCCATAATCACGGCGACGTGAGCGGGAATGCGCGCCCAATCAATCTGCGACAAAACTGCGGCGTCGGGCGAATTCGGCTCGACAATTTCTTTAAAATTAGAAAGCATTCCCAAACTAACTATAATCAACTTTGAGCAGCGTCAAACCGTGAGCCGGAGCGGTTGCGCCGACGAGAAAACGGTTTCCAGTCACAATCGCTTCCTGCACGGTTTCCACCGATTTCGCCTCGCGCCCGACCTCCAGCAGCGTTCCGACAATCGAGCGTACCATATAACGCAGAAAACCTTCCGCCGAAACCGTGATGTCGAAAAAAGCGGCGGATGCCCGCGTGTCCCAGCGCGTTTCTACGGTTAATTCGGTGATTTCACGCACACGATTTTCGGCTTCTGCGCTAGCGGCGGAAAAAGCCGTCCAATCGTGAACTCCGAGAAACGCTTGTGCGGCATTCTGCATTTCGGTCAAGTTTAAAGGGCGCGATTCGAGAACTGCGTAACGCGCCCAGAACGGGGATAAAACCGGGGCGTTGACGATGCGATAAACATAAGTTTTGCCCGTTGCCGAAAAACGCGCGTGAAAATCATCCGCCGCTTTTTCGACTTTTAAAACGCGCGCGTCGCGCCGGAGATTACCGTTGAGGGCGGCGCGCAGCTTTTCAGGCTCAAATGGTTTTGACAATCGCACGCTCGCAACCTGTCCTTCGGCGTGAACTCCGGCGTCAGTTCGCCCTGAACCCGCAACCTGAACGGACGCGCCTTCGAGCAAACCCAAAACGCGCGTCAATTCTCCCTGCACGGTGCGCTGCCCTTCTTGAATCTGCCAGCCGTGAAAATCCGTCCCGTCATATTGAATCAGTAATTTGTAATTCATTTTTTCGCAGCCGGAAACAATAGCTTGAAAAGCTCGCAGGCGATCAAAGATTTTTCATTAAACTCGATTTTTACTTGCGCCGCTTCTTCCGAAAAATATTTCCAATGACAATCGCGCCAGTATTCGGGGCTTTGATCGCCTTCGCCTTCGTCAAAAGCAAACGCCGCGTCAACTGCTTCAAACGGCAAATGACGAATCTCACTTGTTTGAATAATACACCGGGGATTGCCGTCGAAATCGGTAACGACACTATATCCGCCGTCAATCGGCGCATTTTCCGGTCTAATCTCGTTAACCTCGACAAGACTCGCCGTAGCCGTCTTTTTTCCCTGTAAAACCAATTCAACCAGCTCTTTTGCGGATTCGCGGGTGTTGCTGAAAAACCAAACCTGAAACGGTTCGCTCGAATTTACGCCCGGGTTTTGCACGCAAAACTCTCGCCAAAAATTTACAACCTGTTCCGAAAAACTCATTTTCCGATTGCCCTTGAACCGGGTTTGACTGCTTTTTCGCCGCGCGCGCAGAGCGGACAGTTTTCAGGCTCGAAAACCGGGACATTTAAAGTTGCGAGCGCGACGCACGGAACTCCGACATCCGCTGCGCCGCCCGAACGATCAATGATTGAAGCCGCCGCCACGACTTGCGCGCCGAGCTTTTCAACCGCTGCAATACATTCGCGCGTTGATCCGCCGGTTGTGATTACGTCTTCGACGACGAGCAGCTTTTCGTTTTCCACAACCGAAAATCCGCGTCGAACAGTCATCGTTCCGTTCTCGCGTTCCGTCCAGAAAAACGGAACGTCGAGGCTTTGCGCGACGGCGAAACCGATAATTAAACCGCCGATTGCCGGAGAAACGACCGCGTCGAATCGTTGCCCGGCATATTGTTCGGCGATTGCCGCCCCAAAACGCACAGCGGCGCGCGGATGCCTCAAAGCGAGCGCGCATTGCAAATATTGCGGGCTGTGCAAACCGCTCGACAATAAGAAATGTCCTTCGAGCAGCGCGCCGGTCGCCCTGAAATGTTCTAAAATTTCTGCTTCGGTCAAAAAACTTTTCTCCTTGAAATTCAGCTTCGTTTCAAACTTTCTTTAATGCCCCCCGTGCGCCGGGTTTGTCGGTGCGGCAGTATTGCTTTTCGTTGCTGCATTTGAATTTCCGGCAGTTGGCTGTACGAATCTGGTTTCCTGATTCGGTCGGCAAGTGTAAAAACCGATGCCGATGAGAAGCGCGAGCAAAATCAGCGGCAAAATGGCGCGCAGCAGCGAATTGCCGCCCGAAGCGGTTTCGAGCGCTTCGATGGAATTCGGCGTTGACGTTTCGATTGTTTTCACCGGACGTTCTAAAACGCCGTTGGGCGTCATTAAATCAACAACTTGCGGAATCATCACAGCAAGCGCCGGAGCCGCCGTTTCAACCGGCATTCCGGCTTGTTTCGCCAGATTTTGCAAAGTCTCCTTGCCGAAACCGTCTTCGAACTGATGCGGCGAAAGCGGCGTGTTCGCGCCCGCCGAAACCCACGAATCGGCAACCCTTCCCAAACCGGCGCGCCTGAACCTTTCCAGAAACCGTGCCAGTCCTTCCGTTTCGATCAAAGAAACCAGAGCGTTGACGAGCGGCGCGCCCTTTTCGCCGAGCTTAAAACGCGCCTCAGCCGCCGTCAAAACCGAATCAAACAAAGCCATTTTTATTGCATCCTCCGAAAATTGGTTGACTGTCTAAAAAACTTCGCCCGCAAGTTTAACTGCAAAACGGCGGGGAAAACAAACACGATATTTTGTATTTCGGGCTTATACAAATGAAAAAGCGAACTGTCAACTATCAACTTTCAACTATAAACTGTTTTGCAATGAAACGAGGGATTTCTGCAAGACAGTTTATAGTTGAAAGTTGATAGTTTATAGTTGCGGCAGGTTACTCAGTTTTGTTTTTTCGCCATTCCTCGCCTTCCGCCGTAAGTTGGTTGAGCGCTGTCTGCAATCGCTTCCTTGACTGTTCGAGCGCCGCATCGTCATCCGCTTCCCGAATCGAAAACGGTTCGCCGAGAGCAACCAGCGAGCGCGAGAACGGGCGCGGAATCCGCAGTTTGTCCCAGCTTTTCACCGTCCAAAATTTTTCCGCCGTAAAACAAATCGGCACAACCGGCTGCCCGGTTTTTTTCGAGAGCAGCAGAGCGCCGTTTTTGGCGACGCCGCGCGGTCCGCGCGGTCCATCAACGGTAAACGCGGCGGCGCGTTTTGCCCGGACGAATCGCGCCATTTCGACCAATGCTCCGACGCCGCCCCGCGTCGAAGAACCGCGCGCCGCGCCGAAACCGAGACGCTGAATCGCCCGCGCGATATATTCGCCGTCAAAGCTCCGCGAAGTCATCACGACGGCTCCGCTGCCGCGAAAAAAATAAGCGGCTAAAAAAATCTGATTGTGCCAGAAAGCGTAAATCGGGACTTGTCCGGCTCGTTCGATTTCTTCGAGCAAATCCCAATTGCGGGTTTCGTAACGCAGAGTCGCGCCGATAAGAACGATAAAAGAATAAAAAAAGATGTCGGCGAGCCGGATTAAAACTCTTTGCCGCAGCGAATATCCCGACAAATCGGCAAACTCGTCAGCCTTTTTGATTGTCTGAAATTGTTTTTGCAAAATTTTATTCAATATTAAAACTCAAAGGAAATTTAGCAAAATCGGACGGGCGGAAACAGTTTAAAATTTTGTGCTAAAATTTATTGAGGTTTTTTGCCGATGTCGCCATCAAGAACAGATGAAGCAGATTTGACGCCGATTGAAGAGCCGCTCCCGTTTCCGAGCGAGCTTGACCAGCCGCGCTGGTCGGTCGTCACTTTCAACGAATGTGCGGCGAGCGGTTTGAGTTATGCGGAAGCGATGCGGCTCATCGAACAAATGCAGGATGAAGTTCCGGGTCTGTGTATCGTGACGGACGAGGCGGCGCGCAAAATGTACGGCGAAAGAAAAGCGGCTCGCGTCAATCAAATTGAACCCGCAGAAGATTTAAGCCAAAAAGTTTTTCAGGAAACGCTTTAAAAGAAACGGCGCGCCACGTAAGAAATTAGGCTCAGCAAAACCGAAACCAGCAGCATTGAAACCAGCGATTCAGGATATGCTTTTTTGAAATCTGTCCAGTTAAGGAACTTCAACTTTTTTAGTTTTCTTAAATTGAGCGATAATTTTTTTAATGACCGTTACCGCCAAAATCACAATCAGACCTCCCGCAATTCCAAAGACAATTTCTTTAATTATCGTAGGAATACTGGGGAAGAGATGGTGCAGAAAATCAATATTATGTTCAAAAATTCCACCGGCGACCAGAATCAGAGCGATGGTTCCGACAATACTTAAAAGCCGGATAATAACCGGCAAAAGATTCACCAAAATATTACCGATATTCGCTAAAATACCTTTGCCGTCGGATTTTTTCAGCAATGAATATCCGACATCATCCATTCTGACAATCAGTGCGACAATTCCGTAAACCCCGACAGTTGCAATTAAAGCGACAGCTGAAACAGTAAGTATCCGAGTCGTGAGAGATTTCTCCAACACACTGCCCAAAGCGATAATGACAATTTCCACGGACAAGATAAAATCGGTTTTAACGGCAGACTTTATCTTTGCCTTTTCGGCATCCTGAGTATCCTCGATATGTCCGTCTGCTGTGTGTTCGTGTTCGTGTTCACTCCGGTGAAATATCCAATGGACGATTTTCTCGACTCCTTCGTAAGCCAAATAAAGTCCGCCGACAATAAGCGCAATTTTTATCGCAACCGGAAAAATTACATTGAGTAAAAAAACTATAGGAACAATAATCAGTTTGTTAATAAAAGAACCTTTGGTAATTGCCCATAAAACCGGAAGTTCTCTGGATGAAACAAAACCTGTTGCCTTTTCCGCATTGACAGCCAAATCATCGCCTAATATTCCGGCTGTTTTTTTTGTAGCTATCTTACTGGCGACCACTACGTCGTCCATTAAAAATGCAATATCGTCTAAAACTGCAAAAAACCCTGATGCCATGCTTATTAAATGTCGGAGACCGAAAGTATTGAAAAATGTGATTTTCTAGATAAAACGGTTACAATTCTAGCTTCTAAAATTTCATTAAACAAGGTCATATATGGGCGTCTGAAAATAAAGTCGGGTATTAGATTTTTCCAGACCGGGAAAACCAACGGACAACGCATTTATCGAATCTTTTAACGGGAGCTTCAGAGATGAATTTTTGAACGTTAACTGGTTTCTTTCTTTGGAGGATGCAAAGGATAAAATCAATGCTTTCAAAGAGAACTATAACCATTTCCGAGCGCACAGTGCGCCCTTGAAATCTAACGCTGATTGAGGCGATTGACCGGCACCGAAATGTCCGAGAACCTCTACTTTAGAGATGTCTTATTTTGGGGAGTAGCTCAGAACTCCCAAAACTGTAATCAGAAAGGTGTCTCAAAAAGGGTCGTTTTTGAGACCAACATAATAGCTACGCATTATTACATCGCTACACAAAATGATGCACTTTGAAAGATTGACGCACCAATGACGCACCAAAACGATAAAGGGCATCCCCAAATATGCCCTAGGCTATTGAATTTACTTGCCAAATTAGCTTTTGATTTTCAGCCAATACGCGGAATATAAATGCGCGTATTTCCGCGTTCGATATTAATATCGCCGGGCAAATTACCAAACCACCCTAAACCGCCGAAATAAGCCAGTATTCCAACTAGAACCAGGACAACGCCGACGGCAATAATCAAAATTCCAAAATGTGATTGCTTATCGCTTTGAAGATTCTTTTGCTTTGCCTAGTTGTCTCAAATTTCCAAAACAACTTTTCCGAAGCTCTGATTTGATTCAAGGTATTCGTGCGCGGCGCGAATTTCGGCAAACGGAAAAACCCGGTCAATCGTCGGTTTGACGATTCCGCGCGCGAGTAGCGGCACGACCTGTTCGGCGAAAAGTCTGGTCGCAGTAGCTTTTTCTTCAATCGAACGCGAGCGCATGACTGTACCGAACAATCGCAGACGTTTTGACATCACGGTCAAAATATCAATTTCAGCGCGGCTGCCAGCAGTTGTTCCGACAAAAACAAGCCTGCCGAGCTTTGCCAGAGACAGCAAATTCGCCCCTAAATATTTCGCGCCGACCAAATCCAAAACGACGTTGACGCCCACGCCGCCGATTTCGTTCTTAACTGTTTCGGCAAATTTTTCCGCGCTCAATTCATTTTTGGCAAGAATCCCCACATCAAGCCCGAATTGCCCGGCGCGTTCGATTTTATCCGGCGTGCGCGAAGTCCCGATGACAAACGCTCCGGCAACTTTCGCCAATTGCAGCGCCGCCAGACCGACGCCTGAACCGATTGCATGAATCAAGGTGCTTTCGCCCATCCGCAAATCGGCTTGCGTAAAAAGCGCGTCGTGCGCCGTAATAAACGCTTCCGGCACGGCGGCGGCTTCCGTGAAATTTAAATTTGAAGGAATTTCAACCAGCGTGTTTTCCGGCGCGCTGACAAATTCGGCTTGTGCTGCGCCCGCCGTAATGCCGAACACCCGCTGACCGATTTTCAGATTTTGCACGGCGTCTCCAACAGCAGCGACTTCTCCGGCAAATTCGAGTCCGGGAATTTCTAGCGGAAAACCTTTTGGAGCCGGATAAAGCCCGCGCCGTTGAAGCAAATCGGCACGATTCAGCGCCGCGGCTTTTACGCGAATTAATACGCAATCAGCCGCAGGAGCAGACAAATTCGCAATTTCGCGCACTTCCAATTTTTCGGCACCGCCGGATTCTTTTATCCAAACCGCTTTCATTACTTTTCTAATTCTTGAAGCTCTCCGAACTGCCAATCCATCATTTTTATAATGAATTCGGAGAATGGTGATTCCTCTGAATACGATTCAAATGGTTTTTCATTGATAATTTGCCAAATCTCAGGATCGGAGTCTGTAATATTTCTTACTTTAATTCCCCAATAAACAACAGCTTGATTCTCTTCCATAAAAACAAGAAAACCATCGTCATTAACATCAAGCTCAATCAAGTTTAATAACCGATTATGATATTTATTTATTTCCGGCAGATTTCCAGTTACAAGATAATACTTGCGAAGCGATTCGGGTAATTTAAATCCGAGCCGCTGTTCTGTTTGAGAAATTTTTTCATTGGTTAATCCTTCGTCGAATTTAGGTTCTCTGCCGAGATGTTTTCCGACAAGCTCCCTATACAAAGTTTCGTAATACATAGAAATGAAAAATCGTTGGAATCAGCAAAGCTACAGCGCCCAGCGTCAGAGCCGTCGCGGAAACGCTCGCCGCCGTCCGGTTAAACGTCTGCCGTTCAAATTTCACCCCGCCCGCCAGAAACGACAAACCCAAAACGAGCAGAATATTGCCGATAATCGAACCCGTGATTGAGGCTTTGACGACGCCTTCCAAACCTTTGGAAAGCGCGAAAAGCGCGATAATCAATTCGGCGGCGTTGCCGAAAGTCGCATTCAGAAGCCCGCCGATTCCCTGTCCCAATCGCTCCGCCAGATGCTCGGTCGCGTGTCCCATCCAGCCCGCGAGCGGAATAATCGCAATACACGAAACAATAAACAGTGTCGTCGGATTATCCCAACCCGGCACAAACCGCAGCAAAATTGCCACGGGTACAAAAATTTAAAGCCAATCAAGCGAAGGCTTGAGCCACGAAGAACCTGAATGCGCGTTTGATGAATGATTTTCTGTTGAATCTGTTGACATAAAAATTTTCAGCTTTTGACAATTTTTGGATTATAAAAGTTTAAGCGGAAAATAAAAACAGATTTTTACCTTAATTTTTCGCCGGCGCACCGCAAACTTATCTTTACCAGCCGCGATGGATTTCCCAACGGTCAACAATTTCGCCATTTTCCAAAGCGTGATAATGGGCGTGCTGCGCGGCGGTAAGACACGAATGATTTGCCAGAATGCGAACGCGAGTGCCGATTTTTAAATGCTCGAACGTAGCTTCGTCCCGAATGTGAATCGTCCCGTGTTCCTGCGAAACAGATTTGACGCGCAAATTAAGGTCGTTTCCAGTCAAATCAAGTACGCGCCCGTAACCGCAAGTTTCGTCCAAATCAACCGCGCCGCGATCTTTTGAAAGCGCAATTGCTCCGGCGTCAACGATTATTTTTCGCCGCTCGCGGTCGCGATGCACTACCGCCGCCAAAACGGTCAAAGCGCAGTCTTCAAAACCGCAGCTTCCCAGAGTCGCTTGAAAAGCGTCGAAAAAGATGTAATTTCCCGGACGAATTTCATTCACTCCGCGCAAATGGTCAATGTGATGAACGGTCGGAGTTGAACCGATGCTGACGACGGGAACTTCGATTGAATCGGCGCGCAGTTTCTCGGCAAACTCAATCATTACATCGCGTTCCTGCGTCGCGATTTGGCGGATTTCCTCAATCGAACGAGCGTGGTATGAATGTCCGGCGTGCGTTAAAATGCCCGCGAAATTCAGATTTTTGGCGTCGGAAATCAGGCGCGGAATCTCGATGGCTCCTTTTGATTCGGGCGCGACTCCGCACCGATGGTAACCGCAATCAACTTTGAGAAAAACATCGAATTTAACCTCCGCGCGTCCAGCCGCTTTGTCCAATTCGGCGGGCGTTTCGGCGTCATCAGTGATGAGATTTAATTTGACGCCGCTTTTGACAATTTCAATCGCTTCGGCGAATTTTCCAGGTTCAATTGGAACGGCGTAAGTAATATCTGCAAAACCGTGACGCGCGAACGCTCGCGCTTCCGCCAAAGTCGAAACGGTCAATGCGGGGCTATTATGTTCGGCTGTTTGAATTCGGGCGACTTCGATTGATTTGTGTGTTTTGACGTGCGGGCGCAAACTGACATTGTTTCGTTTTGCGATTTCGCTCGTTCTCGCGGCATTGCGCCGAATGCGCTCAACGTCAAGAATCAAACACGGAGTTTTCAGCGTTTGTAAATCAAGCATAGCTGATAAAATTAACCGTTTTCCGGTTAAATTCAAATATAAATCTTAGAAACCGAGCATTTTCGCCGCCGTCCTGATTTTTACAAATACTGTTCTCCTTCACTCTTTCTTGTGTTTTTCTCCGGCAATTTTGACTTTGTTGCGTTGCTCGTCAACCGCGACGTAAATGACTTCGGCTTCTGTGACGCGCACCTCTTTTTCATGACTGCCGAAGCGTTCGGCTTCGACTGCGACTCGCACCGTTACAGAGGTATTTCCGACTTTTAGGGTTTTGGCGTAAAAGCTGACCATATCGCCTACGAAAACAGGCTCGTGAAACACGACTTCGCGCATAGCGATGGTGACAAACCGCTCGTGTCCGGTCGAGCGAATCGCTTCGACCGCTCCGGCTGTGTCAATGTAGCTTAAAATCACGCCGCCGAAAATCGTCCCGTGCGCGTTCGTGTCGCGCGGCATCATCGTTATCCGTATCGCCGGATTATTTCTCGTTACGTATTCTTCTTCCATCAGTCCAATTTTTAATTGTTTCTCTCAATTCGTTCAAATGCTCGTCAAAAAAATGCCCGGAATTTTCAAAAACGACAAGTTCCGCCTCGGCTTCCGGCGGCAAGCTCTCAACCAATTTTTTCACGTTTTCAACCGAACCGAATTCGTCACGGTCGCCGTGAACAAAAAGAATCGGCTTTTTCAAATTCCGCAAAAAATCGTAATCGCCGTATTTATCAACGGGCGTACCGATGCTGATAAGTCGCACGACTCGTTCGTCCTCCATCGCAACTTCCGTCCCAAAACGCGAACCGAACGAAAAACCGGCAAATGTAATCGGCTGATTCGGATAATTCTCCGATAAATAATCCAGAACCGCGCGGATGTCATCCTGCTCGCCGCGCCCTTCGTCGTGCGTTCCGGTGCTTTGCCCGACGCCGCGATAATTAAACCGCAATGTGACAAGTCCGGCGTCGAGCAATCCGGCGGCGGCGCGAAAAACCACTTTGTTGTGCATTGTCCCGCCGCCCAAAGGATGCGGATGACAAACGAGCGCAACGCCGCGCGGTTCGACGCCGTTCGGTTCTTTTAAAATCGCTTCCAACTGTCCGTGCGGTGCCGGAATAAAAAGATTTCCAACCGGATACATTCAAAAAGTTCCAAGTTCAAGGTTCAAAGTTCAAAGTTAGATACTAGCAAATTAACCGTTCACCTTGAACTTGGAACTTTGAACTTGTTTCGTGGTATTTTGTCTTTTTGAGACGCGCTTAAAACTCGTGTTTATCAGTTTATTTAACGATTTATTTAACTAAGGAATAATTTTATTTATGCAGGAAGCCGGTCGAGATATTTTTGACGGTGCTGCGCACGACGAAATTGTTTCCGACAGCAAAACGGAAACAAAAAACTGGCTGCAATCAGCCGAAGGGCTGCGCTACGTTTACGGCGGAGCCGGTTTTGTGATTATCGCAACGGTTTTTGCGTGGCTGCAATTTTCCACCCGCGCCGTTTGCTGCGGCGATTACGACGGTTATTATCACATTCGCTGGAGTCAGCTTCTCTGGGAAAATTTTAGTCAGGGAAAATGGCTGCCCGATTTCAACTGGCTGCCGCTCACAGTTTTAAGCGCGGACACTTACGCCGACCATCATTTTCTTTTCCACGTTTTACAGATTCCGTTTCTCTGGTTTTTTGAACCCGTAATGGCTGCAAAAGTTGCCGCTGTGGTTTTTGCGACGCTCGCTGTTTTCTCTTGTTTCTGGTTGATTTTATATTACCGCGTCAATTATCCGTTTCTCTGGCTGCTCGCGCTGCTGGGCTGCGCCAGCCCGTTTTATTACCGGATGAACATGGCGAAAGCGCCGCCGTTTGCGATTATTTTTACCGCTGTCGGCTCGTGGCTGCTTTTTGAGCGCCGCTATATCTGGCTCGCGCCCTTGATGTTCATTTTCGTCTGGACTTACAGCTTGTTTCCGATGCTGTTCGTGGCAGCGCTGATTTGGACTGTCATAATCGCCTGGAACGAAGAACGTTTCGAATGGCAGCCGCTCGCTTATACATTTGGCGGAATGATCGCGGGAAACATCATCAATCCGTATTTTCCGAGAAATTTGGGGCTTTTCATTGAACACGCGGCGACGAAAATGCGAGTTGGAGATTTCGATGTTCCGGTCGGCGGCGAGTGGTATCCGTACGACAGCAAAATGCTGTTTTGGGGCTGTTTCATCTCGTTTCTGGCAATGCTCGTCGGCTACATCCTGTATCGCCCTGACGAGCGCAGGCTCGAAGAAAAATCAACTTTCTTTCTTGCTTTAGCCACAATTTTCTGCGTCTGGACTTTTCAATCCAAACGAATCGCCGAATATTTTCCGCCGCTGGCGATTCTTTTCGCCGCCTTTGCCTGGCAGGCGTTTTCCGCAAACCGCCGCGCCGCGCCGGTTTTGCCCGAAGAATTCCGTCGCGATCTTGCGCCTTATCTCGATGCTGAGGTTCAAACGGAACAGGAAGAAAAACGCGATTTTTGGAAATTGGCGTGCGTCGGTTTGCTCTGCGCGCTGCTGGCGGGCTGGGCTTTTTTGAGTTTGCACGGCTTGAAAATCGAATCGCGCAAAATAGATTACGGCGGCGTCGCCGGAGAAATTGCCGGAAACGATCCGCCGGAGCGTTACGAAAAGGCGATGAATTGGGCGCTTGCCAATATTCCCGAAGGCGAGCGCATTTTCAACACTGATTGGGACGATTTTCCGAAAATCTTTTTCCACAATCAAAAACACAATTACATCGCCGGACTTGACCCGAAATATCTGCATTCGCGCAACCCGGAATTGTGGAAATTTTACGAGGAAATCACGACCGGAAAAATGGACGAGGCAGCGCCCGTAATTCGCGAGAAATTCGGCGCGCGCTGGGTTTTTTCCGATAATCATCACGACGATTTTTACGCCAAAGCGATGGAATCAGGCTGGTTTGATAAAGTCTATGAAGACGACGATTCGTTTATCTTAAAAATGCGCGATGCAAAAGGGGAACCGCCCACCGAATCATCTGACGGCATTGACGACGCTGCCGCACCAACCGATTCAGACGAACCGGGCGTGGATGAGCCGAGCGAAGAAATCGAAGAAAACGCGCCCGTAAATGCGCCGAATAAAAAATGAGAAAACCGAAATTTATTTTTGCCTTGATTTTTGCTGCGGCGCTCGCAACGGCTTGCGGCGGTGCGGCAAATCAAAACCGCGCCGAACGGGGAAATTCCGCGACTGCTAATGCAAATTCAGCCGCTCAAACTCCGCAAACGCCGCTCGAAAGCGAATTGGCGAGATTGCAGCGCGCCAATTTCCGGCAAATCATCGCGTTTTCGCGCAAAGACGGCGGGAAAATAACGGACGAAGATAAAGAGTACTTCCGCGAGTACGCGCCTTCCATGCAGATAAATCAACGCTTAGTGACCGACGACGACCAATATTTCGTCGCCGGAACAAATTTCGTTTTTACGCCCGAACAGCTCGACGCTTTGGGAAAACGTTTTGCAATCGAAGATTTTACAGAAAAATACGGCAGAAAACTCGAAACGCCGACGCCGAAAAAAGAAAATTGAGCGATCCACTTATTCTAGTTTTGGACATCGGGACATCGAGCGTGCGCGCCGCGCTCTACGATTCGACGGCGAAAAGGCTCGATGAGACTTTCGTCAAAAACGCCCGCCAGCTTGTAATGACCGATGAAGGCGGCGCGGAAATTGACGCCGAAACCGCGCTGCTGCAAACGGTCGCAGCGATTGACGAAGTTTTGGAAAAGGCTGGCGACAAAGCCCGAAAAATCGAATTTGTCACGGCTTCGTGTTTCTGGCACAGCCTCGTCGGCATCGGTGCGGAAAATGTTGCGCTGACTCCGGTTTTCGGTTGGGCGGATACGCGAAGCGCGGAGTTTGTGAAAACGCTCCGCGAAAAATTCGATGAAAACGAAGCTCATAATCGCACCGGCGCGCGTTTTCATCCGTCGTATTGGACGGCAAAATTGCTCTGGCTGAAAAACAATCAGCCCGATGTTTTCGAGAAAACCCAAAAATGGCTGTCGTTCGCTGATTTCCTCGCCGTTCGTTTTTTCGGCGAAGCAGCAACGAGCGTTTCGCAAGCATCGGGAACCGGGATTTTTGACGTTCGGCAGTTAGTTTGGGACGAAGAGCTAATTTCGTTCTTGAAAATCGCGCCGGAAAAATTGCCGCGAATTGCAAATGACGCCGAAACGTTTGTTTTAGAAGGCGAATACGCGAATCGCTGGCAAAGCTTGAAAAACGCGAAATGGTTTTTGGCAATCGGCGACGGCGCGGCAAACAACGTCGGCGCAAATTGCGTTGCGCGGGAAAAAGCTGCGTTGATGATCGGCACGAGCGGTGCGATGCGCGTGATTTACGAAGGTGAGCCGCCAAAGGCGATTCCCGCCGGATTGTGGTGTTATCGTTTGGACAAACGGCGCGTTTGTTTGGGCGGCGCATTGTCCGACGGCGGAGGGCTTTATCGCTGGCTCAAAGACACTTTGAAATTGACCGGAACGGATGACGAAATCGAAAATCAAATCGCCAAATCCGCGCCGGATTCGCACGGCTTAACTTTTTTGCCGTTTCTAGCGGGCGAGCGCTCGACAAATTGGAACGCGGCGGCGCGCGGCGCAATTTTAGGTCTAAATTCGGCGACCGACCCGGTTGAAATCGCGCAAGCCGCGCTCGAAGCCATAGCTTATCGTTTTGCCGCCATTTTTGAACAGTTAAATGAAACTTGCGAGATCCGCGAAGTCATCGCTTCGGGCGGCGCACTGCGCGAATCGCCCGTTTGGACGCAGATAATTTGCGACACGCTCAACAAACCGATGTTTTTGCCTGATGAACGCGAGGCTTCGTCGCGCGGCGCGGTTTTGTTTGCGCTCGAAAAAGCCGGAATGATTAGAAACATTTCGGATTTTCCGACAGACAAAGGTCAAGCATTTTTGCCGGATGATGAAAAGCACAAGATTTATCAATCTGCTAAACAGCGGCAGGAAAAGTTTTACGGTTTGATTTATTAGCCAATAAATGTCGCGCTAAGAACTAACTCCAGGAATCTGTGTGATAAGATTGAACGCAGATTTTAGAATTGAAAAGCAATAATTTTACTGCTTAATCCGAGTTAATTCGGATTGACTAATTTTCTAAAAACCAAAGCAACACAAAACCAAAAAAGAGGTCGAGAAATGATTAAATTTGTAGTTTTTACGCTTATTTTATTTTGCGGAATCTGCGTTCGAGCTCAAACGCAGGGGAAATTTACACAAACCAGGGCTACGAGTGTTGCGGACGTTGCCGTCAGCGCCGAAGGCACGATTTGGATTGTCAAAAAAGACGGAACAATCAGTTTTTCCACAAACGGCAGAAACTGGACGACAACGGAAGGCGATGGTTTCAGCCGGATTTCAGCCAATACGGATTCATCGGTTTATGGTGTCGGCTCAAACGGAACTCTCTGGAAATACGACGGTGAAAATTTTACTCAAACAAAGGCGGAAGGAATGGTGGATGTCGCCGTCACTCAAAACGGAAGAATTTGGACTGTCGGCAAAAACGAAACAGTCTGGTATTCGGACAACGACGGCGCCAGATGGAGAAAGAATGACGCCAATGGTTTTAGAAATATAGCCGTTGCCGATAACGGAACTCTTTGGGCAACCGGCACAAACGGCACTTTGTGGAACCTTCGCGGGAGAAACTGGAAACAAACCAATGCCGAGGGAATCGGCGACGTATCTATCGGAGCATACGGACAAATTTATCTGGTTGGTAAAAACGGAACCTTCTGGATTTCCACGGATCGAGGAGCAAATTTTAATCAAATAAACGCTAAACACAACTTTTTGCGCGTTGGCGCAGGTTCAAGAGGCGGCGTTTATCTTGTCGATGCTGAGGGAAACCTTTGGAAGTACCAATAATGCCGCTGATTTCACAGTTATTCGTGGTTAGCAATCGAAGTGTTTCGACTGTTGCTTACTACTAAAATGTAATTATAAAAACAACTGAAAAATATTTAACAAAACTATGACTGCGCCGAAAACCGAACAATTCGCACACTCAGGATTGATGCTGTGAATGTCGAGCTGCATATATGCTGAACGACTAAAAGCAAGATTTTAGAAAATTATTCCGGCGTTATATCTTGATAAATAATTTTGCCGTTTTCCTTAACAAATTTTACCGGAATTTTAGGATTATTTATGTCTTTGCCGCCGCTTCTGTGCCATTTTTCTTCCCAAGCTAAGAAATACGGTTCCAAATCCTGCGGAGTCAGCAGGTAAATCGAGTCAAGCTCTATTCCTTTGTATATTGCGAAAAGCCAATCTACATCTCGGTACTTTTTAAGAATTACTGGATTTAAGTGATGATGCGTGGAGAAACTTTTGGTGAGACTTACATTGACGGATTTTAGCTCATACTCCCTTCCATTTTCGTCAACGGCGTCGTTTCCTTCTCTTCCGGGTAAAATTTTCAACCCGCTGATCAGCAAAACCTGTAATAATTTTCCGCCGTTATCCTGGAAAATGTCGCCGATGCCGTGCTTATCCGCTAATTTTTGGTACAAACGAATGTGCGTGTAAAGTTTATCTAAAACTTCTTTGTCTGATAATTCTTCGGGTTCCTGAGTTAAAAGCTCAACAATTGTACAGCCAAGAGCATTTGCTAAACGTTCCATACTGTCAATTGAAATGTTTCTCTCCGCTCTTTCTACCGAACCGACGTATGTTCTGTGTAACCGGGCTAAATCAGCTAAATCTTCCTGCGAAAGATTTAATTTAGCTCTGTATTTGCGTAAATTCTCCGCAAAAATTATTCTCGCTTTTGAACTATTCGGCGTCACGTCATAAAATTACAAGTGTGATGACTTTAAATCTACAGACTTTAAGTAGCATTAATGGTTTTTCCGTAGGTGCAAAACCAGCTTACAAAACAAATTTCGGAGCAGCTTTTTGCGGCGATTCAAGAGAATTATTATTAGAATTAAAAGATGAAAGCGTAGATCTAGTTATTACGAGTCCGCCTTTTGCGCTGCAACGTCAAAAAGATTACGGAAACGCCGACCAATTGGAATATATTGAATGGTTTTCTTGTTTTGCCAAAAGCGTCTACGCAAAACTAAAACCAACCGGAAGTTTTGTTGTTGATTTGGGAGGTGCGTATCAAAAAGGCAGCCCAACCCGAAGTTTGTACAATTTTAGATTGCTGATTTATCTTTGCGACCAAATCGGATTTTATTTAGCCGAAGATTTTTACTGGCATAACCCGGCTAAGCTTCCAAGTCCCATCGAATGGGTAAACAAACGTAAAATCAGGGTTAAAGATTCGGTGAATACCGTTTGGTGGCTTAGTAAAACCGAGTTTCCAAAAGCCGATGTGACAAAAGTTTTAGTTGAATATAGCGACAGAATGAAAAAGCTGCTTGAAGACCCGGATAAATTTTACAAACCGAAAGACCGCCCTTCAGGTCATCAAATCGGCAAAAAGTTTTCGCAGAATAATGGAGGGGCAATTCCTTCAAATCTGCTTCAAATATCAAATACCGATTCAAACGGCGCTTATCTGAGTGCTTGTAAAGTGATTGGCGTCCAGCAACATCCCGCGAGATTTCCGGCAAAACTGCCGGAGTTTTTTATTAGAATGTTAACCGACAAAGGTGATCTGGTTGTAGACATTTTCGCAGGTTCAAACACAACCGGAGCGGTTGCGGAAACCGAAGGGCGAAGATGGCTGTCGTTTGAAGAAAATCTTGATTACGTTGCCGCTTCGTCCTTTCGTTTTATACCAAAAGAGCTGACGGCGGTTTATGCAAAAGAGATTTATGAAAAAATTATCAAAAAAGGAACCGTAGAAATACCAAACTATCAAAATAATTTCCTTTAATTCATTCTTTAAAAATCAAAACAATCAAATTTTATGAATGCACCGATGACACAACAAAATACAAACGCTGAACTCGACCAACTTTGCA
Organism: Pyrinomonadaceae bacterium; assembly: GCA_036388995.1. Classification (GTDB taxonomy): domain Bacteria; phylum Acidobacteriota; class Blastocatellia; order Pyrinomonadales; family Pyrinomonadaceae; genus JALZCH01. Next base: position 39,514 of record DASVQU010000052.1, on the reverse strand, counting down.
TCAACACGATTCGCACGCTGACGATTGATGCCGTTCAGAAAGCCAATTCAGGACATCCGGGCTTGCCGCTCGGAATGGCTCCGACGGATTATGTTTTGTGGACGAAGTTTTTAAAACACAATCCGCAAAATCCGAAATGGTTTAACCGCGACCGTTTTCTTTTGAGCGCCGGACACGGCTCGATGCTGATTTACAGTCTGCTGCATCTCGCGGGCTATGATTTGCCGTTGGAAGAATTAAAGCGTTTTCGCCAGTTGCATTCAAAAACCGCCGGGCACCCGGAAAACATTTTGACGCCCGGCGTTGAAATCACGACTGGACCTTTGGGGCAGGGTTTTGCCAACGGAATTGGAATGGGAATCGCGCAGGCTTATTTGGGAGCGAAATTTAACCGCGAAAATTTTCCGGTTTGCGACCATTTCATTTACTGCATCTGCTCGGACGGCGATTTGATGGAAGGCGTCGCGCAGGAATCCGCTTCGCTCGCCGGACATTTAAAACTTGGAAAACTGATTTATTTTTACGACGACAACCAAATCACGATTGACGGTTCGACCGATCTGGCTTTCACCGAAGACCGCGCGAAACGTTTCGACGCGTATGGCTGGCACACGCTGACGGTTGAAAACGGAAACGATTTGGAGCAAATCGAAAACGCGATTATCGAGGCGCAAAACGTCAGCGACAGACCTTCGCTGATTTCCGTGAAAACAATTATCGGCTTCGGAATGCCGAAACAAGGCACTTCAAAAGCGCACTCGGACGCGCCTGGCGAAGAAGCCGTGCGCGAAACCAAACGTAACTTGGGTTGGGACGAAAACGCCCAGTTTTTTGTGCCGGACGAAGTTTACGCGCATTTCCGCAAAGCAATCGAAAACGGCGAGCAGACGGAAAAAGATTGGGACGAATTAGTCCGCAATTATGAGCAGACGCACGTGGATTCGGGCAAAGATTTCGCGGATATTCGCCGAAACGAATTGCCGGAAAATTGGGAAGACGCTTTGCCTAAATTTGAAACGGTCGAAGCAAAAGCGACGCGCGCGTTTTCGGGCGAAATTATCAACGCGCTCGCGCCGGTTCTGCCGCAATTGATCGGCGGCTCGGCTGATCTTGCGCCGTCAAACAACACTTCGATCAAAGATTCTTACGCTTTTCAGTTCGGGAAATACGACGGGCGCGTGCTGCATTTCGGGGTGCGCGAACACGCGATGGGCGCGGCGATGAACGGAATGGCTTTGTACGGCAGTTTGATTCCGTTCGGCGGCACGTTTTTGACGTTCTCAGATTATATGAAAGGCGCGATTCGCCTCGCCGCGCTTTCGGAAGTGCAGACAATTTTCGTGTTCACGCACGATTCAATCGGTCTCGGCGAAGACGGTCCGACGCACCAATCGGTCGAACACATCGCCGCCTTGCGCGCAATTCCAAATCTAGCCGTAATTCGCCCGGCTGACGCCCACGAAACCAGAGAAGCGTGGCGCGCCGCGCTTTTGCGAAAACACGCGCCGACGGCTTTTGCGCTTTCCAGACAAAAAGTTGATGTCATTGATAGAAACCTGTTCGCCGATGCAAGCGGTTTGCACAAAGGCGCTTACGTTTTGGCGCGCGAGGAAGGCGAATTGAAATTGATTCTGATTGCGACCGGCTCTGAAGTCGGGCTGGCAATAAAAGCCCGCGAGCAGTTGCAAGCTGAAAACATCGGCACGCGCGTCGTTTCAATGCCGTGCTGGGAGTTTTTCGAAGAACAACCGCAAACATATCGAGACGAAATTTTGCCGCCCCAAACGACGGCACGTCTGGCAATCGAAGCTGGAGTTCGTCAAGGCTGGGACAGATGGATAGGCTCAAACGGCGATACCATTACGCAAGACCGTTTCGGTCTGTCCGCGCCTGCCGCAGATGTCTTTAAAGAGTTCGGTTTTACGGTTGAAAATTCGGTGGCGAAAGCGAAAAAGCTGATTTAACAAAGAGAAAAAAAGGTAGGGCTTTAAGCTTATGTTATCTGCAAAAACGATTTTAATCGAACAATTCACCGCTTGCTACGACGAAAACGGTTGGTTTGTCGCGCTGAAAAACGCGTTGAAAAATCTTACGGCGGAACAGGCGGTTTGGAAGCCGGAAAATCTAGACAATTCGATTTGGGAAATTCTGAGTCATCTGAATTTTTACAACGAAGCGTATTTAAAGCGTTTCAAAGGTATGACGGTTGATTATTCAGGCATTGAAAACAGCGAGACTTTTTCGAGCGCGGAAACGGTTTCGGAAGAGGCTTGGCAGGCGGAGATTGAAAAATTTGATTCGATAATGACCGAATGGCGAAGTTTGCTCGAAGCCGCCGATGAAAGTAAATTTGGCGAAACGGTTTCCGCAACGAATCCATCGGCTTGGAATTCTCTCATCGCACACGTCAACGCTCATAATGCGCATCACGGCGGGCAAATCGTCGTCTTGAGAAAATTGCAGGGAAGCTGGAATGCGAAAGAAGGCGTTTCCTGAGTTAAATCGAAAAATTTAGATTTCCCTAATTCGTTCAACCGACTTTAGCCGGAGAGCAGGTAAATTTATCAGAATAGCGACAAATCCAAAGATGAAGATTCTTTTCGCGCTTTTTTTTGTTCTCGCTTTTTGTTTCAACGCTGCGGCGCAAAACGCTCAGATTTGGCAATCAATTTTGATCCGCATTGCGCGAGCCGAAGACGAGCGGCGTTTTGACCAGGATTTGCAGAATTTGATGAAATCGGCGGACGCTAAAATCCGCAGCCGCGCTGCTCTCGCCGCAGGGCGAATCGGCGACGAACGCGCGATTGAATTTCTAACCCTGCTGCTTGAAAAAGACCAAAACCAGGACGTGCGGCAGGCGGCAGCTTTCGCGCTCGGCGAAATCGAATCTGCAAAAGCCGCCGCAGCAATTCTCAGAATTCTGCAAAACCCGCGAGAACCCGACGCCGTTCGCGCCTGCGCAGTTGAAGCCGCCGGAAAAATCGGCGCGGCAAACCAAAAGGACGCGCAAGCCAAAGATTTGAGCGAAGCCATTCTGGGCGCTCTCGATGCCGAAAACGCAAAACAAAACCCGAACCGTGAAATCATTCTGCTCGGTTTGACCGCAGCTTTGCGAACGCGCGGCAAAGATGCCGATTTGGTCGTCGCTAAATTTTTGACCGACAAAGACGAACGTATCCGAGCCGACGCGCTCAACACGCTCGCCCGTCTGCGCGCCAAAAACGAAAGTACGAATGCGAAAATTCGTGCTTTGCTCTCGTCCGACGATTCGCCAATCGTTCGCGCCAACGCCGCCCGCGCGCTCGGCGCAGCCGAAGACAAAAACGCTTTAAATTTATTAATCGAAGCCGCCGCAACCGACGCAGATTTGCGTGTCCGCGTTTCGGCAATCCGCTCGCTCGCGGCTTTAAAAGACAAAACGGCAGCCGCGCAGCTTCTCCAACGCGGCGAAAAATTGCTGGCAGACTACAAGAAAGTGAAAAACAGACTCGCGACTCCGACAGAGAAAAACGAATTGCTCGAAATTGCGACAACTTTAGGCAGACTTTTGCAGAACTCGGATGATGCAAGAGTCGTTAAATTTTTAAATGAATTTGGAGAATTGGATAAGCACACTTCTCCAGAAATTGAAATTGCGTCTGTCCGAATTACTCCGACAAAATATGTAGATACGGTTTCTCTGGATAAAGATTTTAATATTTGGCAGTCTGTTTCAAGCCGCGCGCAGGCGTTTGCGGAAGCCTCAGAACTGAAAGATGCTGCATTTAAATTACAAAGAGAAAAAGCGCAAAACCAGTTGCAATATATTTCAGAAAGCTATCCGCAATTGTTTTCAATCGAGTCACGACCGACTCCCGATATTTTACGAGCATTTGCGAGATTCAAATCGGATAATTCATCAGAACATTTGCGGCGGTTTTTGAACAACGAAATATCCGGAATAGCTGTAAACGTTTTAGTAAGAGCCACAGCCGCTGAGCTTTTAAGCGAGCAAACATCAAGCAAAGAAAACATCGAAGCTCTAAAATCAGCATTCAAACAGTCGCTCGCAACCGACAAACTCGAAAACGATGCACAGCTTGCGATTCTTTCCGCGCTCGTCAAATTAAATAAAAATGAAGCTGTCAGCTCATTAAAAGCTGCGCTCGATGCGCCGGATTATCTCGTTCGCCGCCACGCCGCGCAGTTAATCAAGCAAAACGATTTGACGAAAGAATTTCCGAACCTTGAGGCGAAAGTCGGCATGGTCAAACCGCACAATCCGGCTTCCGGCACAAAGCTCGGTCAAGTTTTAAATACCGAAGCTGATTACCGTCGCGCCGTGTCGCGTAAAAACGGGCAAGCGAAAGCGATTGTGACGACTGAAAAAGGCGCGTTCACGATTGAGTTTTTCCCGGAAGACGCGCCGCTCGCGGTTGATAATTTTATCCGGCTCGCCAAATCGAATTATTTTAACAATGTGGCGATTCATCGCGTCGTCCCGAATTTCGTCATGCAGGACGGCGATCCGCGCGGGGACGGAAACGGCTCGCCCGGCTGGCAGATTCGCTGCGAAATCAATCAGATTCCTTACGAGCGAGGCGCGGTCGGAATGGCTCTGTCGGGCAAAGACACGGGCGGCTCGCAATGGTTTGTGACTCATTCGCCGCAGCCGCATCTTGACGGCGGCTACACCGTTTTCGGGCGCGTGAACGAAACGGATATGAAAATCGTAGATAATCTGGCGCGTGGCGATAAAATTATTCAGGTGAAAATTGTCGAGGGAAACGTTTCACGCAAAGGCAAACAGACTCAGAAAAAGGCAAAATAAATCGAAATAGTTTGGGCACGCCGCTTGTTTGTTCGATTTGAAGGAGTAAGAAAATGAACGATTTGCGGACATACGGCAATTTACAGCCGGCGGCTCTCCCGGTTTCAAAGCGTGACGCGCGCAAACAAGCCGAAGTTGAAGAAAGTTTGGAGACTTTGAGCCGCTGGCTAGATGATGTGATTCGCATTCCGGGCGTCGGCTGGCGTTTCGGAATTGATTCGCTCGTCGGTTTGGTTCCGGGCGTCGGCGATACGGCGACGACGCTTGTTTCGTTTTATATTCTGGCTTCGGCGGTGCGCTATCGCGTGCCGAAAGTGACGATTTTGCGGATGGCTTTAAACATTGCGATTGATTATATCGTCGGCATTATTCCGTTTGTCGGAGATTTGTTTGATTTTGCGTGGAAGTCGAACAAAATGAATATGGATTTGCTCAAACAGCGCGCGACCGTCACAGCCGAAGAAGCGAAGCGGGGCGCGCGAACGAGCGATTGGCTTTTTGTCGGCGGAATTATGCTCGTTTTGCTGCTGATTTTGTTCGGCTCGATTGCCGCCAGCATTTACGTTTTGAGCGTGGCTTGGCAGAGCATTCAAACGGTGATGTATTAAAGCATTTGTTCGATTTGCACGGCGCGGGCTAAATCTTCGGGCGTGTTGACGTTAAAGAAAAAGTTTTCGGCGTTCGGCAAATCATCAATTTCTTCAAATCGAACAAAGCGCGTTTCGAGCTTTTCCAAAAGTTTTTTCAAGCTCCATTCATTGCTCGCGAGCGCGGCTTCGGCTTTCGGCAAACAGGTTTTTCGATAAAGAGCGCACAAAGGCTGCGCTCTTTCGTCTTTTTGAAGCGGCACAATTGCTTCAAATTCATCTTTAACAAACTCTGCTAATCTTTTCAAAAGTTCGCCGCTCGCAAACGGCAAATCACAGGCTAAAATGGCAATCCATTCGGTTTCCGCGTGAAAAAGCGCTGTATGCAAACCAATAATCGAAGCGCGCGAACCGGATTTAAAAACATCAGGCAAGATTTCAATTTCCGTTGCTTTGTTTTCATTTGTAAAATTGCCGACGAGAAAAATTCGGCGCGGCTTAATCGCCGAAAGCGAGAGAGCCGCGCGTTGGACGAAAGTTTCGCCGCCGAGCTTTAAATGAGCTTTGTTTTTGCCCATTCTGCTGCTTGCGCCGCCCGCTAAAACGAAACCATCAACTTCCCGCATAACCGACTTTTTATTCAATTCTCTCTTTTATTTTTAACAAGCTCTTTTCCGCAATGAGGAAGAACTGTCAACTATCAACTGTCAACTGTCAACTGATTGGCAAAAATAATGATAAAAATATTTCATACAAATAGTGGATAGTTCACAGTTGATAGTTGACAGTTGATTAGCGTTTAAAAACCTCATTGGCTCGGCACGACCAATAAATTTCGCCGGAAAGTTTGCGACTTTTTTCTCAAAGTGAGAAAATTTGTGTAATGAAACGGCTGCTTTTCGCGTCTAAGTTAGATGAAAAAGTCACCGCAAAAAGGAGTTTTTATCAATGAACACCTCAGTTTTGGATAAAGAAAAAGTCGGGCAGGAAGACGTTCAAAATTCCGATCAGGATTCGCTGCAATTTGAGCGTTATATGGGAATGTCCGATGAAGAGCTGCACACGCGAATCGAGCGCGCGCGCAAAACTTTAGGCTCGCGTGTCGTGATTCTCGGACATCATTATCAGCGCGACGATGTGATTCGTCACGCCGATTTGACGGGCGATTCTTATCAGCTTTCGGTGATGGCGTCGGAGCGTAAAGATGCGGATTATATCGTTTTCTGCGGCGTGCATTTTATGGCTGAGTCTGCTGACATTTTGGGGCAGCCTCATCAGCGCGTCGTGTTGCCGGATTTGGGCGCGGGCTGTTCGATGGCTGATATGGCTTCGGTCGAGCAGGTCGAAGATGCATGGGAGCAATTAACGGAAATCGGAATCTTTGAGAATTCAAGCGTCGCACCGATTACTTATATGAATTCGTCTGCCGCAATTAAAGCGTTTTGCGGACGGAACAGCGGCGCGGTTTGCACTTCATCAAACGCGATTCCGCTGTTTGATAAGTATCTGAAAGAATTCGACAAGCTGATGTTTTTCCCCGACCAGCATCTGGGTAGAAACACGGGTGCGAAATTCGGGATTCCGCTCGAAAAAATGGTTTTGTGGAATCCGTTTTTAGAGCTTGGCGGAAATTCGGAAGAAGATTTACGCAGCGCGAAAGTCATTTTATGGCGCGGGCATTGTTCGGTTCACGGGCGTTTTAAAGATTGGCACGTTGATAAAGTCAGGAATGATGTTCCGGGAATTCAGGTTTTGGTTCACCCGGAATGTCCGCGCGAAGTCGTCGAAAAGTCCGATTTAAACGGCTCGACATCGTTTATCATCAACACAGTCAAAAACGCGCCAGCCGGTTCAAAATGGGCAATCGGGACGGAGGTCAATCTGGTCAATCGTTTGATCAAACAATTTCCCGACAAACACATACAGCTTCTCGCGCCCGACCTTTGTATGTGCGCGACAATGTACCGCATCGCGCCGCAGAATCTGGCGTGGGCTTTGGATAATCTAGTTGCGGGCAAAGTCGTCAATGAAATTGTCGTTGACGAAGAAACCAAACATTTTGCGACGGTTGCACTCGAACGAATGCTCGCGATTAACTGATAAACATAAAATTTAAAAACTGATTTGTTGTAAAAAAAGCGCACGGGAAATTTCCCGTGCGCTTTTTTTATTGAGTTAAAAAACAACCGAAAAATATTTCACATTTTTTTTCACGAAGTGGACTCTTTTGCGTTTCGTTTCCGCGTTACTCGCAGAAAAGTTTTGAGGGCTTTTCTCAAATACAAAAATTTCAGGAGTCATTTTATGAAAAACATCTTCTTGTTAGCTTTCATTGCAATTTTAAGTTTTGCTTCGGCTGCTTTCGGACAAACGAGAGACAGAGTTTTGGCGCAGGGAAATCCGCCGCTGACCGAATCAATAGTCAGCCGCGTGCAGGGCGTTTTTGAATGGACTTTTAATGCCAATTTCGACGAGCGGCAGTCGGCGGAATTTCGCCGCATTTTGGTCGGTTATTGGCAGCAGAAATCGCAAGGCGATATGCAAAGCGTCCTCGGTTATATGAAAGTCGCGGAAATGATTGCACAAGTTCCGAATGAACAGGCTGACGCGGCTCGCGCTAAATTGCAGCCCGTTATCTTCGAAGCAATTCAAAAACAGCCGAACGATCCGATGGCTCGGCTTTTGGCGAGCGTTTATGAAAAATCGCAATCGGCTAATTCAAACAGCGATTCTTTCAGAGAATCGGCAACCGCGCAATTTAATGCTCCGGTTGGCAACGGAAGGCACAATTCTTCCCAGTTAATCGGAACCTGGCTGTTACGCAAAGGAAGCGGTTCCGGTTATGTGAACCCGAACACCGGCGTTACGACCAGCGGACCGAATGCGACGATTCACAGCTACACTTTTTACGCGGACGGGCGTTTTGAATACGCTCTAATGATGCAGTCGTCGCTTTACAACTGCACTTCGACCATCAACGGTTTTGAAGGGGGAACTTTTCAGGACAATGGCGATACGGTTGATTTTTACACAAAAAAAGCGACCAAAGGATTTAAGGACACCTGCCGACCGAGCTTAAATTCGAGCGATCCGTCGGAAGTTCCCGCGCCGAAAAGACTGTATTACCGCGTCGCACGAGACGAATACAACAATCTCAATTTATGCGTTGCCGGCGGAAACAGAAAAGAAACCTGCTTTGTCAAACAATAATTTCTGAAAGGATTGAAAGTGAAAAATATGAAACTGCAAAAATATTTGACCGCCGCCAGCCTGATTATCGGCGGATTGATTACGATTTACGCTTTTGCCATTCACCCGAAAGAGTTCACGGACTTGGAGACAATGCGGCAAACGGTTGATGCCAGCGCGAAGTCGCATCTGTTTCTCTATTTCGGCGTGATAATTTTATTGATGGGATTGCCGGGACTTTACGCGCGTGTTTGCAATTCGACGGGCATCGTAGCGTTGCTTAGTATGCCGCCGCTTTTCATAGGAACTGCGTTGTTGCTCACGCACTGCCCGCTCAGTTTCGCCGCGCTTCCGGCTATCGTCAACGCTGCGCCGGAAAAAGCTATAGCAATCGTCGAAGCGGCATCCGAAACTCCTTACGGTATTCTGGAGCCGATTGGCACGCCGCTGATGATCCTGGGATTGCTTTTGTTTTTAATCGGGACTTGGCGGCAAAAGGAAACGGCGAAATATCCGCGTTATTTGCTGCTCGCTTCCCTGATCTGCATTCCGCTGGCGCTGGCAAAAATTCCATTTGTCGGACGCGGATTTACGTTCGGAGTTTTCGTAGCCTTTGTTGCTTACGGCGTTGAGATTCTTCGCCCAAGGGGCGAAGCGAAGGAATCGGGGACGGCGAATTTAACGGCAGCGGTGACAGCTTCTTAAGAGAACTTATTCGCCAACGGATTTTTAGTTTTTTGGAAGAGCGCGGGAAATCTCGAATCTTTTCGGAACTCATCGAGCTTCGGATCGGTTCCGAGCCAGATGAACCACTGGTCGCGCTCTTCCAAGCCTTTCTCAAACCACTCGAAAGCCTCGTCGAATTTGCCGAGCGCAACGCAAGACATCGCCATAAAATACGGTTTGACGTATTGTTTCGCCGCCAGATCGTTCAATTCATCGAACAGCATTTGCGCCTCGTTTCTTTGATTTGCAGCGACCAGCGCGTGGCAAAGAATGTAAATCGGAATCGGGGCTTCGGGCATTAAAGAAACGCATTTGCGAAGCGCAGCGACGCCTTCTTCGGCGCGCTCAAGATGCTGGAGAGAATTTCCATAGTGCATATAACCTTGAGCGAAGTGTTTGTCGAGATTTAAGGTTGATTCCGCTTTTGCGAGCGCTTCGGCAAAACGTCTGGATTGATAATAAGTCCACGAAGTCATTAAAACCGCTCGCGGGCTGAGCGGTTCGAGTTCTTCAGCGCGCCTGACGGCTTCGATGCCTTCTTCAAAACATCCGGTAGGCGTTAAAACATAGGAATAAGCCTCGTAAGCGTAGGAGTAATTCGGATTAAGCTCGATGGCGCGAAGAGCCAGATTCTTCGCCTTTTCCCAATCCAAATCGTAACAAAGCGTCGGGAAAAACAGCGCAACATAAGCTTCGCCCAAAGAATCATCTAGTGCCAAAGCCTTTTGCGCAGATTCCTTCGCTTTCAATAAGCATTCGCCCGACGGCAGGACGCCGACGATGCTGATCCAGTTGTAAAAATCGGCGATTCCGACATACGGCAGCGCGTAATTCGGATCGAGCGAGATGGCGTTTTCAAATTCTTTGATTGCCTTTTGCAGCGATTCGCCGGTGAATTGATTCCAGAAATAACGCCCGCGCAAATATGCCTCGTGTGCCTGTTTGTTTTCCGTTCCGCGCCGCGCCAGAAATTTTCGTTCTTCGCCTGTGAGCTGCGGAACGATTGCTTCGGCGACCTGCATCGAAATGATTTCTTCGAGCTTTATTGCATCGGTAAATTCTTCGTTAAACTGATTCGCCCAAACGATTGTTTTGTCGGCGATTTTTAATAGCTGAACCGTAACGCGGATATTTTCGCCGATGCGCCGAAGATTGCCGTCCAGAACGTAATCAACATCAAGAGTTTTGCCGACCGAAAAAGGATCTTCCGTTCGGTTTTCGTATTGCAGAATCGAGCTGGTCGGGCGGACATTAAATCGCCGCAGATTGCTCAAACGGGTAATCAAAGTATCAGCCAAACCAATGCTTAAAAAACCGTTTGATTCGCTGCTCTCGCCCGACAAATCGAGAATCTTGAGCGGCAGCACGGCGATTGTTTTTAAAGGCGCGGCGCTTTTTTGATTTGATATTTGTGTTTCGGCGGAATAAAGCGAAGCGGAAATCGGTTTGCCGGCGAGAAAACGCGATATGTCGGCTGCAAATTCTTCGACCGATTGATAACGCCCTGCGGGATTTTTTCGCAGAGCTTTGAGAATAATTTTCCCCAAATCGCCCGCTAACTGGCGGCGCAAATCGTCTAAACCGGAAAGCCCGCGCGAGCGAAAAACGTCTTTTATCGTCAGGATTTCTCCGGTCGAAACCAGATTGTCTTCGCTGGAGACGACGATGCCAGGATTTTCCGGTTCCTGTTCGCAGATTACGCGGGCGATTTCGTGCGGCGCGCGATTTTTGAAATGATACGGGCGATGTCCCGTTAAAAGCTCGTAAAGCAAAACGCCCAAACTGTAAATGTCGGAAGCGACGGTTACCGTTTCCCCTTTGATTTGTTCGGGCGAAGCATATTCCGGCGTCATCATCCGCATCGAGGTCAGCGTCGGGTCAACGGTGATTGCAGAAACTTCCGAATTCAAAACTTTGGCAATTCCGAAATCGAGCAGCTTCGGCGTGCCGTCGGTTTTGATTAAAACGTTCGACGGTTTTAGGTCGCGGTGTATGACTTTTTTGCTGTGCGCATAGGTGACGGCTTCGCAGATTTTGCCGAATAACTTTAATCTTTCCTCGATGCTCAATTTTCGACGGTCGCTGTATTTATAAAGCGTTTCGCCTTCGATAAAATCCATCACGAAATAAGGCAAACCGTCTTCGGTCGTGCCGCCGTCGAGAAGTCCCGCAATATACGGATGATTGAGAGCGGCGAGAATCTGCCGCTCCTGTCGAAAACGTCGGAGAATAAACTTTGTGTCCATTCCGCGCTTGATGAGTTTAATGGCTACAAAGCGGCGAAATTCGCCGTCAATCCGCTCGGCGCGATAAACAGCACCCATTCCGCCGTGTCCGAGTTCGGATTTGATTTCGTATTTGCCGATGCGACGCCCGATCAATGGATCGCTTTCGTCGAAGTCGGCAAAGACGATTATCGCGCTGTCTTCAATAACCGGGCGGCTCATCAAACCCGAAGCCTTTTCATCCTGTTCGATCAGCTTCCCAATCTCGCGGCGCAGTTCTTCATCGTTTTGGCAGGCTTCATCGAGAAAACTTGAGCGTTCCGATGGCGGCAAATCAATTGCCGCGTCAAAAATCTCTTCAATTTTCCGCCACCTTTCCGGCTGCATAAACGCTCGTTTTGTTTCAGAAGTAAGAATTCAAGCTTCGTAGTTTGAGAAAAACCGTGAAAAAATTGAGTTTCAACAACAAATCAAATTTACGAATCTTCGGCGGGCTGTTCCGAATTTGTGTTATTCAATTGCCCGTAAAGCCAGGCGCGCGCCAGACGCCATTGTCTTTTGACGGTTGTTAATCCGATGTCCAAAACTTCGGCGGTTTCTTCAAAAGTTAAACCGCCGAAAAATCTTAATTCGACGAGTTTGGCTTTTTCGGGCGAAACTTTCGCTAATTCTGTCAATGCGTCGTCCAGCGCAATCAGTTCGCTGCTTTTGACAAAGGCTTTGTCCAAATTTTCATCGAGCGGCATTATTTGAAATTCCGCACCGCGCTTCGCCGCCCGATGCTCGCGCGCGTGATCAACCAGAATGCGCCGCATCACTTGCGCCGCGACACCGAAAAAATGCGCGCGGTTTTGCCACGACACGCGCGTCTGGTCAATCAATTTGAGATATGCTTCGTGAACCAGAGCCGTCGGCTGCAATGTGTGATCGGAACGTTCGCGCCGCAGATAACCTGCCGCAAGACGCCGCAATTCGTCATAAACTGCGGGCAGCAGTTTTTCCACCGCTTCGGAATCGCCCCGGCTGTGTTCGATTAGCAATTGGGTAACTGACTCAGAATAATTCAAGGAAGACATTTTCGTGCCGCAACAATTCTCAAAGAACCTTCAAATTTTAGCAGACAAGCAAAAAATTGTCGCGTTTATCAAATTTTGGAAGAAGCTGTTTTTAGTTCTTCGATTAATCATCAAAGAACGGTTGCCAACTGTTAAAAACTGAAAGTTGCATTGCGATTATTAGTTTTTTACTCTTGATTTCGGATTTGTGTCACAGAGAAAATTCATTGCTTTAGGAACAGCCAGCCAGGTGCCGACGCGCGAGCGAAATCATAACGGTTATTTCGTGCGTTGGGACGAATACGGCTTTTTGTTCGATCCGGGCGAAGGCACACAGCGGCAGATGACTTTTGCCGGAGTTTCGGCTTCGGAAATTACCAAAATTTTTATCACGCATTTTCACGGCGATCATTGTTTGGGATTGCCCGGCGTCTTGCAGCGTTTGTCGCTTGACAGAATCGCTCACGCCGTCGAAGTTTATTATCCGGCGAGCGGGCAGCGGTATTTTGATAATTTGAAAAATGCCAGCGTTTATACAAAAACGGCGGAAATTGTAGAAAAACCGATTGCGGCGGAAGGCATAATTTTTCGAGACAAAAATTTGATTATCGAAACCAAAAAACTCGAACATTCCACAGAATCCTGGGGCTATCATTTTCGAGAGCCGGATAGCGTGACGATGCTGCCGGAAAAGTTGAAAGAATTCGGCATTACGGGCAGAGATATCGGAAAATTGAAAGAAACGGGCGCAATTGAAATTAACGGCAAAATCGTTCGACGTGAAGACGCAAGCGTTTTTAAAAAAGGACAGAGCTTTGCGTTTGTGATGGACACAGGCGTTTGCGGCGCGGCGTATGAATTGGCGAAAGATGTTGATTTTTTGATTATCGAATCAACTTTTTTGTCATCCGAATCAAAAGAAGCATTTGATTACCGGCATTTGACCGCGCAGCAAGCGGCGGAGATTGCCCGCGACGCGAATGCAAAACAGCTCGTTTTGACGCATTTTTCGCAGCGTTATATGAACATCGAAGATTTTGCGGCGGAAGCACGCAGGATTTTACCCAATTCGATTGCAGTTGCCGACGGACAGGAAATTGAGTTTCGACGTGAAAAAGTTTTGTAAAAATGGCTGAGCTTGAAGACAAATTACCGGAAAACGTGCAGGGCGGATTTTACGTTGACCGCAATTGTATTGATTGCGACGTTTGCCGCGACACATCGCCGAAAAACTTCACGCGCGAGGACGAAAACGGTTATTCTTATGTTTACCGACAGCCGCAAACGCCGGAAGAATTGGAGTTGTGCGAAGAAGCAATGAACGTTTGTCCAGTCGAAGCAATCGGCAACGACGGCTGAGAGTCAATTACGAATTTCAAATTACGAATTACGAATTGAGGAATATTGGAGATTTCAGATGAGCGGAAAGAAATTGGTGCAGGTTTTTAATCCGAGTCTGGCGGCACTGCTTTTTGCCGCCGAAAAAGACAAAGGCAGCGCTTTGACCCAAGATGAAGTGATTGCGATTCGCAATTCGTCAACAATGATGCTGGTGTCGGAAGAAGCAGCCGCCGAGATGGACAAAAAACGCGGCTACAAAGATATTGATCCCGATAATTGCTGGCAGCAGTGGTGCGAATTGAGAAAACGCTTTTAAATATTTCGCGAACAAATTTCAGACGCAGCTAAAAAGCGCGGGCGTTTTCCCAATTTTTGAGTTCTCTCAAAATCAAAAACGGATGAAAACGCCCGCGCTTTTTTGATTCGATTTATTTTTCATTTCCTGATGTTCGATTTCTCCAAATCAACTTCTGTTTGAGATAAAAGTAATTGAAAAATAAAAAGTTATTGTGACAATATTTTCGAGTTTCTTTCATTTTCACTTGAGTTAAATGTCTTTTTGTGATACATAATTTCAGTTCAATAAATCCCCCAATAGAAATAACTTAGGTATTAGTATTGCCCTAAGTACGGCGCAATAGTATTTCTCGAATGAGAATTGGAGATTCTTATATCGGTCAATTTGTCCTGGTTTTGTGTCTCGGCATTATGGCTGCGGCAATGGCGCAGTGTGCGAAACACAGCCAATCGGCAGCAAATCCGCCGCGCGATATTTTGGGAATCAGCATCGGAATGACCAAAGAGGATGCTACGCGGCGGTTGGAGGAAATCGCCGTTTTTGAGCGCGATGAGCGAAGACGCCAGCAAGTGTGGAAAATGAAAGACACTTCGCGCTACAGCCACGTCGCCGTCGGTTACGACGAGAAAAATCAGATTCGATACATCACGGCGTTTGTTGATAAAGCTCTTGCGAAAGAGCGCATACGCTTTGCCGATCTGGGCGATTTATCAAATGCCAAAAAGGAAATCATCGAACCGCACCACAGATACACTTGGGAAGTTCCGGCAACTGAAGGCAAACCCGGTTACTTTGTAATCGCATACGGCAGCGAGCCGGAGTTTTTGTCATCGTGTTCATTAAATAAAACGATTACAGCCAACGAATCAAAGGAGTAATTTCTTGACGCCGGAACAAGCAATGAGAGTTTTACACTCTTTTTTGATTCACGAAAAAAGCATTTTTACAGCGCGAAACAACATAAATCGAAAACAGTCAGCTCATGAGAAAAGGACGCTCCATTATGAAAACAATTAATTTAAGCAAAGACCGGAAACTGTTTGTAATACGCCCGGCTGCATTGCTGACGGCGATTTTCACCATTGCCCTTGGTATCGGCGGCTTTATGTTTGAAGAATCGGCAAAAGCCGCTCTCCCGGCAGCCGGCTCGATTGGTCCGGGCGGGACAACAGTAAATTGGGTCGGTTCGGCAACGGGTCCCGGCGGCGGATTGCCGCAAGATGAAGCGACTTCCTGCCAGGAGGGTATTAACTGCGACACCTTCACGCTCACCGTCACCGGCACGCAGGCTCAATGGCAGACCAGCGGCGGACGCATCAGTGTGCTGTTCACGTGGGCTACGCCCGCCATTGATTACGATATGATTGTTCGCAAGGAATCTAACGGGATTCCGGGCTATCAAGCTGCCCCTACCGGAGCGACACCGGCTGACTCAAAAATCGGTGATTCTGGCGGTTCGACGCCCCTCGAACAAGTCGTTATCAGCCCGGGCGATTCCGGGACCGGCATTTATTATATCCGCGCTTATTACTTTGCCGGAGGCGGACCGCAGGAACAATATAATGGCAGCGCCGCATATTTCACCGTCCCGGTCGGTTTGCCGCCGAGCCAATGCACTACGCCGGAGTATGACAATTACCAACCGCCGGCGGGAATGTCCAACCGCGACAACGCTGGCGAGCCTTCGGTTGGAGCGAATTGGAATACGGGCAACATCTTAACTCAGGCACGTTTGTATTCGTATCGCGCGACATTTAATGATTCGACTTCGCCCGCGCATCCGACCACTGGTGTTTCGTGGCTTGCCAAGCGCACGCCGTTAACCGTCACGGGGCTTGACCCGATTTTGTTCACCGACCCAGTTACCGGACGCACTTTTGGCGGTGAATTAAACGGCGCCGGGCATCAAGTCGGCGGTATTTCCGATGATGATTTGGCAAACTTTACCCAAGCAGTATTCGGTGGTAACGCAACGCAGGGATTTGATCACCAGACCATCGGCGGCGGACCGCCCAAACCGGGCGTTGTCGGACGGCAGCCCTTAACGAGCTATCCGCACCTTGTTTATTATGCTTCGCAGCAAATCGGTTACGCATCAATCGCCACCAGTTTTGATGGAGGTGTAACTTGGGGACAGGATGTTCCGATGTGGAGCCTGGCACAATGCAGCGGTATCCACGGACATATCAAAGTCGCGTCTGACGGAACTGTTTATGTTCCAAATAGAAATTGCAGCGGAAAAGTTTCGGTTGCGGTTTCGGAAAACAACGGCTTGTCATGGAGCATTCGTCTCATTCCGACCAGCAGCAGCGCATCGGATGACCCGTCAATCGGTATCGGTGTCGGCGGCAGACTTTATGTAGCTTACACTGCCGCCGATAAACGCCCGCACGTCGCTGTTTCGGACGACAAAGGATTGACGTGGCGCGACGATTTCGACTTGAGCAACGGCATCCCAGGCGGAGTTCTCGCTTCGGTCTTCCCCACAGCCACAGCGGGCGATAATAACCGCTCGGCAGTATTTTTTCTAGCCACCAGTTCGCCGAACACAAACAACTCAGACCCGACCGGAACCGACGGCGAGGAAGCCAATAGTCCAAATCCTAATGTTACGACGGATGATTTTAAGGGAACCTGGTATCCGTATATAGCGACAACTTGCGACGGCGGCAAAAGCTGGTCGGTTGTCAAAGCGGACAACGACCCGCTCCGACCGGGCTTAAAAAATCCGGTGCAGCAAGGCGTAGTTTGTAAAAACGGTACGACTTGTCCGGGTCCCGACACGGGCGAGCCGGTTGATACGCGCAACCTGCTCGACTTTAACGATATAACGGTTGACTCTCGCGGGCGCATCGTCGCCGCTTATGCCGACGGCTGTATAACCGCCGCCTGTATTGGTTTGGCTGACCATAGCGTTTCAAGGCTCGGAAATGACGGAACTGCAACTCTTACACTTATTCGGCAGCGCAGCGGTATGCGTTTGTTCGGAGCGTTTGATCCGGGCGGTCCGACGCCTCCGCCGCTTTCCCCTGCGGCTTGGGCTGAATCGAGTCTGCAAGGCAATGAAGTCAAATGGGCAACGCCGAACGACGGCGGCTCACCGTTGAAGAGCTACCGCATTTATCGGGGCGGCAGAGGACAGCAAGGCGAGACGATGATTGCCGAAGTCCGAGCAAACGTCAATGCGTTTCGTGATCGAAAAGTGAAAGGACGCACATCGGGCGTTTATTACCACGTTACAGCGGTTAACGCCCTGGGTGAAAGCCCGCGCGCAGCTAAAGTTTTTGCCAACTCGAAAGGCGAATAACCTCGATAAGATTAAATAAGCAGCGGCAATTAGCAACCGGCTATCAGCCAGCCAATTGCCGCTTCCAAGGGAAGCGCGCCGCGAGGGATTACAGTGGAGAGAGCTAAATGAAGAAAAGAGGTCAAATTTTGAGAGAAGCGAGCTTGAACCGATGGTTTATTTTCCTTTTTGGATTGGTTTGGTTGACGGGCGGAGTTATTGCTTTGAGCCTGCCGACAAATAGCGGGCTTCAAACCGTTGAGGCGTCACCCGCGATGATGACGCCGACCGTTCTGCATTTTCAGGGCAACACGGAAGAAGGCTGCACCGGAACGGGAGCTAGCGACGTAGCCGGTCCATGCAATGGTCCTTTTTTGAGACCTGACAGCGTGCTTTCCACCAATCCTGCGGCGCATTGGGATCCGTCGGTTGTGCTTGCGGGCAATGCTGACCGCAATATCCATGACCCGAATTGGATTTGGAATCTTTCGGCTCCTACGCGGCTCGGCGGTCCGATGACGATTGAATGGTGGGCATCCTGCGGCGGGTGCGGAGCAGCGTTTCCGGCGGATTGGACCATTCGCATTTGGGCTGATGGCGTCAAGAAATTCGAAGAGCGGATTACGGCGACGCCTGACCAGCCGAATGTACCGAAGCTCCTGACGACCACCATATTTCTCAGAGAAAATATTCCGGCTCCTGGTGCGGGCGCTACTCCCGTCGCTATCACTGCCAATACAAAGATCGTGCTGCACATTGACCCTGTTTATATAGACGGACAGCAAAACACACATATTTATTACGATTCCCAATCACCGTGTACTCCGGCAAACTCCGGGTCTTGCGACTCGAAGATAACAATGCCTGTTCTCGACGCGAACGAGCCGGTGCCGACGCCGACTCCCGGCGGAGGGGGAGACAGCGATATTCCGCCTCCATCCGCCTGCGAACTTCCGAGCTACGACAACTATCAGCCGCCCGCAGAAATCTCGCCCGGCGTCCCATATCCGCGACGCGACAATTCGGGCGAGCCTTCGATTGGCGTCAATTGGAATACCGGAAACGTGATGGCAATGTCGCGCCTCCGACCAAACAGGGTGACGTTCAATGATTCGACCTCGCCCGCCGACCCGGTAACCGGAACAACCTGGTTTAGTAAGCAGGTACAAACGATTGTTACCGGACTTGATCCGATTTTGTTCACCGATTCCGTTACGGGACGAACGATTGCCGGAGAGCTTCAGGGCGCAGGAGGCGCAACTAACGGCATTATTTCCGATGACGATCTAACCAGCGCGGTGGCGACTTTTCAAACCGGCGGCGCGTCGCAAGGCTTTGATCACCAGTCAATCGGCGGCGGACCGCCAAAACCGGGCGTTATTGGACGGCAGCCTTTAACGAGCTATCCGAATCTTTTCTACTACGCTTCACAGCAGATCGGGTATGCGTCCGTTGCAACCAGCTTTGACGGCGGCTTAACTTACGGACCAGCGATTCCCGCTTACACGATTGCGCAATGCGGCGGAATCCACGGACATATTAAAGTCGCGCCCGACGGCACGGTTTATTTCCCGAATAAAAACTGCGGCGGCAAGGCGGCGGTCGTCGTTTCCGAAGACAACGGTCTAACGTGGGAAATCCGCACGGTTCCGACCAGCTCAAGCATCGGCGGCATCAGTGATCCGTCAGTCGGCGTCGGCACGGGCGGCAGGATATATTTGTCATACACCAGCTCGGATAGACAGCTTCGCGTAGCGGTCTCCGACGACAAGGGACTGACCTGGCGCGATGACTGGAATCTGGGCGCGGCGGCTAATTATGTTGTTAAGGCAGGTCTGTTTCCGGCGGTTGTTGCCGGAGATAATAATCGTGCTGCCGTGTTTTTCCTCGGAACCGGCACGTCTGATCCGGGCGATCCGTTCGGTTCCGTTCCAACCGTTAAGGCAACCTGGTTTCCTTATATAGCCACGACTTGCGATGGCGGAAAATCGTGGAGCGTAGTTCGGGCTGACAACGACCCGCTTCATCCGGGTGTACCAAATCCGCTTCAGCAAGGACCCATTTGCACAAGCGGCACAGCCTGCCCCGCACCGCCGGCAGTTCCGGCTAATACGCGCAATCTGCTTGACTTTAATGACATAACAGTGGATTCGCGCGGTCGGATACTGGTGGTTTATGCCGACGGCTGTAATTTCGATCATCCCTGCATCAACATTACCGACAATTCGGGTGACACCAGCACTAATCAGGGAATCGCGCGACTGACGATCATTCGCCAGCGCAGCGGTATGCGACTTTTCGGGGCATTTGATTCGAGCGGTCCGGCGCCTCCGCCGCTTCCGCCGCCGGTTTCCGTTGAGGAAACAAAGACAGGCAACAAAATTAAATGGACGACGCCCGACGACGGCGGCTCTCCATTGACCGCTTATCGCGTTTATCGCGCTCGAACGGGAAGTTCAAGTGAGACGATGATTGCCGAAGTTAAACCAGGCGTCTTGTCGTATCTTGACCGAAAGATGCGACGCGCCAAAAACGTCTCTTATCGCGTTGCGGCGGTTAATAAATACGGCGAAACACCGCGTCAGGCGAAGACTGTCACCGACTCGAAAAGCGAGTAACATTTAGCATTCAACATTTAACAGGTGTTCGGTGATAAATGAAAAATGAAAAGCGTCGAGGTTACGGCTTAATAAAATTTAGTCAAAGATTTGAAAAGAATCGAAGGAAAGAGGAAATCGAAATGACACAAGCAGCTAATAAAAATCAACTCTCTCGAATCCTGCATTGCGCCCTATCATGGTGCGCGGTCTTTGCCCTGACCATTTGCTCGGTTCCGCTTACAACAGCGCAGAAAAACGGCGCTCAAAACCTCGGCGGCGCTGCGATTTATTATGTGACAAATTTAAATGACAGCGGCGAAGGCAGCTTTCGTGCAGCAATTCTCGCCTCAAATGCCGGTGGCGGAGGGGAGATACGATTTGCCGTGACCGGAACAATTAATCTGGTCACGCCGCTTCCGGCAATCACCGCTACCGTTGGGATTAACGTTGCACAGCCGGATAATACGGCGACGCCCAATACGCCGACCATCGAGCTTAACGGTCAGGCGACTCAAAACGCCGGAGCGGCGTCAATCGGTTTATGGATTCGCGCCGGAGACTGCACAATTAAAGGATTTGCCATCAATCGTTTCGCCGAAGCCGGAATTCGGATGGACAGCGACGGAGTAATCCCCGCAGGTGGAACCGATGGTCGAAACGCCATCAGGTCGAGCTATATCGGAACAAATCTCGCGGGCGATACGGCTCTGGGAAATATTAACCGAGGCATTTTGATTGTCGGAACTACTCAGCACTTTATTGGCGGCGACCCACAATACGACCGCAACGTGATTTCCGGTAATCAGGGACGCGGAATCGAAATTACCGCGGGAGGCTGGGCGGTTGTCAGCGGCAACTATATCGGCACAAACGCCGCCGGATCGGGCGATTTGGGCAACACTTCGGACGGCGTCCAGATTGTTAATTCTTCGGGGAGCACAATCGGTTATTACAATGATCTCAATGTGAACGGCAACGTGATTTCCGGCAACAACGGAAACGGCGTTTCCATCCTGACTGATTTCGGATTTACGGCGTCAAACAATTTAGTGGCAGGTAATTATATCGGCACAAACGCCGCAGGAACCGCAGCTCTCGGCAACAACGGAAGCGGTGTTTCGATTCAAGCGGGAGGCAATACGGTCGGCGGTTCGACGGTCGAATTGCGAAACGTGATTTCCGGCAACAAGGCAAACGGCGTTTCTATCGGAACAACTTTGGCAACCGGCAATATAATCGCCGGAAATTATATCGGCGTTGCGGCAAATGGTACGACAGCCCTTTCCAACCGCGACAACGGAGTTCAAATTTCCAACACCGCAGCGAGCAACACGATTGGCGGCGCGGGCGTGACGCCGGGCGCTTGCGATAACTCGTGCAACTTAATCGCCAATAACGGCGACGCTAATTCGCTCAGCGCGAGAGCCGGAGTTTACGTTGACCAAACGGCTGGCGTAAGCAATACGATTCGCGGCAATTCGATTTTTAACAACGCCGGAATCGGAATTGACCTCGGCACACCCGGCTCGACGGCAAACGACGCCGGAGACCCGGACACCGGACCGAACAATTTGCAGAACTTTCCGGTTATTACTTCCGCCCTTACCAGCGGCAATGTCACGGGTACTTTGAACAGCACGCCGAATACGACGTTTAGAATTGATTTTTACAGCAACACCGGAGCCGACGGCGTTAACAGCGAAGGCAGAACATACATCGGTTCGACGACAACTACAACCGACGCCGGCGGTAATGCGGTATTCGGCTTTAACTCGGCGCCGCTGTCACTGTCAGCCGGACAATTCATCACCGCGACGGCAACCACGACCGGCGGTTCGGCGCAGGCAATCGGCGACACGTCCGAATTTTCGGGACAAGCGCTCGTGACCGCCTCAGGAGGAGGCTTCAGCATATCTGGAAAAGTTAATTACGGAGTTCCGTCAAACAATCCTGCGAAGCCTGTTGCCAACGTACTGGTAACTGCTGTAGGTCCAACTACAGAATCTGATACGACGGACCAGACGGGTAATTATCAACTTGATAACTTAGTACCGGGCGGGACATACACCGTAACGCCGTCAAAAAGCGGAGATGTAAACGGCATTTCCCCGTTTGACGCGACAATGATTCTTCGTCACGTCGCAGCTAACGGACAAGGACCAAATGCCTTGAACGCAAATCAACTAATTGCAGCCGACACAAACGGCGATGGAAACATCTCTCCGTTTGATGCAACGCTGATTTTGAGATATATAGCTGGCGGAGGACCGAGTGCCAATACCGGACAAGTCGGTAATTGGAAGTTTGTTCCACCGAACCGAACATATTCGCCCCTTCTCGGTTCGCAGACCGGTCAAGACTATGAAGCCATCTTAGTCGGAGATGTCAACGGCGATTGGATGCCGGTGACGCCGCAGAACAGGCAGAAACCAAAAATTGAAACCGGCAACCAAATGCAGCAATCACCAGCGACGATTCTGCGATTGAATTTGCCGGGATATTTTTCCCCGAACTAAACTGTGCTGTTTTGATTCAAAATCAATGCAAAAAAGGCGTGAGTTATTAATAACTCACGCCTTTTTTGCATTCAATAACCGTAGCTTTAAATTCCTTCCGTTTTCGACGACTCTCGCCATTGCAATAAAATTGTTAAAGTCAAAAGCAAAATTACTTTAGCGGCTTCAAAAACAATGTAAAAAATATGAATCGAAGAATCGGGCGGCGTTGCGCCGGAGATGATAATGTCGGCTCGTCGCATCAAAACCGGAATCAGCCAGAAAGTTTGAACCAGCAAAATCAAAGCTATTACGCCAAAAACAAAACGCGCGGTTTTAGGGATTGAAACGGCTAAAATTGCAGCGGCTAAAATCGCCGCCAGCGCCAATTCGGCGCTATTGAGCGCGGAAAAAACCAGCTTTCCGATTCCCAAACCCAATTCTCTGGTAATTCCGGGAGCTTTGAATTTAAGCGGCGCTTCGACTGCGATTGCCAAAACCATCCCGCACCAAACCGGCGGCAAAATTCTTTGCAGCAAAACTGCCAATCTTTTCATTGAAATCATTCGGTCGAGTTATTCGGTCGAAACTTCGGCTTCTTCGTTCAAAGCGGCGTGAACCGTGTGCCAGCTTAAAGAAGCGCATTTAACGCGCGCCGGAAACTCTCGGACGCCCGCGAAAATTTTGAGTTTTCCGAGATGATTTTCTTCCTTTTCTTCGTCCATCTCGCCGCGCACCATTCGCCCGAATTCTTCAAAAATCGTTTCGATTTCCGCTTTCGTTTTGCCTTTGACCGCTTGCGTCATCATCGAAGCCGACGCTTTGGAAATCGCGCATCCCGAACCGACAAACGCCACGTCTTTGACCGCGTCGTTTTCCATTTCGAGGAAAACGGTCAACTGGTCGCCGCACAGCGGATTTTGCCCGTCCGCCTTATAATTAGCCGTTTCCAGCTCGCGGAAATTGCGCGGCTTTTTATTGTGGTCGAGGATAACCTGCTGATAAAGTTCGCTTAATTCTGACATATTTTTGCAAAAACCTTCGTCGCCAGCTCTTTCTCATCAAAATCGCGGCTGAAAAGCTCTTCGACGCTTATTTTTTCTTCGTCCAAAAGATATTTTACCATTTGATGATATTTGAAATAAGCGTATCTCGACTCGTTATTCGGATTTTCTTTCCAGCGCCGCACGCCTTCTGCAAAACTCACAGTCGTTTCGCCCGCGACATATTCGCAATAACCTTCATCTTTCCAATTCGGGAGAGACGTAAAGGAATTTATCAATCCGAATTTCTTTCTGATTAGATTATGCGTTACTTCGTGCGCAATGACGCCGCTCAAAGACCTTTGATTATCGCTCTGATCGTTGCGGAAAACTAAATCGCGGCTCGCATCAATCATTCCGATTCTGATATTGCCAACACTGGGAAGCGTATTTGCAAATGCCTTTCGGCTGGTAGGACTAAGAAAAGTATAAAGCGCAAATGAATCGCAGATAAAAATTCTTTCCGTCAATTCCTTATCGTAAATCGGCGATTTTTCCAGCCTGGTTCCGGCTAAATCCAGAACTCGTTCAATATTTCCATCAAGCGGCTGGTTCGAATAAACCCGAAAATTCTTGTAAGAAATGTCGTGAGCGAAAAGATATTGCGGAAAAACTATTGTCAGCAGATAGGCTGTAAAAATTCCGGTAAAAACATAGCGAAATATTTTGTAAATCTTATTTCCGGTAAAAGCTTTGTATTCGCGGTAAACGTCGGCAAAAAACTTTTTCATGACCTCTACAATACGCCGCTGCTTTTTGAAAAGTTTGAAAAATCAAGCGTTACCTCAACAACAAAACTAAAACAGTATAAAAACTTAAATTCATTCGGCTGATCAGCGGCTTCGATAATCATTTCCGCCGGCTCAACCTTCTCGGATATTTCATTTTGATTCCAATGTCTAAGCTGGTTTGTCCTTATCCGGGTATATTTGAATTACATCAACAAGTTTTAGCGAATTAGTACCGTATCGTTCTTGTCTCCCGTCGGCTGTTTTCTCATTTCTTAATTCTACCGATAATGTAAGTAAAATCCCCTTTGCCCCTTGCGCCAACTCTAATTCACGCGGCATTGTATTTCCACCTTCGCTCCATAATGCAACTACTCTGGACATTTCTTTATAAGGAGTAGTCCATCTTTTAACCAATCCGAATGAAGTGAGAGTTATTACGGACGAGCCGGGATCATCTGATAAGACCGTTGCATACCTTGATGACCAACGATCTCTCAATTGCGGTCCGTCCATTAGAATTGTAACTACCAATGAAGGACCGACATGCCTGATTAAATCGGAAATAGGGTCTTGACGCGCTAAATCCTCACAAATCAGGTGTGAAACAGTAATTTTATCGCCGACATTAAGGAAACTGACTCTTCGTTTTGAAACCTTGGCGGATTCCCACCAAAGTTTTTCGGGATAGAGAACACGGCTTAAACCATATTGCCTGATTTGAGAATTATTCAACTGCCAGCGATGATGCTTATACTGTTTGTATTTCGGCGTTTCGGAAGATTCGGAGTCGAAATTTCCATACTTCGTTTTTTTATCGAAATATTTACAATAAACAACATTGCGCGAAAAATTGGCTTTGGATTTACTTGAGTTAACACTGCCTTCTCTTACTCCAGCGATGTATATACTTGGGCTTGAGCTATTTGTTAGATTCGCCAATTTGGATTCCAAGATTCCAACTTCTTCTTCTCCTAAGGAAGATTCGGGAAAAACTAAAATGTCAACACAACTACTATCCTCCCGCTCATTACCTGCCAACTCTTCATTCGCTTTCTCGATAACCTTTAAGATGTCTTCGATATTTTCGTTAGAGTTATATAACGGTTCATAAGCAAAAAAGCCGTAATTACCGGACATCGGTAAAGCACCTCTCTCTACTGCCTTGAAATCTTTTGTTTTGATTGACAAAGGAAATGGAAGCAAAAGAATGGAAATTGTTGAATGCTCGTTATCCTTCGCATCCCGCAATTTCTTAACTAGATTGTTCTCGCTCGCCCTTCTCCAAACAACTTCAACAGATGAGCGGTGAAAACCTAAATTACTTGAAATAGAGCGAAGCGTAATTCCAAGTCCCGGATTGTGACGCTTGGGCATAACCCGTCCTCTTTCAGGATTAATGGTTGAAAGACTGCCTTTGCGGAACAGCAGCTTTTCAGCTAACTCTTTAGCTTTATTAGTTTTTCCATCCTTATCTTTTTCCTTTATTCCCCATCCGGTACAAGCTATATCCGCAATCGCGTGCATCGTTATAAGCGCTTGAGTTATATACCACAATCTATTCTTTAAATCCTCGTTCTGCTGCAATCCGTCTTGGTTACAAAGTAAATCGGATGTGCGCATAAATTTCACTTTATCGGGTTGGTAAAAGTGAGGATTATTAACCTCGTTGTAGAAATAAGCCCAACACGCTATCAAGACGCCGGGAGTGTATTTTAATAGAATTTTGAGCAGTTCTTCGTTTCTCTTTTTAGTGTCTTCAAAAGATTTTCTCTTTCCTGTGTATATGGTTTCGGAAAATAATGGATTGTCTCCGGTTAATTCACCATCATTAATCAGAGAAAAGTCGTGTTCAGTTATTTTTGCCAGCATAGCATTCCAGTTGTCACCGACTTTTTGAACAAATTCGATCCAAATATCTCTGTCATCGTTTTCCAATAATGTACGAAGTTGCTCTTGTCCTTCTTTCCCGTCACCCGTTTTAGGTTTGAACTCCAGTGTTTCAACAACTCTTAAAATTAAACTCTCAATTTCATTTTCAGTATCAATTTTCACTCCCCATTCGGTCTTGGCGTTCTCCAACCAAAACGTTAGATTTTTACGCATCTGCTGATAATCGTTATCAATTCCAAGCCATAATTTAATCTCACTGTTTTTGGGAAACCATCTTTTGTCTCTTGGCGGTGAAACAACCACTTGATAAGCACCTGTCAAACTTAAAATATAGCTCGTGAACGCAAACAAATCTGGAGCCCACATCAGAAGCTCATTCATTTTTAAGTCAGGTAATAATCTTTCTGCAAGATCAATGGCGGTAATAAATCTGCCTTGTGAACGTTGTTGTTGTTTATAGTCTTCGTTGCTCATCTAACCTCCGCAAAACACAAATTTTGTATTTCCTTATAGGTAATCTAAGTTCGAACTGACGGCGCACCGAAATAAGAGCATTAATATAGTTGTGCTTAG
Source organism: Pyrinomonadaceae bacterium (assembly GCA_036388995.1). GTDB lineage: Bacteria > Acidobacteriota > Blastocatellia > Pyrinomonadales > Pyrinomonadaceae > JALZCH01. The sequence goes on along the minus strand of DASVQU010000052.1, from coordinate 12,665 downwards.
CTAACACCAATGACGTTATCTTAATCATTCGGAGAGAATAATTTAAGTCCCGCATAGGCGTTCTTCAACGCATTCGGGTTTCAATTGAGCCAGCTATATTTTTGCTATTATTTAGCTCTTATCAATTAACGCACCAAAAAGATTTGAAAGTTATCATTCACTCGGATATTTTTTAGGATTTTTATCCGTTTCCGAGCAAAATAAAAAAAGGAAGGGTATGACATTAAAGCTTTGTCGGCGAACAACATAATTAATGTCATACGAATCTGCGGCGAGAATTCACCATTTAGCTGAAAACTTCAATCACTTTTTCAACAGCTTTGGCAAGCGCGTCAACTTCTTCGCGCGTGTTATAAAAAGCGAACGAAGCGCGAGCCGTCGCCGGAACTTTAAAAAACTGCATCACGGGCTGCGCGCAATGATGTCCGGCACGCACCGCAATTCCCGATTGGTCTAAAATCGTGCCGACATCGTGCGGGTGCGCGTCTTCAATCGTGAAAGACAATACTGACGCTTTTTCTTTCGCTGTGCCGATAATCCGCACGCCTTCGATTGCGGACAATTTTTCGGTCGCGTATTCGAGCAGACTGTGTTCATATTCGGCAGCTTTTGCCAAATCAATCGAAGTCAAATAATCAATCGCCGCGCCGAGTCCGATGTTGGCGGCGATTGCCGGAGTTCCGGCTTCAAATTTTTCGGGTATCGGCGCAAACGTAGTTTTCTCGAAACTGACGGTGCGAATCATCCCGCCGCCGGTTTGATAAGGCGGCATTTTGTCGAGCCATTCGCGCTTGCCGTAAAGCACGCCGCTGCCCGTCGGCGCGTACATTTTATGACCGGAAAACGTGAAAAAGTCGGCGTCCAAATCCTGCACGTCAACCGGAAAATGCGGAACTGACTGCGCCGCGTCAACGAAAACCGGAACGCCGAATTTATGCGCCGTGGCAATCATTTCCTTGACCGGATTGATTGTTCCCAAAGAATTTGAAACGTGCGAAACCGCGACAATGCGCGTTCGCTCGTTGAGCAGATTTTCATATTCTTCCAGAATCAGCTCGCCGCGCTCGTTCATCGGAATGACTTTGAGATGCGCGCCTTTTTCTTCCGCCAGCATTTGCCACGGAATAATATTGGCGTGATGTTCCATCTGGCTGATGATGATTTCATCGCCTTCGCCGACGAATTTGCGCCCGTAAGAGCTGGCGACGAGATTAACGCCTTCGGTGCAGCCGCGCACGAAAATACATTCCTTGGCTTCGCGCGCATTGATAAATTTTCTGACCTTTTCGCGCGCCGCTTCATAAGCGGTCGTCGCGTGCTGCGACAGATAGTGCACGCCGCGATGAATATTCGAGTGTTCTTCGCGCAGATACTTCGCGCCGCGATCAATCACGACCTGCGGCACTTGCGACGAAGCCGCGTTGTCGAGATAAACAAGCGGTTTACCGTTCACCGTTTGCGACAAGACCGGAAAGTCCTGTCTGATTTTTTCAACATCCCAATTGCTCATTTTGTGTAAAACTTTTTCCGGCGTTGCCATAATTCCTGATTAACCTTCAAATGTGTAATTTATCGAATAACTTAAAAGTCCGTACATTCTCATTGAACTAACAAATTCAGGATTTTCGTGTTTTAATATTTCTATTACTGCAAAAATCCTTTCAACTCCTGAGCCTGTTAAATCAGTTATAGGATGATGTTCTTGGATAATTTCTTCTGCTGTTTTTACGAGAATTTCAAGATCTTGAATAGTTATTTTCGCTTTCTGTAATTCAGCCGAATTTTCAAAAAACTTCTTATCTTTGTGAGCGACCCATTTATTTCTCAGTTTACGAACTTTTTCAACTTCGGCTTGCAGATTATCAATTCTACTTAATTGAGCATCAACTTTGCTTTCAGAAGAAGTTGATGCCTTTTTTATTTCCTCTAAATACCAGAACAAACTTCGGTTCTTCTTTCTGTCACGTAGATAACTATTTTTGTCATAAAGCCAACCAATATTTATGACAATATTTTCCCAAATAAGCCCATGAATAAACCAAAGCAACTCGTTGTAGATTTCAACAACAATTTTATTCTCCGGGTCTTGAGCTTCACGCAAAAGATATTTCAATGCTTTTAGTTTTTGATTCAGATCTAAAACTGCATTAATAATTAATTCCTTTTGCTCATCTACGCTTTTGGACATAACTCCAATCAATCCAATTTCGTTTCCAAACGATTCAAAACCGCCGCGTCCAACTGCTTTTTGATTGATTCGATTTTGATTTTGTTAATGACTTCTTCGGCAAAACCGTAAGTCAAAAGATTTCGCGCAAGCCGTTCGCTCAAACCGCGCGAGAGCAAATAAAACAGTTCTTCTTCTTCGAGCTGCCCAACGGTCGCGCCGTGCGAGCATTTCACGTCGTCGTTAAAGATTTCGAGCTGCGGTTTCGTGTCAACGCGGGCGTCGTTAGAAAGCAGCAAATTTTTGTTCGATTGATAACCGTCCGTGCCGGACGCGCCTTCGGCGACGAAGACTTTGCCGTTAAAAACGGCGCGCGATTTATCGTTCAAAACGCCTTTGTACGTTTGATTCGATTTGCAGTTTTTCACCAGATGCTCGATTGTCGAATGCGTATCAGAGTGCTGCGCGTCGCTGAGCATATACAGCCCGTCAACAAAACATTCCGCGCCTTCGGCGTTAAATTTGACGCTGATGTCGTGTCGGGCGAGCGCCGAGCCGAAATTTAGATTGGTCGTGTCGTAAAACGAATCGCGCCGTAAAGTCACGCCTGTCGCGCCGACGTGCAGAGCGGCATGACTTTCGCGCTGGACGCGGTAATGCGTCAGCCGCGCGTTGTCTTCCAAAACAATTTCGACAATTGAATTCGTCAAATATTTATTTTCCGAAGCTCGCGAATAATGTTCGATCAAAGTCGCTTCCGCGCCCGTTTCGAGAAAAACGAAAACGCGCGGAAACGTCGCAAAAGCGGCTTCTTCGCCGCTCGAATGAAAAAGCAGATGAATCGGGGCTTCGATTCTAGTGTTTTTCGGCACGAACAAAAACGCGCCGTGCGCGGCAAAAGCCGTATTCAAAGCTGTGAAGCCATTTTGCTCGGACGCGATTAGCCGCGCGTAATATTGGCGAAAAACCTCGCCGTATTTTTCATTCGCCAAAACTTCCTGCAAGTTTGTCGCAACGAAACATTCGGACAACGCCTCAGTTGAAGACTTTTCAGTCATAAAAACGCCGTTTTGAAAAACGAGCGTGCTGTTTTCCGATTCCGCAGCGTATAAAACGTTTTCGGCAATTTCACTTTCGTCGCCGCTCAAATTCGTGCGAATCTCAAACTCGTCCTTAACGAACGGCGCGACGTTCGTATATTTCCACTCTTCCTGTTTAACAGTCGGAAAGCCGGTTTCGCGGAAACGGTCAATCGCGTTTTCGCGCAGCATTCTCAGCCAAGCGGCTTCGTTTCCGTTTGTTTCCAAAATTTGGCGAAAAGCCGCCGTGTAATTATTTTCCACCGCCGTTTGTTGTGAAGCCATTTTCATTTTCCTCCTTAAACTGCGGCAGATTTAACCCAGTCATATCCTTTTTCTTCCAGTTCCAGAGCCAATTCTTTGCCGCCTTGTTTGACGATTCGCCCATTTGCCAGAACGTGAACAAAATCCGGTTCGATGTAATTCAACAGTCGTTGATAGTGCGTGACGAGAATAATTGCGTTTTCCGAATTGCGTAATTTATTGACGCCTTCGGCGACGATTCTGAGCGCATCAATATCCAAACCGGAATCGGTTTCGTCCAAAACAGCGAGCTTCGGTTCGAGAACCGCCATCTGCAAAATCTCGTTGCGTTTCTTTTCGCCGCCGGAAAATCCTTCGTTGACGCCGCGATTGATAAACTCGGTCGGCATCCCGACGATTTTCATTTTTTCTTTGAGATAATCGTTAAATTCGAGCGGGTCTAATTCTTCCTGCTCGAAATGCTTCATTTTCTCGTTGTAGGCGAGCCGCAAAAACTGCGAATTGGTGACGCCCGGAACTTCGACCGGATATTGAAACGCCATAAAAATGCCTTCGCGGGCGCGCTCGTCCGGTTCTAATTCCAATAAATCTTTGCCTTCAAACAAAACTTCTCCTGAAATCACTTCGTAAGTCGGATGTCCGGCTAAAACTTTTGACAAAGTTGATTTGCCCGAACCGTTCGGTCCCATAATCGCGTGGACTTCGCCTTTGTTAATCGAGAGCGAAAGCCCTTTTAAAATCTCTTTGTTTTCAATTCCCGCGTGTAAATCTTTTACTTCTAATAACATTTTCTAAAATTCCCCTTTATTTTTCGGTTTTTCTCCAATTCAAAAACCCGCGCAAATGCAGAGCGAAAAATATCAGGCTGCCGACGGTCATCGCGATGCTGGCGATCAGAAAGCCGACAATCGCCCAGCTTAGGCTGCCGATCATAAACAAAATAAAACCGATTTTATTTTTGTTCCCCAGCAAATAAACCGCCGAAAGCCCGCAAACGGTCGCCAGCCAATCAATTCCGTAATACTGCATTCTCTAATCTTTCACCGCCGCAATCGCCTGAATTTCAATCTTCGTCCCGAAATGCAAATCTTTAACAGGGACAATCGCCCGCGCCGGTTTGTGTTCGCCCAAAATTCGCGCGTAGGTTTCGTTAACTTGATCCCACAGTTCCATCTCGGAAACGTAAATCGTCATCTGCAAAACGTGATTCAAATCGCTTCCGGCTTCAAGCAAAATCTGTTCGACGTTTCGCAAAGCAAGCTCCGTCTGCGCCTCGATTGCTCCTGTTTCAACTTCGCCCGTTTCAGCATTTCGCGGCAATTGCCCCGACACAAAAATTAAGCCGTTTTGCACAACGGCTGACGAATAATGCCCTTTCGGTTCGGGCGCGTTAGGTAATTTAATTTTCTTCATCTATAAATCTTCCGGCTTCAAACCTGTTTTCTTTCCGATTCTGCCATCATTTTGGAGCCGATTTCTTCGCCGTCGTGAAATGCAAAAACGTAATCCGTCCAACCTTCGCGTGCGACAAAGTTTTATGCGAGCCTTTCTGCCGTTTGATTTTCCAGCCGATTTTCTCAAGTGCGGCTAAAACTTTTTTGGCTTTCGCAGATTTCCAAGCGCTCATGCAGTTTCAAAAATTAACTCTCAACCTGCTGCGGCAAACTTTCACCGTTATCCAAACGGTCGGCAACTACGCGCAAAGCCAGAGTTTTCACTTTCCGAATAGCCTCTTCACGAGTCTCGCTGTAAACCAAAACGCCGTTCAATTCGTCAATCTCGGCAATCCATCGCCATCTTCCTCTTGTTCAAGTTCGATTGCTAAATTCATTTCGATTTATTTTCAACAAAAAGTAATTCGGTTGACACTTCCGTTACACTCGGAACGGGAGAAAACGGTTTTTCCTCAATCAACTTGGCAGTTTCCCGTGCTTCAAACTTTCCTTCTTCAGTGCTTGTTATGACATCACGCCTGTTCGTTTTCAGACTTTGACGCTGAAAGTATTTGAGAATTCCATCAGCCGCAAGCAATAACATAAAAGACACCAGACTGAGTTTGACCAAATCTTTGCCGCCGTCAAAATCCGTAGTAGCAATTTTGAAAATCCCCAAAGCGAATAAAACAATCAGTAAAATTTGAACGTAATCAATCAACTTTCCGGCGCTTCGCAATCTTTTTAATTGTCTCGTGTCTTCGCCGAAAACCAATTGACTCAAAAACAGCTTTTCAATATCGGGCAAATGCAAACCGCAGTAACGACAATAATTTTGGTGCTTTTTATTTCGCGATCCGCAATTAGGACAATGCATAATGCAAGATTCTCCTTCGATTGTTGTTCGCGGTTTGCCTCGCCTTAACCGACGCTGTTTTCCAATTTCAAGCCTAAAAGCTTTTGCGCTTCGACGGCATATTCCATCGGCAATTCCCGGAAAACTTCTTTGCAAAAACCGTTGATAATCAGCGAAACCGAATCTTCCTGCGACAAACCGCGCTGTTGCAGATAAAACAACTGCTCTTCGGAAATACGCGAAGTCGTCGCTTCGTGTTCGACTTTTGCCGTGTTGTTCATCACTTCGATATACGGAAACGTATTCGCCGAGCTGCGGTCGCCGATCAGCATCGAATCGCACTGCGTATAATTGCGCGCGCCTTCCGCTTTCGGCATCACTTTGACCAGACCGCGATAGCTGTTATTGGACTTTCCTGCGGAAATTCCTTTCGAGACAATCGTTGATCTGGTATTTTTGCCGAGATGAATCATTTTCGTTCCCGTATCGGCAATCTGCGCGTTATTTGTCAGCGCGACCGAATAAAATTCGCCGATTGAATTGTCGCCCTGCAAAATCACCGAAGGATATTTCCATGTAATCGCCGAGCCGGTTTCAACCTGCGTCCATGAAATTTTCGAGTTTTTACCGCGACACGCGCCGCGTTTGGTGACGAAATTGTAAATTCCGCCGACGCCTTCTTCGTTTCCGGCGTACCAATTTTGAACGGTCGAATATTTGATTTCGGCATCGTCCAAAGCGATTAATTCAACAACCGCCGCGTGAAGCTGATTTTTCGAGAATTGCGGCGCGGTGCAGCCTTCGTTATAAGCGACCGAAGCGCCTTCTTCGGCGACAATCAACGTCCGCTCAAACTGTCCGCTTTCAGCGTTGTTAATTCGGAAATACGTCGAAAGCTCCATCGGGCATTTGACACCTTTCGGAATAAAGACGAAAGAACCGTCGGAAAAAACGGCGCTGTTCAAAGCCGCAAAATAATTGTCGCCGACAGGCACGACCGAACCCAGATATTTTTTGATAAGTTCGGGATAATCTTTAAGCGCTTCTGAAAAGGAACAGAAAATTACGCCCGCTTCATACAGTTTTTTTCTGTAAGTCGTCGCAACCGAAACCGAATCAAACACTGCGTCAACCGCGACGTTTGCCAGCATTTTCTGCTCGGTCAAAGGAATCCCGAGCTTTTCAAAAGTTCTCAGCAATTCCGGGTCAACTTCGTCAAGCGATTTTTTCAGCTCTTTTTGTTTCGGCGCGGAATAATAAGTAATATCCTGATAATCAATTTTCGGATATTTAAAATTCGCCCAATAATTCGGCTCTTTCATCGTCAGCCATTGACGAAACGCCTTGAGACGAAATTCGAGCATCCATTCCGGCTCGTTTTTCTTTTGGGAAATCAGCCGCACGGTGTCTTCGGATAAACCTTTCGGAATCACGTCCGATTCAATATCGGTGACAAAACCGTATTTGTATTCTCTGTTTGCTAAAAGCTCAACTGCTGTACTCATTTTTTAAAAGTTCCAAGTTCAAGATTCAAAGTCGCTTTCGTTTAAACGACGACTTTTTGAGTTAATTTCTGAATTCGATAAAAAGTTTCATTCACTTTGCGCTCTTCGCCGACGAGCTGCGCCAGAGTGATTTTTGACAAAGCCTGATGCACAATTTCGTGCAAGCCCAAAATGACCGGGCGAATCCCGCAATCGCCCGTGTGAACGCAAACGTCAAGAACGCCCGTGTAGCTCTGACAATGATTTTCAACCGCGTCGGCGTCCAAAATTTTGATCACGTCGCTCAACAGAATTTCTTCCGCCGGACGCGCCAGCGTGTAACCGCCTTTAGTTCCGCGCGTCGAGAGAACAAGTCCGGCTTTGCTCAACAGCCACATCAACTTTCCGGCATTTGCGCCGGAAATTCCTTCGCGCTCGGCGATTTGATTGAGTGTCAAACTTTCGCCCGGCTGTAACGAGGCGAGCTGTACCAAACATCGCAAACCGTATTCTTCCTGAGCTGAAATCTTCATCTCGTTCCTCGCCAAGCGTTCCTTATAAAAATTCTCACAAATAGATTCTAGCAAACCTTACTTTTTTGTCAAGATTCGGTTACTTTTTTGCTCGATAGAATTTCTATCCGTTTACTTCAATAAATATTCTATTGACGCGGCTTGACACGACAGGAAAAGAATCGTAAAAGTTGCCGTGCATTTGTTAGGAATGCTCAGCTTTTTATTTGTAATTTATGATTTTGAAATTCACTTTTTCGCATTTTTTCCTGCTGCTTTCGCTTGCATTATTTTGCTTTTCGCCGCCGGTTCGCGCCGACAAAATTGACGATTACGTTCGCGCGCAAATGAACGAGCGGCACATTCCGGGCGCTGCGCTGGCGGTTATCAGAGCAGGCAAAACCGTTAAACTCAAAAGCTACGGTTTGGCAAACGTCGAATTAAACGTTCCAGCAACAAAAGACACTGTTTTTGAAATCGGCTCAGTTAGCAAACAAATCACGGGTGCCGCAGTAATGTTGCTGGTCGAGGACGGCAAGATAAATTTAGACGAAAAAATCTCGAAATACCTGCCGAACACGCCGGAAACGTGGAGCAATGTTACGGTCAGAAATCTGCTGACGCACACTTCCGGGATTAAAAATTACACAGGTTTGTCAGGTTTCGCGTTGATTAAAAGAATGAAACGCGACGAATTTATCAAAGCCGTTGGAGCAATTCCGCTCGAATTTGAACCGGGCGACCGTTATAACTACAGCAATACCGGCTACAATCTTTTAGGTCATATCATCGAATCGGCAAGCGGCAAATCGTATTGGGATTTTCTGCGCGAGCGCATTTTTACGCCTCTCGGAATGAATTCGACCGCCGACCGCGATCCGCAATTTATCGTTAAAAATCGCGCCGACGGCTACGAATGGGAAAACAATCGTCTTGCCGGGCGCGATTGGGATTTGACCGATCTTTTCGCGGCGGGCGCAATCGTTTCGACCATCACCGATTTGGCGAAATGGGAGATGGGATTGCGCGGCGACGCTTTTTTGAAAAAGACGAGCAAAGAACAGATTTGGACGCCGTTTGTCTTGAACGACGGCAAACCGTATTCGTATGGTTTCGGCTGGAACGTCGGCGAATTTCGCGGGCACAAGCTCATTTCGCATACCGGACACACCGCAGGTTTTTCCGCCGCCATTTCGCGTTATGCGAACGACGATTTGACCGTCATCGTTCTGACCAATTTAGGCACGGTCGGAATCGGCGGGCAGATTGCGCGCGGCGTGGCGAAAATTTATTTGCCTGAAATCAGCTTGCGCCAAATGAAAGAACAATCCGGCGCGGACGCCGAAATCGCCAAACAATTGCAAAACGCCCTGCGCTCGTTTTTGAGCGAAAAACTGGAAACCGATTTGTTTGCCGAAAAAGCGCGTGTTGCTTTAACAAGCGAACCGGCAAAACGAACGGCGCGCCGCCTTAACGTTTTCGGCGCAATCAAAAATTTTGTCCTCGTCGGCAGCGACAATGCGGGCGAAAATCGGGTTTATCGTTACCGTGTTGAAACGCCCGTACGATTGATGCTCTGGCGGTTTGGCGTTGATAAAAACGGAAAAATCGCGGAGATGGTGCTTGAGGAAGAAGAATGAAGTGGAATTTTCTTTAAAAACTAAATTCCACTTCAAATTCAATTCGCCGCGATTTCCGCCTCCACCGCCTCCGCCTTGCCCGGACGAAGCCGCCGAATCGCCGCCTTTTTTGCCAAAGCCGAATTCTTTTGACGCCCGCAGATTGACGATAAAAAATTCGGGTCCCGTCCCGTAATTGCGCGGAACAATGCGGTCGCCCGCGTCGGGCGTCGGATCGAACGCGCCGAATTTGGTAACGACAACGCCCGGTTCGGAAAGATCGGTCGCAAATGCCGGGCTTTCGGTAAAAAGCGTGTCGCCGTTCAGGTCTTCCACCTAAAAGCTCCTTTTCCAATAGGGTTTTAATGCAACCTTAAACAGTTTTTGTGCAAACCCCAATCTTTCCAAAAATCAGGCTCAACGCCAAATTGCAGAAGAAAAAGGCGAGCAATTAATTGCTCGCCTTTTCAGTTCACAAATTTAAATATGGTTTTATCTTTCCCAGCTCAAGCCTGCTTTGCCGAAGTGACCGTAGTTGGTCGTTTGACGATAAATCGGCTGCAATAATTCGAGCGTTTCGATGATCGCCGCCGGGCGGAAATCGAATTTTTTGACGAAATCGCAAGCAGTTTGCTCGTCGCCGGTTCCGAAGGTGTCAACTTTGACCGAAACGGGTTCGGCTACGCCGATGGCATAGGAAACCTGGATCTCGGCTTTGTCGGCTAATCCGGCTTTGACGACTTCGCGCGCGACGTAGCGGCAGAAATAAGCGCCCGAACGATCAACTTTTGAAGGGTCTTTGCCCGAAAACGCGCCGCCGCCGTGACGACCTGCGCCGCCGTAAGTGTCAACGATGATTTTGCGCCCCGTAACGCCGCAGTCCGCCGACGGTCCGCCGTGAACGAATTTGCCGGTCGGGTTGACCTGAACTTTAATTTCGTCGTTGTACCATTCGCCCAGAGAACTGGGAATTAATTGCTGCGAAATAAATTGCAAGATTTCCTCGTGTTCGACCGCTTCGGTGTGCTGCGTCGAAACTAAAACGTCGGAAACGCGAACGGGTTTTTCGTTCTCGTAAACGACCGAAACCTGCGTTTTCACGTCCGGGCGCAGCCACGAGACTTCGCCTTGTTTGCGGATTTGCGCGAGATTCTGCGCGAGGCGATGCGCCAAAGAAATCGGGAGCGGCATTAATTCCGGCGTTTCATTTGTCGCGTAACCGAACATAATTCCCTGATCGCCCGCGCCTTGTTCCGCGTGCAAGCCTTCGCCTTCGGTCACGCCCTGCGAGATTTCCGCCGATTGTTTCGTGACGAGTTGAATGATGTTGACCGTATCGGCGTGGAACGCTTCGCCGTCGTGCGTATAACCGATTTGACGAATCGCTTCCCGCGCGATTTCTTCGTGGTCAACTTTGCCGTCGGAAGTGATTTCTCCGGCGATAACGACCGTATTTTCTTTGACTAAAACTTCGCAGGCGACGCGCGATTTCGGGTCTTGCGCGAGATATGCGTCGAGAATCGAATCGGCGATAAAATCGCAAACTTTATCGGGGTGCCCTTCCGAAACCGACTCGGAAGTAAAGGTATATTGATAACTCATAAACTTTTCCAACTCCAAAATTAATGTATTAAAATGACGAAAGCCGTCCGTTTTTCACATCAGAAAACGCACGGCTTGACCTAAATATTTAGCTGCTTGAGACTTTGGTTTCGATCTTTTTTGATCGCACATCCGAGTTTTTTTTGATTTTTTCTCGAAGCACCGTGGTGTCTCTTGCCCGGTTGCCGCCGCCCTAATGTAAAGGGCGACTCCTGATGTAATTTGCAAATATAACTTTCCATTACAATTTTGTAAAGCCGCGAGGCTTAAAAACAGGCGGCGATTTTGCTAGACTTCTTATTGCCAAATTTTCTTCTCTAATCTATGACAACAGCAAAACATAAAATTTTTATCGCCGGCGCGGGCGGCATCGGTCAGGCGGCAGGTCTGCTTCTGCGCGAATGGGCTGATTTTGAAACCGATTTATACATCGGCGACATCAACGAAAATAATCTGCGGCAGACAAAAGAAATTTTAACCGCAAAATCGGAAAGAAACGGCGCGGTCGAAACGATTAATATGACGGACAAAACCGCTTTGCAGGCAGCTTTGCAAAACTGCGAAGTTTTGCTCGATTGTCTGCCCGGCGAGCAAGCGCCGCGAATGGCACGTTTTTGCAAAGAATTCGGTTTGCATTACGCAAATCTGACTGAATACGTCGCGCAGACTGATGAAATTGTTGCGCTCGCCAAAGACGCCGAAACCGGATTTGTCCTGCAAACCGGACTCGCGCCCGGTTTTATCAATATTCTGGCGATGTCTCTGTATCAAAAATTTGTCCGTGAATTTGAAACGGAAAATCTCGAACGAGTCGGAATGAAAGTCGGCGCGATGACTCGTTACGCGCACGCGCCGCATTTTTACGGTTTTACGTGGTCGCCGATTGGCGTTGCGACCGAATACGTCAAGCCCTGCCGGACAATCCGCAATTTTCAAATCAGCGAACAGCCCGCGTTGAGCGAAACCGAACAAATCCGCATTAACGGCTGCGATTACGAAGCCGATTTAACAAGCGGCGGCGCGGCAAATCTGACCGAGTTTTTCGCAGGAAAAGTGCGTTCTTTGGATTATAAAACTCTGCGTCATCCGGGACATTTCGATTGGGCGCGGCTGCAAATCCGCGAATTGCCGAACGATGAAACGCGCCCTTTGCGCTTGCTGGAAATTATGCAGCGCGAGATTCCGCACGTCCAAGAAGATTTCGTGCTGGTTCACGCCTCGGTCGAAGGCTTTGACCGAACTGGTGTGCGGCGGCGTTTGGAAAAATCTTTTCGGATGGACGCCATTGAAATCGGCGGACAAACTCTTCGCGCGATTCAAACAACGACTGCCGCGCCGCTCGTCGAATGCGCCGCAATGCTTCTTTCGGGAAAATATAAAGGCGTCGTTCAGCAAAGCCAGATCGAGCCGGATGAATTTTTAAACGGCAGTTTCATCAGCCGCGTTTATGGAATCGTTTGATTTCTTAGATAAGAAATAAATAAAGCGCAAAGACACCGAGTTAAGAATTAACTCGGTGTCTTTGCGTCATTTGCTCGCTCACTCGGACATTTGGCGAAAATTAGTTTCTAAATTTCAACTTCAAGAAGATGAACGTCGAAATATCAAAACTCACAAAAAATTTGTTTTGAAACGAAATAATTTATTGA
>DASVQU010000051.1:0-49757 GCA_036388995.1 Pyrinomonadaceae bacterium | reverse complement strand
ACACTTTTCGTTCCATGCTTGCCAAACTGAGATGTTCGATTTAAAAGCCTGATAAATAGCAGCTAAAACTGAGTTAAAAAAGAATTGGGCAATTGCCATCAATCCAATTAAAGAAGCAAATTCCTGAAGATTATGTAAGTTTGGCGTGCTGCCAATTATCTTCTGATAAAGCAAAAACGTCACATATGTGCCCGCCGTTGAACACGCGATTAATGCTCCGTTAAAGAAAACGGTTCGATAGCTCAATGAAGCGCCCTGATTTTTTATCTTTGTGCTAAGAGAAAAACTAAAGGCTTCTGCCGCTGACAATAAAATTGCGCTTTCTCCTCCATACAGCAAGAAAGAAATAAAAATCAAAGCATCGCTCATCAGAAAATGCACCTTTGAGCGTGGCAACTGCAACGAGAGCCGTGAACCGAATAAAATAGTGAAAGCTGCAAGAAGAATAAACTGAAAGTCTAATTGTTGTATTGGGAGGTAGTAAATTGCAGTAGCACAAATTACCGCTCCTAAAACAATAACGCTCCAGATAAAGGTTTTAGCAGTTTTGGATTGCATTTTGACCGATTTTATTTAAGTCAGTTTTGTAGATGTTGAATTTCCATGTCTTTTTGAGCCTAATTCGGTCAGATTGACAAACGGATTAGTGAGGATGAATGTTTTTTTATCAATTTGACGGAATATCCTTGACACTAACAATGTGAGTATTTAACATAACCGCAATCCAGTTTGTGGTTATTGCGGAAGGGTGAATCCAAATGAAACCTTTGCCAAGACCAGTTTGGAGCCATCGAGTCCGCATTTTTCCATAACTAAAGTTGAATAAGGAGAACAGAAAATGAACAAAGGTATTGTTGTTAGTGACTTCAAAGGTATCGTCGTCAGCGACTAAACCATTTCTGAAGTTTCGCTTATAAACCTATAAACCAATTATCTTTTTGAAGAGTGGCTTCCTTAAAAAGATTCTTCATAGTTCTCTTCTGACTGCGGTGAGTTGAGAATTACTATCTTTGGCAGCTCGGATGAGCTGTAACACACAGTCACCGAGTCATCCCGAAATTTACTCTATCACAAATTAACTGTGTTTGAGCAAGATTTTTGGATGACTCGGTGTTTTTTTATTGCATTCTTGAGGTATTGTCACCGTTAGCAATGACTCCACTTGATTGCGATGTTGTACTATCGCTCATCATAATTCCATCAGTAACTAGAATGCCGTCGCTCATCAAAATCCCATCTCCAAACAGCATCCTGTCAACCATTGGTGCATTATTACCAAAGAGTTGGCTTGAAGCATACAGCTTAGTCCCCGAAGTTAATGGCGGTGCGCTGTTTGGAATTGCGCTATCGCCTAAGATTGTTCCATCCGCCATCATTATCCCGTCAGTCACAACTATCCCATCTGTTACGACAATTCCATCCGCCATCATTATTCCGTCAGTTACGACAATTCCGTCCGCCATCATTATTCCCTGCGCGTAAATTTTTTGGTATTCGGTGATGAGGTCGGTTCCCGCGAGCGCGCCATAGCTTGGGAATATGCCGCCAGCCCATTGGAAGATTGTTCCGGCGATTGTCGAGGTATGAACGGGCAAAATCGAAGTCGTCAACAAAGGCTCGCCGAGCGGCGCTGGGTCGGGCAAATCCTGGCGGATAAGTTTTGCCAGGCGCACTGCGCCTTCGACATTTAATTGACCCGCGCCTTGTTCGAGCGTGTTGAATCCGGCGAGCGGCTGCGCCGTATATTGCAGAATCATTTTGACCATATTCGGCGTCAGCCGTGGATTTGCCTGTAGCATCAACGCGACCGTCCCGGAAACGACCGGCGTCGCCATTGAAGTTCCTGACAGATACATCAATTGCTGGTCGTCGTTGATGCCGTCGTTTGCGACTTCTAACTGCGGATTGCTTTCAGCTAATACATTATCTTTTGCTCTTGCCGCAATGAGCTGGTTGCCCGGCGCGACTAAATCGGGTTTGATTAAATGGTCGTATTTTTTGACGCCGTTTTCGTCCGTGTAGAAAGAGCGCGTCGGACCTCTGGAACTGTAGGTTGCTATTCCATCGTCGTTTCTGGCGTCTGTCCCGAAAGTGTTGGCTGCGCCGACTGTAATCACGGTTGGGTCGTTGCCCGGCGAGTGAATTGCGCCGTACATTTTTTGTCCGTTGGCGTCTTTGCCGTTGTTTCCGGCAGCCGCGACGACGACAATGCCCGCGGCGGTTAATTGACGGACGGCGCGGCAGAGCGGATCGTTGCGCCATGTTTCAACAGCGGGCGTGCCGAGACTTAAGTTAACGACACGGATGTTATGCTCAGCGCGATTGGCTAAAATCCAATTAAGAGCTTCGATCAGTTTTGCCGTTGTGCCGCGTCCGGTGTTATCGATAGCGCGAATTGCGATAATTTTCGCTTCGGGGGCGACGCCTTGATAGTTTTTTAATTTGTTGATCGAATTGTTGTCGCCAGGTTTTCCGCCGCGTCCCGCCGCGAGCGCGGCGACGTGCGTTCCGTGTCCGTATTTGTCTTCGGAGCCTCCGCTAACAAATTCTTTATGTTCGACGATTCGTCTGCTGCCATCCGAGCCGAGAAACATATGATGATTGTCGAAAACGGCGGAATCAACAATTGCGATGCCAATGCCTCTACCGTTGATTGCGCTGTTGCCGAGCTGAGCGCGCATTGCCGTCACGCCGGTCGCTGCTTCGATGTGACCGAGAACTTTGGTTTCGCGGTCGAGCGAAAGATGTTTGGCTCGTTGATGTCCGGCGACAGCTTCGGCGGCGGCGACTGAAAGCTCGACGACGAGCATATTCAAATCCGCCGCCTGCGCTTCAATCGTTACGCCATTTCTGCGTAATACTCTCAATAAACCGGGATTTCGGATGTCGTCCGACTGCAAAATAACGCGAACGCGGTCGTTCGGGTCTGCATTTCCAACCAATTCGCGGAGATCGGGAGAGAGCTTGTCGTCGCCGACAAAATCATCATTGTCTTTGCTGCGTTCGGGAAGACGAATAAATTGAAAATGCCTGCTGTATTTTTCGTCCGTGAAAATCGCCTCTTTCGCATCAACTGTTCGCATTGCTCCGACAACACGGAGCTTGCCTTGCAGAATGGCATCGCCGACAAGCGAGCCGATTTCGGGTTGAACGAGCAGACGGGCAAAATCTTCGACAAACAAGACGGCTTGACCGCGCGATTTTTCGGCATCGGTCAATACGGCTTTCATCCGGGCGCGAGCTTCTTTCGCGTTTTTGCTGGTTTCAATCAGGGCGCGAAAATCAAGCTGCCAGATGTTTTTATTTTTCAAATTAATTTCACGTTTTCCGTTTATTTCGAGCGCGAGCGTTTTGACGGTTTCGACCGCGCGGCTCGATTCGTCCGTGAGCAGAATCGGATTTTTCTCAGTTTGAGCTAAGATTTTTGCAATTTGTTTGACTTCTTTCGCTTCGGAAGCTGAAACCTGTTGAAATGCCACTTGTTTGGCGAGTTCCGTTAAATTTGTCGCTTCTCTTTCGAGAGCCGAAACGCGCTGATAACCGGCGCTGTTTGTTAAATCAATCGGAGGCGCAATTTTTTCGTCGTTTGCAATCCGAGCCGAAGCCGCGAAAATCGGCGAAGACAAAAACATCGAGCAAAGAAGCATCAATGCGAATATTGGGGAAGTTGACTTGAATTTCATTTTTGAACCTTGAAAAATTGGTGAAAGAGTTTTGCAGCCTTTGAGCCGCTCTCGGTTTAGCAACGCTCGTGCCGCTTTCATTTATTTTTTATTTTAGAGGTTATAGCTGGATTTTAATATATTTTATGAATCGTTGTTTTTCTCTAACAGAGCCTGATTCGGTCAACCTGATTCAATTTGAATGAATTGTGCCTCAATTGATTGAATAGTTTTTTCAACATTTTCCAATCTTTCTCCAAGTCCGCCGCCAACTCTGTTTTGGCGACGACTTTATGCTAAGATACGAACAATCTGGAGTTTGGAGTCTGGAACCCGAAGTTAAAGAGTTTGAGACTTTAGACTCCAAATTTGCATCTGAGAAATTGATTTAGGGTTTTTACTTCAGACTCCAGATTTTTTTGTGGCAAACGGTATTGTCATTCACGTTGTTGCCGGGGACGAAAAGCGCACCGAGTTTTTTATAAACGAGCGTGTGCGAATCGGAACCGATTCCGCCTGCGATTTGCGGATTGAGCCGCCGCCCGATCATCAAACGGCGGCGGCAAACGGCGTTTGGCTCGAACTAAGGCGAGGCGTCAACGGCAATTATCGAATTGTTTATTTTGACGAAACGCTCAATTTGAATCTGAACCGCCAGCCGCTCGCGCTCGAAACCAGACTCAAAGACGGCGATAAAATTGCTTTCAACGATTCCGAGTTTTCCCTTCTCTTTTTTACAGTTCCCTCGACCGCTGCGGCGATTTCATCAATTACGCGCGGCGGTCGCGAAGCGCGCATCGCTCCGTTTATCGAAAACGCCGCCATCGAATCAGCCGCGACCGCTAAACGCGACGACGCCAAAGTTTTTCTCAAAGAATTTACGCGCGAGCTGGTTCAGGAAATCAGTTGGGTGACGAAACTGATTGTTTTGCTCATCGTCGTCGGAACTCTCGGCGGTTTGTTTTATCTCGGTTCGGGTTTTTACAAGGAGATAAAACGCAGCCGGGAAGAAGCCGAAGAACAGGGCAGAGTTATCGGTCTGTTAAAAGATGAATTAACCAGAAATCGCACTGAAATCGGTAATCTAAACAAAACCAACAAACAAATTATTGACATCGTTTCGCTGGCGGCGACGCTCAGAAACGAATACGGGAGCGGCGTCTGCCTGCTCGTCGGAACTTACGATCTGGTTGATAAAGCGACCGGTAAACAGCTTCGCTATCCAGACCCGACCGTAGTTGCCACGCCTGATCCATTTGAGCCGCAGCCCCCGCAAGTTTCGGAAAGCGGCGAGAATTTCGCACCGGCAAACGCGCCCGGCGCTCCGCAAAAACAGGAATCGCCTTTGACGACTGAGGGCAACGGAACCGCGGTCGAATATGATTTTGTCGGCACCGGCTTTCACGTCGGCTCGGGCTTTTTGTTGACAAATCGCCATGTCGTCCAGCCCTGGGCAAACGACGAGCGAATCAAAATTTTAGCGCAATTATCGAACGGACGCGCCCGTCTGCGCCGTCTCGTGGTTTATTTTCCGGGTTTTCCGAATCCGTTTCCGGTGCGCGTGCGGGACGTAGCTGCAAAAGAGGATTTGGCAATTGCTTCGATAGACCCGAATTCGGTTTTCCCGGAGATTCCGATTTTGCCGCTCGACGCTAATTCCGATGCCGTTTCAATCGGCAAAACCGTCGTCACGATGGGTTATCCGAACGGACCTGAACGGATTTTGGCGATGGTTGACGAATCCGAAGCTCGCTCGATTCAAGCCCGTTACGGCTCGAATCTGCAAACGCTGGTCAATTTTTTGGCGCAAACCAAACGCATTCAGCCGCTAACAACGCAGGGAACAATCACTGATCTGGACGCGCGGCGCGTTGTTCACGACGCCAAAACGGCGGTAGGCGGTTCGGGCGCGCCGCTGTTCGGTCAATCGGGGCGCGTCATCGGCGTCAATTTCGGAGTTTTCACCGAAAACACCGCCGGAAATATGGCGATTCCGATTAAATATGCAATCCCGATGCTCCAACGCGCCGGCTGGCGCTCGCCCGAACAGCAGCAATCAGCCGAAGCCGAAAAAACGGCGAATGCCAACACAAAACCGTCAAACAGCTCGGTTGCGGCAAACACTTCTCAAAAGTAACTAGTGCCACAAAATAGCAGCGTCCGGAAATAAATTGTTAAACTAAAATCAAATCGGCTTTGCTCTCTTTGCGTTTAAGCTTTGCGTCCTTTGCGGTTAGAAATTGCAATAAAATTAAACCGCAAAGGACGCAAAGGCTTCGCAAAGGAACGCGAAGAAATTGGATTATTCGGAAACAGATTCGATGAGCGATAATTTAATTCTTTCCAATATGCTGCATCGCCCGGCGCGCACTTTTGTCAGCGTCATTGGCATTGGCGTCGGCGTGATGCTAATTGTTTTTACAACAGGTTTGGCGCGAGGAACTCTGCATGAAAACGCGCAGCGCGAAGCAAACATCGGGGCGGAAATTATGGTGCGCGCCGCCGGAACAACCGGCTTTAGCGGGACGGATGCATTTCGTCTGCCGATCAGCCGCGCCAATGAAATCAGTCAAATCGAAGGCGTCAAAGACGCGATTCCCATCGGGCAAAATCTCGTTCCGGCGAAAGACACAAATTTTGGCAGCCGTCTGGTTGACGGCGTTCCGTTTGAAGAATATGCGAATGTCGCCGGGCTGAAAATCATTGACGGACGAGCGCTCGGCGCGAGCGGCGATGAAGCCGTGATTGATACGGCGTGGGCGGAGGCGAGAAAATTTAAAGTCGGCTCTAAAATCTCGCTTTACGAAAAAGATTTTACCATTGTCGGAACCTACGAACCGGCTGCCGGAGCGCGCATTAAGATTCCGCTCGCCGCGATGCAGGAACAACTCGGCGGCGAAGGAAAATGCACGGCGGTTTTAGTTAAAGCCGCAAACGCTGCCGATGTTGAACGCATCGGCGAACAAATCGTCCAGAAATTTCCCGAAGATCAAATACTGCTGACCAAAGATTTGGAAGAAATTTATTCAAACGCGATTCCGGCTTTAAACGTTTTTTTGAACGTCGTGATCGGCGTCGCGGCAATCATCAGCGCGCTCGTTATTTTGCTGACGATGTACACGACCGTGACCGAACGAACGAGACAGATCGGCGTTTTAAAATCGCTCGGAATGTCGAAAACCGAAATTGCGTGGACTATTACGCAGGAAGCCTTGCTCTTGAGTTTTTTGGGCGTTTTGACCGGCTTTCTGCTGACTCTGTTAGCGCGTTTTATCGTCACTCGAACGACGACGATGCGTATCGAAATCGAATGGCAATGGATTTTGATAACTCTGGTTGTCGGTCTTTTAGGCGGGGCGGCAGGCGCGCTTTATCCGGCAATCCGCGCGGCGCGAATGGATGCAGTCGAAGCATTGAGTTACGAATAAAGCTAATTTCATTCTGCTGAAATACAAAAAGAATTAACCGCAGAAAACGCAGACCGGAGATTCAGAGTACAAAGAGATAATCTCTCTCTGCGTTTCTCTGCGTCTTCGCTCTGCGTTCCTGCGGTTTCTGTATTTTAATTAACTGAAAACTGCTCTATCTCTCTAAAACCTTCACCGGCTTGGCAGACAGCAATTGACCGTTGCTATCTTCAAAGATTGGTGATTGCGAGAAAGTTAGAGCCGCTGAAGCGTCCGACTTGGAACGCGCTTTTCCGTTAGCTCTGAAATGCAGATTTAACTGCGTTTCCGCGCCGGCAATTCCAAGCGTCGGACACGAAACGGCGATTCCGATTCTTCCAGCCTGTGCAATATTCGTGACAACCGCACATCCGGCATCGTTGCTCAAAATGTCGGCTAGATCAACTGCCTGAGCGGCTGGCTGCATAACATTCGGATCATACGCGACGCCAAAGCTAAAGGAAGAAATCTGCGTGCCGGAATAGTTTGTTAAAGTAACCGGAAAGACAATTGTACCGTTGCTTTCAAACATTGCACTGTCCGGTAGGGAAAGCTGAACCCGCGTTTCCGGTTTCCGCGCCAATCCGAATTGATCTTTGTCATGGATCTCCTCATCGGCTTCTTCAGGACTGTTTAAAAATGTCGGCGGAACCCAGCTTCCATTAACGTCTCCGACTAAAATGCCGTCGTAATTTTGTCCTGAGAACGAGTTCGTGACGCTGCCGTAGCTGCGCGAAGAAAGAACAAACTTCCAATTGCCTGCCTCTCCGGCTGACGGTGTTGACCCGCCGGCGGCGACAAATCTCAAAATTTGCGTGGCATCAAATGCAGTGACGCCGCTGCTGTTATTTATATCGGCTGCAATGCGTTGATTGTCGTTTAGTATTCCATTTCCGCCGGCGGCAACGTGACGCAAAACGAGCGTAGCGTCAAATGAACTAATGCCGTTGACATGGTCTCTTTTTGACGGCGTGACAGTGTAGCTTCCACCGGCAGCTAAATTACGAACTGTGTAATAACCCGTAGAGTTCGTTGAGGTTGACATTTCAGGAGCGCCCGAAACGGACATCGTTACTCCGGGAACGAATCTCTGCTGATTAGCGGGTGCCGTGCCGTAGAAAACGGTTCCGCTGACTTCGAAACTGCCGCCGCCTTGACTTTGCGGAGCTTCAACTGCGCCGACATCAACCGTGCTGCCGGATTGTCTTGGAAAACCCGATCCTCGTTGATCGCCCGCCAAAGCCGGGTTGCCGTTTCCGCAGCTACCGCCGTATAAGACGCAGTTATTGCCCCGGTCAATCGCGGGAGAGAACGGCAGCGGCGAATGCGTTTCGGTCGCTCCTCCGCCGGCATTGCTAAGCGGCGCGAGCAGAGGGTTGATCGGAAAACCCGGAGTGCCGACTTGATTGCCGTTGACGCCGTTGCTAACGCCGGTTGTCAGTTGATTGCTCCCGATGATGCTGTATGAGCTGGTTGACGAAACCGCGCCGTAGAAATCGGGAGCAGCGGAAAAGCTGACAATGTTGTTTCCGGCGACAATCGTGTTGAGAAGATTTACGACCGAAGAAGCGTTTACGTAATTATAAACGCCTCCTGCACAATCCGTGCAATTGACTGACTCCGAGCGGTTATTGGTGACGGTGGTATTGATTAGCGTGATGCCGGACGAGTAACCATTGTAAATACCGCCAGCATTCGTTTGAGCCGTATTTCCGCTGATCGTTGAATTGACAATTGTGACTTTGCCATAATTATTGGAAATTCCGGCGCCGTAACTCGCTGTATTGCCGCTGATAGTAGAGTTTGTAATCGTCACAAATGTGGAGCTACTGGCATTGTAATTGTAAATGCCGCCGCCGTTTGTTGCTGAATTGCCGGTGATCGCTGAATTCATCAGCGTTAACTTACCATTGTAGTTGATGTAAATACCGCCGCCGGATTGGTTCGTCCTGTTTCCAACGACATTACCGCCCGTTACCGTAACCCCATCAAGGGTTAGGTCGGCGTTGGAGCTGACAGAAAAGACGCGGCTTTGGTTGTTGCCCGAAATTAACAACCGGCTCGCGCCCGTGGCGTTTGTGATTGTCAGCTTGCCCGCCGTTGAAGTTGGGTTGATGACGAATTCGCCTTCTCCGGGAAGGCTGCTCAGCGTAATTGTGCAAATGGTGTTACTGCAACTCGAAATTGCAAAGTCAATGGTGTCATCTGCGAGTGAAGAATTTGCTCGCGTGATTGCATCGCGCAAGCTGCCTGAACCGATGTTTGCGGTTGTTGTGACGGTGTAGTTTGCCGCTTGGGTGTCGGCGGAGAACAAGGTGAGGGTGCATATTGCTAGCGCAAGTGAGAAAAGTATCTGTGTAGTGGTGTACTTCACTTATCGAATGTCTCCTTAATTGGAATGAATTGTTGGTGGTGCTTTTAGAACTTTGCAGTTCCTAGCTGATAGAACTTTGTAGTTCCTAACCGAATTGTTTGGTAGGTTATACCACAACGAGATATATCATCTCAAGCGAAGGAGAATCAAAGGTTTTTTGGAATTAAATTTCATTGAACATTTATCATTTAGCGGTAGGAATTTTATTCAATATTTAATGATAAATGTTCAATGAAAAATGCCTATTGAGCAGTAAATATCGGACTTTTACGCTCAAAGAGCAAAGACGCGCGGGTTGATTCAAACCAATTTGCGCGGTCGCCGAAGCGGATTTTTGTTTGCGGCGAGCCGCGTCTGCGAGTCGCAGTTGCCGGGATTTCTTTCGAAGCTCGCGCGATGAACGATTCGATCTCGCTCATCTTCCGGGGCAGGGCTTTGCTCATCCATTCGACGCCCGAATTTGTCACGAGCAGATCGTCTTCAATACGGACTCCGATGTTTTTGTATCGCTCATAAACGGGGCGCACTTTGGCTAAAAACTCTTTCGTTTCCGGGGTGTCGGGCAAATAATCGAACGCGTCGCCGCGAATATAAATGCCCGGCTCGTTGGTAAAAACCATTCCGGCGGCGAGCGGTTTGTTGTAATCGCCGACATCGTGAACATTCATTCCGAGCCAGTGACCGAGACCATGAAATGCCCAAAAACGATACTGCGGAAATTCCACTGTCTGCCCGTTCGGGGATGTTAGCTTCAAAGTAGCATTCGGCGCCGTAATTAAACCGAGCCGAGCAAGCCCGTTTTTAAGCACTTCATCCGACACTCTGTTCAATTCCTGAAATCTTATACCCGGTTTGGTGTTTTGCCCGACGGCTTCCTGCGCATCGTAAACGATTTGATAAATATCGGCTTGTTCTTTCGTAAATTTTCCGTTGATGGGAAAAGTTCTGGTAATGTCCGCCGTGTAATGATCGTATTCGGCGCCGACATCCATTAGCAGCAAATCGCCCGGTTTGACGGGGCTTTGCGATTCATTGTAATGCAAAGTCGTCGCGTTCGGTCCGCAGCCGACAATTGACGGATAGCCCCAATAATCGGCGTTGCGCTTGCGGAAAATGTATTCCATTTCGGCTTGCACCTCGTACTCCATTTTCGCCCGCCCTCCGGTCGCCATCGCCCGCATATGAGCTTCGGTCGAAATATCAATCGCGTGTTGCAGGATTTTCAATTCAAACGGCGATTTGATATGCCGCATCTCGGCAAAAAGCGACTGCGCGTTTTGAATTTTGTAGGCTTGACCCGTTTGCAGCTCTTTGGCGAAATTGTATTCCTGCCGAAATTCGCGCATTCCGTTCGAATCCTTTTCGCCGCCCGGAAGCAGCAGGTAAAGATTTTCGACCGCGGGTGAAATGCTCGCGCCCGAAGCGGAAACAAACGGCTGCTTGCTTTTCACGGCATCGAGAAACTTCTTAAATTCTTCATTCAAGAAAACATTTTTAACGCCGGAAATCCGCTGCGCCTCTTCGACGCTGTACATCTTTCCGTCCCAAGCCTCGCGCTGCGGATTGCGGCGCGGCAAAAACAAAAACTCGCTCATCGCGCCGCCGTTTCCGGGCAGCAAAACCAGCGTTGCGCCCTGTTGTTTGAGCATCGTCAGGTAATACAAATTATTTTCCTGCCGAAAAACGTAATCAACGTCGTTCGTATAAATTCGCGGTTCGGCGCTATACAAAATCAGCATCGAGTTTTTGCCGATTTTTTCCGCGACTTGCTGGCGGCGTTTCGCCAATTCCGTCTGTCGTTCAGCATCGGTAAATCGCGGTGCGGGCGGTGTCACGCGAATCGCGGACGGTTCTTTTTTCGCGTCCGAATTTTCAGCTTTAATATTTTGCGGAGCGCTGACGCCGATAAAAGCCGCCAGCGCGAGACCTGCCAGAAGTTTTCTGCTTTTCATAATTTTTTCGATTAATAGCTTGCCGTCGGCAAAAATTGCGGTGCGCGGCGTGCTTTTGTTGCTTGCTCGAATGAATACGCAAGTTTTAATAAAAGGTTTTCCGTCCACGCGCGACCGAAAAACGAAACGCCGATTGGCAAATTTTGCACGAATCCGGCGGGAACCGTGATGCTCGGATAACCGGCAACCGCCGCCCAGGACGAGCTGCCGATATAGGCGCTGCCGCAATCGCCGTTGACCAAATCGGTCGCCCAGACGGGCGCGTTTGAAGGCGCAAAAATCGCGTCGAGCTTGTGCTGATTCATCACCGCGTCAATTCCCTGCGCCTGTGTCATCTGTTTGGCTTTTTGCAGCGCCAGACGATAAGCCCGCTCATTTAAATCGCCTTTCTTTTGCGCCGAAACGAAAATATCCTGCCCGAAAAACGGCATTTCGCGGTCTTTGTTGTCTTCATTAAATTTAATTAAATCCGCCAAAGTTCGATAAGGCGAATTGCGTTCGGCGAGATATTTATTTAAATCGGCTTTAAATTCGTAAAGCAGAACTTCAAACTCGGCGTCGCCGAATTTGTCGAAGGTCGGGAATTTTACGTCAATCAAAGTCGCACCCGCTTGTTTCATTACATCGAGCGCCGACTCCAGAACACGATCAACTTTCCCGTTTTTGCCGAAATATTGCCTCATCACGCCGATTCGCGCGCCGCGCAAACCGTCGCGCTGCAAAAACTGCGTGTAATCTCTCTGCGCTTTTTGCCCGCGTGTTGCAGAATCACGCGCGTCGGAACCGGCGATGACGCCGAGCAAAATCGCGGCGTCGGCGACGGTTCGCGTCATCGGTCCGGCTGTGTCCTGCGAATGCGCAATCGGAATGATTCCCGAACGCGAAACGAGTCCGAGAGTCGGTTTGATTCCGACAATTCCGCTGTTTGACGCCGGACAGATAACCGAGCCGTCGGTTTCGGTGCCGATGGAAACCGCCGCGAGGTTTGCCGAAACCGCCACGCCCGAACCGGATGAAGACCCACACGGATTACGGTCTAAAATGTAAGGATTTCTGGTTTGCCCGCCGCGCGCCGACCAGCCGCTTGAAGAATTGCTCGAACGAAAATTCGCCCATTCGCTCAGATTTGTTTTTCCGATAAGCACCGCTCCGGCTTCTCTTAATTTTTGCGCCAGAAAAGCATCGCGCTGGGGTGTCGGCGCTTCGAGCAGCGCGAGCGAACCGGCGGTTGTTTTCATTTTGTCGGCGGTATCAATATTGTCTTTCAAAAGCACCGGAATTCCGTGCAGCGGCGAGCGAATTCGTCTGGCTTTTCGTTCCCTGTCCAATTGCTCGGCGATTCTCACGGCGTCAATGTTGCTTTCAATGACGGAGTTAACATTAGCGCCGCGTTTGTCCACATCACGGATGCGGTCGAGATATTTTTCCGTGATTTCGCGCGCTGACATTTCGCCGCGCTGCATTCGCGCCTGCAAATCGGCTATCGTAGCTTCTTCGAGTTCAAAACGCGGAACTCTCGTTTGCGCTTCCGTTTTCATCTTTCCGGTGAGAAGCAGCGCCGTAGCGCAGCCTGCGCCCGCCTGCATAAATTCACGACGATTCGTTTTTTCAGTTGACATAATTTGTTTGAGAAGTTTCAGACTTTGGTTAGTTTATAACGCAATTTCCGCGAAATTTACAGCGAGCTATAAAGCAGAGACAAATTTATCGAGTGTCTCTGCTTTTTCTATTTCATAAATTTGCGAATTGGACACTTTGCCTTATTGCTTACATAATGTTTTCAAGTTTGACGACCTGAAGGATTGATAAATAATGCTCAAAAAAGTTGCAGCTCTGGCTTTGACCTTGATTTTTGTTTTACCGACCACAATGGCAAATACGACTAACCAAACCGCCGACCGGCAATTTGAAAAGCTCGCGAAAGATTACATCGAAAAATTGCTCGAAACCTCGCCCGAATGGGCGACGATTCTGGGCGATCACCGTTTTGACGACCGCCTTTCGGATTACAGCCTCGCCGGTGTGCAAAAACGCCGCGCCTTTAACGAAGAATTTCTAAACAAACTAAAAGCGATTGATCTCGCGCGCCTGAGCAAAGCAAACAACATTGACGCGCGCATTATGCGCGACAATCTCGAATACAATCTTTTTCAGATTGACACCTTGCGGGAATACGAATGGAATCCGCTTTCATATAACGTCGGCGGGGCGATTGACAGTCTGGCTTCGCGCGATTTCGCGCCGCTCAAAGAGCGTTTGACTAATTTAAAAGGTCGGCTTGAAGCAATTCCGGCAGTCACCGCCGCCGCGAAAGCTAATCTAAAAAATCCGCCGCGCGTTTACACCGAAACCGCCATTCAGCAAAACGCGGGCGTAATCGGTTTGATAAAAGACGATATTCAACAGTTTGTTGACGCCGCGCCGGAAATGAAAACCGAATTAGCGCCGTCAAGGGAAAACGCAATCGCCGCGCTCGAAGATTACGGAAAATGGCTCAAAGAGGATTTGCTGCCGCGTTCAAACGGCGATTTCCGAATCGGCGACGCCAAATTCCGTCAAAAACTGCGGTTCGCGCTCGAATCGGATTTGCCGAAAGAAGAAATCCTCAAACGCGCCGAAGCCGATTTAAAAGCAACGCAAATGACGATGTTCAACGTCGCCAAGCCTTTATATAATCAATATTTTCCTGATAAGAAACTGGTGTTGGTTGAAAAAGACAATTACAGTCCCGCCCAAAGAAAAGATGCTATCAAAGCTGTTTTAAATAAGCTCGCCGAATCGCGTCCGAACAATGAAACAATCGTCGCGCAGGCGGAAAAAGATTTGCAGGAAACGACTGATTTCGTCCGCAAAAACAATCTCGTCACCGTACCGAATGACCCTGTCAAAGTTATCGTAATGCCCGAATATGCGCGCGGAACTTCGGTGGCTTACTGTGATTCGTCGGGACCTTTCGAGAAAAAAGCCGAGACTTTTTACGCCATTTCGCCGACGCCGAAAGATTGGGCGGCACCGAGAGTCGAATCGTTTTTCCGCGAATACAACGATTTTATGCTCGAAAATCTGACGGTTCACGAAGCGATGCCCGGACATTATCTGCAATTGATGCACGCCAACAAATTCAAAGCTCCGACGCCGATTCGCGCCATTTTCACGAGCGGCTCATTTGTCGAGGGCTGGGCGGTTTACGCCGAACAATTGATGGCGGAAAAAGGCTACGGCGCGGCGGAAGTCAGAATGCAGCAATTAAAAATGAAATTGCGCGTCATCATTAACGCCATCATTGACCAGAAAATCCACACCGCCGGAATGACAGAAAAAGAAGCCGTTGATTTTATGATGAATGAAGGCTTTCAGGAAGAAGGCGAAGCCGTCGGCAAATGGAAACGCGCACAGCTTTCTTCGACACAGCTTTCGACATATTACGTCGGCTCGGTTGAAGTCAACGATATCCGCCGCGCTTACGAAACTAAAAACAAAGGCAAAGTTGACTTGAAACGAATGCACGATGAAATGCTCTCATTCGGCTCTCCGGCGGCGAAATACGTCAAAGAAATGATGGGTTTGTAATTTGAGACATTTGTCTCAAACCCTTAAAGAATTTGAGCAGCATTCAGGTCAATTCGTTTGATTTCAGCTTGGGTTTCGCTCTTTTAACAAAAGTAATTGGCAATTTCACGGACAAAAACTGCGATGATCGCTTCCGGCGAGACAATATCAACTTTCAAACCACTTTCGCTGACAGCTTTTGCCGTTGTTTCACCGATGCAGGCAATCGCTACATCGTTTGGCAATTTGCTTTCACCAAAAATTTGCAGGAAATTTTTAAAAGCCGAAGGACTCGCAAAGGTGATGCAGTCAATCGAGCCGCCCGCGAGCATCGCTTTAAATTTCGCCGTTTCCGGTTTTGCTGGCAAAACGGTGCAATAGGCGACGGGCGCGTCAACCTCTGCTCCGGCTTCGCGTAACTTTTGGGGCAAAATCTCGCGCGCGATTTCGGAACGCGGAAACAGAAAACGCAAATCAGCCAATTCGCCGACGTAGTTTTCGATTTCTCCGTAAAGGCTTTCCGCGTTCGATTCGGCGGGCAAAACGTCAATGTGAATTTGCGCAAGCCGCAAGCGTTCGGCGGTTGCATCGCCGATGGCGGCGACGCGCAGATAATCAAGCTCGGCGGTTTCGAGATTTTTTGCCGTTAATCTTTTCAGAAAATGTTCGACGGCGTTTGAGCTGGTGAAAATTATCCAATCGTAGTTTTGAAGATTTTCAATCGCGGCGTCCAATTCCGCGTAGCTTTCGGGCGCGGCGATTTCGATTGTCGGAAACGAAAAAACATTCGCGCCGAAACGTTTTAATTCGGCTGTGAATTCGGCGGCTTGCTCTGGAGGGCGCGTGACGACGACTGTGATTTCGGCGAGCGGCAAACTCATTTCTGAATATTTATCAGATTTTGCGCGCCTTTGGCGAGTAATCTGAGCGCCAGCAGCTCGCCGTTTTCTTTTGCTTTGGCAGAATCGCCGTTTCGCGCATCGCGCAAAATCTCCGAGCCGTCAGGTTTGGCGACTAAGCCTTCGAGCCGCATTTCGTTTTCTTCGATTCGGGCGTGAGCGGCAATCGGAAATT
This sequence comes from Pyrinomonadaceae bacterium, assembly GCA_036388995.1. Classification (GTDB taxonomy): domain Bacteria; phylum Acidobacteriota; class Blastocatellia; order Pyrinomonadales; family Pyrinomonadaceae; genus JALZCH01. Next base: position 33,700 of record DASVQU010000051.1, on the reverse strand, counting down.
GGCAGCCGCCGCCGAGACCGCGCAGAAAAGCGCGTTCGGCTTCGACGCAGGCGCGAGTTTCCGCGTCGTTTAAAACCGCGACGAGATTGTTTGTCTCCGAATCGTCTTTTCGAGTTTCGATTGCCAGAGCGCCTTGCCCGACTTGCGGCAGCATTTCGTCGAATGACAAAAAAGCCGTGATTCGATGTTCACATCCGAGACGTTTCAATCCGGCAGCCGCCAAAATTATCGCATCGTATTCGCCCGCGTCCAATTTAGCGATTCTGGTGTCAACATTTCCCCGCAAATCTTTGATTTGCAAATCAGGTCGCAGATTTTTAATTTGCGAGGCGCGGCGCAAAGAAGAAGTTCCGACAACGGCGTTTTCAGGCAAGTCGGAAATTGAATTTGCGTTTGATTCTTTTCCGACAACAAGAGCGTCGCGCACGTCCTCGCGTTTTAAAACGGCGGAGATGTGAAGATTTTCCGGCAAAACCGTCGGCAAATCTTTGAGCGAATGAACCGCGAGATCAATTCGATTTGCTATTAAAGCGGTTTCAAGCTCTTTGACAAAAACGCCTTGTCCGCCGATTTCCGTTAGCGAAACGTTTTGCTGGCGGTCGCCGAAAGTTTTGATAATTTCCAGCTCGACCGAAATCTGCGGATGCTTTTCCTTTAATTGCGCGCGAACAAATTCGGCTTGCCACAAAGCAAGCCTCGAACCTCTCGTACCAATAATAATTTTATCTTTCATCTGCGGTCTGTTTCTTCCCCGCCTAACAAACTGCACAAAATCTCGATGAATTCTTCCGCGCCGGTTTCTTCGTGCGAGCGGCGCAAACCATAGAGAATCGGGTGCGAGATTTTATTGACCGTCGAAAGCAGCAGATTTTGAATTGCATTTTCCTGTTCTTCGGTTAAATTGCCGAGCCGTGCGCGGTGTTTCGCCAATTCCGCCGCCGCCGTTCCCTGCATTTTTTCTCGCAGAAGTCCGAGCCTGTCGCCGATATTCATTGCGCGCATTGAGATTACGAATTCTTCGACTTCTTCCGCAATAATCGCGTCGGCGCGGACGGCTTCGCGTTGGCGGCTTTCGATGTTTGCTGCAATCGCCGTATTTAAATCGTCAACATCTGCAAGAAGCACATTTTCGATTTCTCTGATTTCAGGCGCGATGTTGCGCGGAACCGAAATATCAACAAAAAGCGTTTGCTCGGCTCCGCGCGCGGCTTTCGTGGCTTTCGCCGTTTCCCGGTCAATCAAATATTCGTTGGCTGAGGTCGAGCAAATTACAACGTCCGATTGTTTTAAAGCGTTTGCCAAATTCTCAAACGGAACGACCGCGCCGCCGGTTTCGACCGCCAGAAGCGCGGCTTTTTCCAATGTCCGATTGCAAATCGAAACTTTTTCGGCGCGCGTTTGTTTCAAATAACGAACGGCGGCTTGCGCCATTTCGCCCGCGCCGATAATTAAAACGTTTTTCCCTTCGAGCGAGCCGAAAGTTTTTCGCGCCAGCTCAATTGCCGCCGAAGCGATTGAGACGGCGCTGCCGCCGATTTCGGTTTGGGTTCTGATGCGCTTGGCGGTGTGAAAAGCGTGGTGCAGAAGCTTGTGCAGATTCTTGCGCGCCGTCCCGGCTTCCGCTGCAAATTTATACGCCTGGCGCACTTGCCCCTGAATTTGCGTTTCGCCCAGAATCATCGAATCGAGCGACGACGCGACGCGAAACAAATGACGCGCGACCGCCGCGTCGCGCAAACGATATAAATGCGGCTCGATTTCTTCAAACGGCGTGGAATGAATCGAAAAGATAAAATCTCCGATTCGATTTTCGATTTCGCGTTCCGAGGCTGAACTTTCAATTAAAATTTCGACGCGATTACAGGTTGAGAGAATCAGAGCTTCGTTGATAATCGAGCCGTCCGCCAGAAGCGGCAGAGCCGCAAGACAAGCGTCTTCGCTGAAGGCGATTCGTTCTCGGACTTCAACAGGTGCGGTGTTGTGATTTAACCCAAATAAATAAAGAGACATTCTTTTGAGCCTTCGAGAATAGAATAAAAGTAATTAAAATTCCGCACAAGTTAGCAAACCTGAAAAATTCTGCATTGATAAATTCAGACCGCTAATTTACCAAATCGCTCGCGATAAAAAAAACTCCTCAATATGTTAACGCGCATTCCGGTTAAGAAATAGTCCAACAATGAGATAAAAATTTCGAAAAAATACATCTTTTTATCTTTTTGTTTTAAATTTCGGGTATTAGAGTCCTAGCAGTTCAAATTTTCTCTTCTTGAACAGTCACCATTTCATCCTACTTTCTACAATAAAACGCCCGCTTTTGACAGAACGCGCGCTGCTTGACATATTTTTAATCTAATTGAAAAAATTTTCCCGGAAAGTGACGTAACTCGCAAATGCGCGCAATGATTTTAGCAGCCGGATTCGGCACGAGACTGTTTCCGCTGACAATTGACCGGACAAAACCGGCAATTCCTTTTTTAGGGAAACCGCTCGTCGGTTACGTCGCCGAATATTTGTCGGGCTTCGGCTTTGACGAAATCGTCGTTAATCTTCATCATCAACCGGAATCTGTCAAACAGGCACTCGGCGACGGCTCCGATTTCGGCGTGCGGATTCATTACGCGCTCGAACAACCCGCGATTCTCGGAACTGCGGGAGCTTTGTGGAACGCGAGAGATTTTTTGCAGGACGAAACTTTTCTCGTCATCAACGGCAAAATTATCACCGATATTGATCTAGCCGCCGCTCTCGGAATGCACAAAGATTCGGGCGCGCTCGCCACAATGGTTTTGAAAGAAAACCCAAAGCACGAAAAATTTACAATCATCGACACCGAACACGGTTTTGTCACTGGTTTCGGCGGTTTTCCAGAACCGATTTTTGAAGATGAAGTCCGCAATTCGCAATCCGCAATCCGCAATCCGCTGATGTACACCGGCATTCAAATTTTAGAACCGGCGGTTTTCGATTACATTCCGCCCGGCGTCGAATCCGACATTATCTCGGTTTTTTATCGCCCGGCAATGGCTCACGGCGAGCCGATAGCGGCGCACGTTGCCGACGGAAATTGGCGCGAGCTTTCGACGATTCAGCGTTATTTGGATATTTCGCTGGCGGTTTTAAATGGCGAAAATAATGGTGTTTCGGTTGGTAGAAACGCAGACATCGCTTTGAGTGCGAGCGTGCAAGATTCGATTTTGTGGGACGATGTAACGATTGAGCCGGGCGCGATTGTCGAGCGCGCGATTTTAGGCGACGGTGTTCGCATCCGCGCCGGAGAAACGATAAAAAATGCGGCGGTCGTCAGCGCCGATTTAGTCAGGAATGCCGAAATTCCGGCAAAAGCTTTGCCCGGACATTTTGAAGCCGAAAATTATGTCGTGCCGCTCGGTTAATGCTAAAATCTGCCAAAGTTTATGACCGACGAATTTCAATCGCAGATTTTCACCGAATCGGCAATTCAGAGATTAGAGCGATTTTTACAAGCGCGTTTCGGAGACGCCGCGGCGCGGAAAATTGTGCCGCTGACGCCTGACGCTTCCACGAGAGAATATTTCCGTGTTGGTTGGGACAAAAAAACGGCAATCGCCTGTGTTTACCCGGAAACTTTTTCGCCGCGAAATTTTTCGTATCTCGATGTGACGAATCTTTTTCTCGCGTCGGGTTTGCCCGTTGCCAAAATTTTAGAAATTAACGGTTCGCTCGGAATTATCGTTCACGAAGATTTCGGCGACCGCATTTTGCGCCCGATTTTATTGACCGCAACCGATGCCGAGCGCGAACCGTTAATCAATCAGGCAATCAAATTAATCGCAAACATTCAAGTTGCCACCGAGCGGGCGTATTCGCTCGATTCGATTGCGTCGAGACTCGCGTTTGATTTTGAAAAGCTTTCGTGGGAGCTTGATTTCTTTTTCAAACATTATTTCGAGAGCTACAGCGGCGTTGTTTTATCGCCGGAAGAAGCGGCAAATATCAAAGGCGAATTAAACAAAGTCGCTCAGGAGCTGGCGATCCGACCGCGCGTTTTGTGTCACCGCGATTTTCACGCGGCAAATTTGATGCTCGACCGCGAAAAGCGCCTGAGAATAATTGACCATCAGGACGCGCGGATGGGACCGGCGAGCTACGATTTGGTTTCGCTTCTGCTGGACAGAATCAGCGAGCCGCCTTCGCGCGTATGGCTCAGGGAAAAACGGATGATGTTTTTGGAAGAACGCCGGATGCTTGGTCTCGCGCCGATTGACCCGGACGATTTTGCAGCCGAATTTCGATTGATGACGATTCAGCGCTGTTTGAAAGCCATCGGCACGTTTTCATTCCAGACCGCCGTTCGCAATCGCGCAGGCTACGTTCAATATATCGAACCGATGTTTCAAGTCGTTCTGCGCGCCGTCGAAAGTCTCGGACGTTTTCCGCATTTGCAAAAAGCTATCAGAGAGCGGGAACAATCGAAATAATCGCTTTTTCGGCGTTGGCAATTTTGACAATTTGCAAGTTGTTTTCGACAATTTTGAGGAGCAGTCCGAAATCAAAGCGAGTGCTCGTTTGAAACAGTATTGTCCCCAAATTTTAGAGGAGAAAAGAAATGTTTTTTTTAAAAAGAAATGCGCTTTTTCTATTAGGCGTTGTCATCATCGCATTGTCTGTTTCTGCCTGTTCGAGCCAGCAGAATGCGGAGACAAAACCGGTTAATAACAGCACGACGACACAACCGGCGACGACAACGCAGCAGACTCCGGCATCGCCGCCTAATACCGTAACGGAGAAAAACACGGCTTCTAAAGAGCCGGAAATTGAAATCTCGCTTCCGGTAAACGCTTCGTCAGCCGCCGTGGGAAGCACCGTGAGCGTTCCCATTGCGATCAACAGTAAATCGAGCAAAGAGATTTTCTCTTACAGCTTTGCCGTGATGTTCGATCCCGGTGTTTTGCAGCCGACAGATCAGCCGATCAGCACGGCGGGAACGCTGAGCGAAGGCTTTACCGTAGCTGCCGACACAAAAACGGCGGGGCGTCTCGGATTAGCTGCCGCGACCACAGGCAAAACGGTTAAAACAAACGGAACGCTGCTGAACGCGCATTTTAAAGTGATCGGAAAAGGCGCGGAAAAAAAGAATTTAACAATCGCCCAGCCGGTTTTTGAAGACAGCAGCGGTACTGCAATAAATGTGACCGCCACTATGAAACACTAATCTTTTGGCGTTCGCCGCAAGTTCTCTTTGGGTTCGCTTATCAATTTGCACGCGCTACGGATTTAACTTTGTATGAATTAGAGTAATGTAAACAAAGTTTTCATTTGATTAGATAAGTCATTTACTTTGACGCGCTTCGCAGTAATTTTGGGACACAGGTTAAGGCACTTCTGTATCCCAAGAATTGCTGCTTTTGTAAAAACAGCCGATTTCAAAGCTTATAAATTTCAGTGCCGTCAAGAACCTTCATAAGGCTCGACACCCGTATCAACGATTTTCCAGATTTCGGATTCAGGGACAAAGAACGGTTTTTTAGTGATACATATTTTTAGAGTTTCTTTGTCTTCGTTATAAACAGCAGTCAATTCGATCCCGTAAGGACCTTTCACTTCAACATCATCTCCTTCGGGAAGCGAAACTCCTTCCTTCTCCAAATCCTTCCTCAGATGATTTAGCTCTTCTCTGGTAATTCCGCCGTATTGTTTGCAATCAGGCATTGTATAACTCCTTTTATCCGACTTTTTTAATTCAAATTGCTTTTTTTACCAAATAACAAACAACCATTGTAGCTGACAATTAAAAGTAATTGGAGTCTGGGCGTTATCGCGAGCTTTTTAAGCTGCACGGCTTTTTCTTTTGCTCATTGCTGCAAAAAAAAGAGCCGCGCTTCACGGAACGCGGCTAAAATTATTCTTCAAGGAGAATATAAAGAGACTTTCGGAAAAATCACAGCGCAACTGCGCGGGGCAATCCCCCAATTGCCGCTTCGTCCAACTACCCTGCTTTCCTTCCGATTGCTATATGAAAATGCTCATTTCACAGCCTTTTCCACAAATTGATAAAACGGCAGGCAAGAAGGTAAACCGAGCTTTTCTTTTATTCACTGTTCAAAGCAACAAAGAGCCGCCGGAGATAAAGCAGCATGTCTTGGTGATGACTTAAGTTGTATGACAATGTTTCCGCGTGGAATAAGCAGCCTTTGCTTTTTTTGAGCCTGTATCTAAAAATGTATTTACTATTGACTTACGCCGGATAATTTGGAGTTTTTTAGACTGTCATAATTTATCGTCAAAATCAGGCTAAAGTATTCAGTATTACTCGGTGCGTTTAACTTTATATGAATCAGACTTACATCAACGAATTAAAAAATCATATCGGCGAGGAAGTCACGCTCAAAGGCTGGCTTTACAATTCGCGTTCGAGCGGAAAGCTCGTTTTTTTGCAGCTACGCGACGGCACTGGAATCGTTCAATGCGTCGTTTTTAAAGGCAACGATGAAGAAGTTTTCGAGAAAACCAAGGCGCTCGGTCAGGAATCGTCTTTAATCGTCAAAGGCTTGGTCAAAGAAGACGCTCGCTCGCCAATCGGCGTGGAGGTTGACGTTCGCGGAGTTGAAGTTCTGCAAAATGCTGCGGATTATCCAATTACACCGAAAGAACACGGAACCGAGTTTTTGATGGATAACCGGCATTTGTGGATTCGCTCACGCAAACAGAATGCGGTTTTAAAAGTACGTCACACGGTTATCAAAGCCGTGCGCGATTATTTTGACGACAACGGTTTTATCCTAGCCGACACGCCGATTTTTACGCCCAACGCCTGCGAAGGCACGACGACGCTGTTTGAAGTTGATTATTTCGGCGACGAAAAAGCGTATCTGACGCAAAGCGGGCAGCTTTATAACGAAGCGACTGCCGCCGCTTTCGGCAAATCTTACGCTTTCGGTCCGGTTTTTCGGGCGGAAAAATCGAAAACGCGGCGACATTTGACCGAATTCTGGATGGTCGAGCCGGAAATGACTTACGCAACGCTCGACGATGTGATGAACGTCGGCGAAGAATTGATTTTGTATATCGTCGAGCGCGTTTTAAACGACCGGCAGGAAGAATTGAAAACGCTTGAGCGTGATGTTTCCAGACTCGAAGCAATCGCCAAACCTTTCCCGCGCGTGCATTACGACGACGCGGTGAAAATTCTTCAGGAAGGTTTTCAAAAAGGCGAGCTGGAAAGCAATTTCGAATGGGGAGGCGATTTCGGCGCTCCCGATGAAACCTACATTTCAAAACGATTCGACGCACCCGTTTTCGTCCATCATTTTCCGGCTGTCATCAAAGCGTTTTATTTCGAGCGTGACCGCGAACGCCCGGAGCTTGCGTTAGGCGCAGATTTGCTTGCGCCCGAAGGTTACGGCGAAGTCATCGGCGGCGGCGAGCGAGCGAGAGATTTGGAATTTCTCGAAAAACAAATCGAAGAACACAATCTGCCGCGCGAAGCGTTTGAATGGTATCTGGATTTGCGGCGTTTCGGCGCAGTTCCACACGCCGGCTTCGGAATGGGCATCGAACGCTGCACCGCCTGGATGTGCGGAATTGAACACGTCCGTGAAACGATTCCATTTCCGCGAATGCTTTATCGCTTGAAACCTTAAACAAAGATACCGAATGTAATTGTTATTTCGGGAGAAAACGGCGACAGCAAATTAATTTGCTGTCGCCGTTTTTACTTTGTATCAAATCAGCGCACATTCGCGCATTCTCAAACAAGCGCTTGCGTTCACCCTCGAAAGGATCAAAGCGCGGGTTGCCTCAGGATTTCAGCCAAGCCTTGCAATCGGGCTGAGTCTGCTCCACTTTTCATCGTGCCAGCGCTCTTCTCCAATGACGACGCGAGATTTTTGAGTTCTCCGAGTTCTTTTCGATTCAGTTGTGAACTCTCCGCTCTTTGAATTGCCTGGCGCAAGGCTGCGATTCGTCCGGAAGGCAGAGCTTGCGAACGCTCCAACTGATCCACGTAAGCCTTCGCTACGACTAACTGACGAGACCACTGAATTTTCTCCTGATTCTGCACATTCAATTGAGCTACCCGAACCGCTTTCGCAGCGTCGATCTCGTTCTGCGTGAGATGCTTAGTCGGCGTCAGCTCAAAGATGTCCAGTCCGCGCGCGATTTCTGACGAGTAAATGTGCCCGTTATACCAGTAAGCAGACCATGAGCCGCCCATTACGATCATCTTTGGATCAATCGGTCCCCGGTCAAAATAAGCAATCTCAACAGGATTGTCCGGGTCAGTGAAATCCATAATGGAGATGCCGCCCTGGTACCAGGCTTGTACCTTAATGTCCCGTCCGGGAATCGGTATGAGCGAGCCGTTGTGAGCGACACAGTTCTCGCTTTCACTCTGCGCAGCCGGCAACTTGTAATAGCTCGCGAAGCTCAGCTTGTTATCCGTCAAACGGAAAATCGCATTGGCACCCCATTTGTTCGGATCGTTCTCGCGGCAGCGCGCGCCCATTCCGCCGCCCCACTCATCGGTAAACACGACTTTTTTCCCGTCATTCGAAAAAGCTGCCGAGTGCCAATACGAATAGTTCGGATCGTTTACCGCGTCTATGCGCTTGGGATTGACCGGATCTCTGATGTCCAGCAAAATTCCATTTCCCGAGCAGGCTCCTGCCGCGAGTCCGATCTCCGAGTAAACGGTAATATCGTGGCACTGGTCGGTGGCTACCGGCTTGTTGTTTTCATGGGAACCGCCATTAGTCAGCCCGTTAATAGCGCCCGTCTTTGGATCGCTAAACAATCGAGGGGTTGAAACTACCTGAGCATTTTGCGGCGCCGCAAGCGGCACTTTGATTACCTCAATGCGAAAGTACGCGGTATTTGGATTCTTGTCCGGGGTGCCGCCAGAGCATCCCGCCAGTTCTTCGCCCGGACGGACAAAAGAGGTTCCCGAGACGTAGATGTAAACGTTGTTCTTATCATTCGGACTGGTTACCAGCGTATGCGTGTGCGAGCCGCGGCAGGTTTGCACAGCGCCGACCTGCTTCGGATTACTAATGTCGGAGATGTCGAAAATCCTGACACCGCGGAAACGATCTTTGTGCGCTGCCGGCATCTGCTGTTGTCCGGCAGCGGGCGCAAACCCCTGCGGACCGCAATCAAGTCGTCCGTTCGGCATCTCCACCGACATAAAGAGCAGGTTCTTGTAAACGGATACGTCGCCCTGTCCGCCTGGGCATACTACCGAAGTCAATAATCTGGCTTTCGCCGGACTGGAAATGTCATAGATGTTGACGCCGTAAAAGTTGCCCATAAACAGGTGGTTGCCTTGGAACGCAAGGTCGGAGTTGGCAAAAGCGAGCTGAGCCAACCCCATCCGAGCAGACTCGGGTATCATTGACGGATCGTTGATGCCAAAGGAACCCAGCGTCTCCTTCACCTTCGGGCTATTAGGATCGTTAGAGCCGAGTTGAAAGGCGTCGGGCTTTTTGAGCAGCATGAGATGCTTGATGCCCATCGCGGCTTCACCCGCATCGTATAACCCCGGCGAGAGCTTGGCTCGCGGGTCGTTGGCATCCGAACCCTTCATCCCCGCAGGAAGCGGCTTTGCTGTTTCAGGATTTTGTGCCAATGTTCCGGCTGCAAAACACCCGCACAAAACAAGGGAAGCTGTTAATAAACGGAAAGCAATAGTGTGTATTCGATTCATAATTTATCTTCTACGGTTTTTCACCCAACATGGTTTCCATGACCCTAATCTCAGCGCGTTGACCGCTGTCCACATCTGATGCGAAATTGAACAGTTCGGCATTCTGCCCTGCGCCGGCAGTATCGAACAATTCCTTTACCATAATCAACGCACCATTGTGGTGCTGAATCATCCCGGTCAAAAACAGATGATCAAACTCCGCGCCTTTTGCTTTTTTTAAGGCGTCCATCTGCTTTGGGGTAAGCATCCCGGGCATGAGCTTGTGGTGCTGATGGCTTGACATGTCGTGACCTGGCATATCCATGTTTGACATTCCCGGCATCGGCGGCGAGACCTGCTCTCCCCTGACTTCGAGCCACCGTTTCATAAACTTCATTTCGTCCGACTGTGATTGGCTGATGCGTGCTCCAAGCAACCGGAGATTCTTGTTCTTTGTACGCGACTCGATTAGCGCCGTCATTTCGACCGCTTGCGCGTGGTGCATAATCATCCCCTGCATAAACTCCACATCCTTCGGTGAACGGGGCGGCAGTATCGCCCTCGTCGATGGCGGCAGTGTTCTGGTTGGTTCGCCCGGCGCACCGGGCTGCACTATAACGGGCGGCACCTGAGAATTAACCTCCTGCGCGCAGACCGGCAGCGATAAGAAACACGTCAGAGCACCGGCAACGATGAGCCAGCTTCGCGGCGTCGCAACACTGATCACTGACCAAAGCTTAAGCTTAGTCCTGTAAGGAAATGACTGCATCGGTGTTGAGTAATCAAGCATCGGGCAATTACTTTATCACAAATAAGAGACAGGCGCTAACCCTATGAGAGCAGCACGTCAACATCTATCACATAATGACCGAAATTTTAAATTTAAAACACGCGCCCAACGACGGCAATTTCGACTGGGCTAAAGCTGTCCTAAAAAATTTCAGAAATTAAAAGCATTTTTTTTGTTTTGCGCGGTCTGTGTTAATCTTTTTCTCGTTCTTCCTAATTTTTACGCTTTTATAAATAATCTATGAGTTGGTTTCGGCGCGATAAGCCAAAGCTCGATGAACAACCGGACGACGGCGAAAAGCGCGTCAAAACCGAAGGCATTTTTATCAAATGTCTCGAATGCGAAAAGGCGCTTTACAAAGGCGAGCTGGAAGATTCGCTGCAAGTCTGCATTTACTGCGGTTATCATTTCCGGCTCGACGCACGCACCAGACTGAAAACATTATTCGACGAAGGCAAATACGAAGCGCTCGATGAAAACATTGTTTCCGGCGATCCGCTCGGATTTGTTGACACCAAGCCTTACAAAGACCGACTCGAACAGGCGCGCAAATCTTCGGGTTTACCGGAAGCCGTGATTTGCGGTCGCGGCACGGTCGGCGGTTTTTTGGTTTTTGCGGGCGCGATGGATATGAGCTTTATCGGCGGCTCGATGGGTTCGGCGGTCGGCGAAAAGCTCGCGCGTTTGATCGAAAGAGCCATCCGGGAGCGCGGCGCTGTGATTATTTTCGCCGCTTCCGGCGGGGCGCGTATGCAGGAAGGCACGCTTTCTTTAATGCAAATGGCGAAAATTTCCGCCGCGCTCGCTCAGCTCGAAGCGGCGCGGCTGCCCTTTATTTCGGTTTTGACAGACCCGACGACCGGCGGCGTGACGGCGAGCTTTGCAATGCTCGGCGACGTTAACATCGGCGAACCGAAAGCGCTTATCGGTTTCGCCGGACCGCGCGTGATCGAACAAACAATCAGACAAAAACTGCCCGCCGGTTTTCAGCGTTCAGAATTTCTGCTCGAACACGGAATGCTCGATCTCGTAGTTGACCGCCGCGAGATGCGCGACACGATCATCCGTCTGCTCCGATTTATAATGAACCCGGATGCGAAACCGCGCGAGGACGCGATTTTCGCAGATTTTCCCGAATAAACGCCGCTTTATTTTTCTGCCGTGAATTTTGACGAATCGGTCAAATATCTTTATTCGCTCGGACACGAAACGCTGGCGATGAAGCTCGGTCTGGAAAACACGCGGCGTCTTCTCGCCGCTTTGGGTGAGCCGCAAAAATCTTTTCTTAAAATTCAAATTGCCGGAACGAACGGCAAAGGCTCGGTCGCAGCGTTTTTAGATTCGATTTGCCGCGCCGCCTCGATAAAAACCGGGCTTTTCACCTCTCCGCATCTCGTTTCGATAACCGAAAGAATCAAAATCAACGGAATCGAAATCACCGAAGCGAAATTCTCCGAATTAACGAGTCAGGTCAAAGAAACCGCAGAAGATTTGGTTAAAAATAAAGCTTTGGAAACGCTGCCGACTTTTTTTGAACATTTAACTGCAATCGGCTTGCTGGCTTTTGCTCGTGAAAAAGTTGATTTGGTGATTTTAGAAACGGGCTTGGGTGGGCGTCTCGACTCAACAACCGCCGCCGAATCTGAAATCGTCTGTTTGACGCCGATTGATTTAGACCATCAGGAATATTTAGGCGAGACGCTCAAAAAAATCGCGTCGGAAAAAGCGGCGATTATTCATCCGAATGCGCGCTTCGCAGTTGTTTCAAAACAAAAACCGGCGGCTTTAAATGTGATTTTAAAAAGATGCGCCGAAACCGGAATTAAACCGATTGTTGACGCCTGCCGTTTTGAAGTCAAAGGCGCAACCCCAAACGGAAAAATGATTGCGACTTTTCTCACCGCGAGTGGAATTTACGAAAATGTTTGTCTGAATTTACGCGGGCGGCATCAACTTGAAAACGCCGCAACTGCAATTGTCACGGCAGAAAATTTAAAAGATTTTTCAATCTCGCGCGCCGCAATCATCCAAGGTTTGGAAACCGGAACACACGCCGGAAGGCTCGAAATTCAAGGAAATATTTTATTCGACGGCGCTCACAACGCAGCAGGCGCAAAAGCTCTCGGCGAATTTCTGCAAGAATTTATCCAAAACAAAATCACGCTCGTTTTCGGTGCGATGCGAGACAAAGATTTATCGGAGATTGCTTCGATCTTATTCCCGCTCGCCGAAAATCTGATTCTCACGCGAGCCGAAAATCCACGTTCCGCAGCGGCGGAAAAACTACGCGAATATGTCCCGCAGAATTTTCCGACCGAGAAAGTTTTTGTCACCGATAGCGTTTCCGAAGCAATAAAAAAAGCGCGGGAAATAACCGCGCCCGAAGACTTGATTTGCGTCACCGGCTCGCTTTATCTAGTCGGCGAAGCAAAATCAATTACGAATTACGAATTTCAAATTACGAATTAAGGAAATTTAATTCTTTAATTCCACAATTCGTAATTCGTAATTTGAAATTCGTAATTTATTTTTTGCCGTTTTCCGTTAAAAAGGTTTCCATAAATTTAGTGGAAAAATTTCCGGCTTGAAAATCGGGGTCGTTCATAATTTTGATATGAAGCGGAATCGTCGTTTTAATGCCTTCGACAACCATCGCTTCGAGCGCGCGGCGCATTCTGGCGATTGCCAAATCACGTGTGCGTGCGTGAACGATTAATTTGGCAATCATTGAATCGTAATACGGCGGCACGACGTAGCCTTCGTAAGCCGCCGTATCAATTCGTACGCCGGGACCGCCGGGAATATTGAAAGCCGTGATTTTGCCGGGTGAAGGCGTGAATTTCACGGGGTCTTCGGCGTTGATGCGGCACTCGATTGAATGACCGACGATTTGCACGTCTTCCTGTCTGTAACCTAAATCTTCGCCTTCGGCAATGCGGATTTGATTGCGGACAATATCGGCGAGCGTGACCATTTCAGTCACCGGATGCTCGACCTGAATCCGCGTGTTCATCTCCATAAAATAAAACGAGCCGTCTTCGTCGAGCAGAAATTCAAATGTTCCCGCGCTCGAATAACCGATTTCACGACAAGCGTTGACCGCCGCCGAACCCATTTGCTCACGCAATTCAGGCGTTAAAACCGGCGAAGGAGCTTCTTCCAGGAGTTTTTGATGGCGGCGCTGAATCGAGCATTCGCGTTCGCCGAGGTGAACGCAATTGCCGTGTTCATCGGCTAAAACCTGAATCTCGATGTGGCGCGGGCGTTCGATATAGCGTTCGATATAAACCGCGCCGTTTTTAAACGCGGCGGCGGCTTCTGTCGAGGCGGCGGTTAAAGCGGGGAATAATTCTTCTTCGCTGCGAACGATTCGCATTCCGCGACCGCCGCCGCCGGCAGCGGCTTTGACAATTACCGGAAAACCGATTTCGCGCGCCAATTGAAAGGCTTCGTCTCCCGGTTCGAGCGGTTCGGGGCTGCCGGGCAAAATCGGAACCCCGGCGGCTTGCATCGTCCGCCGCGCTTCGACTTTATCGCCCATCATTTTGATTACTTCCGGGCGCGGTCCGATAAATTTAATATTGCAGTCTTCGCAGATTTTGGCGAAAGTTTCCGATTCGGCTAAAAAACCGTAGCCTGGATGAATCGCGTCAACATTGGTGATTTCGGCGGCGGAAATAATTGCGGGAATATTTAGATAACTCTGTGCCGACGGTGCAGGACCGATGCAAATGGCTTCGTCGGCAAAACGTACGTGCAGAGCGTCACGGTCGGCTTCGGAATGAACCGCGACTGTTTGAATGCCCATTTCTTTGCATGTCCAGATAATTCGACAAGCAATTTCGCCTCGATTAGCGATCAGAATTTTTTTGAAATTTCTTTTCATTTGTTCGTCGTTCGTTGTTCGTCGTTCGTTGTTCGCTTAATTAGTCTGCTACGTAAAATCAACGAGATTCTTGAATTTGCAACAACGAGCAACGAACGACGAACAACGAACGATTGCTATTTTTTAACTCCGAAGAGCGGTTGACCGTATTCGACCGGCTGACCGTTTTCGACGTAGATTTTGACAATTTCGCCTGTGACCTCAGCCGGAATTTCGTTCATCAGCTTCATCGCCTCGACAATGCAGACGACTGTGTCGGGCGTTACGCGACTGCCGATTTTGACGAACGGGTCGGCGTCGGGCGACGGCGTGCGGTAAAACGTGCCGACAATCGGCGAAGCAATTTTATACAAACTTTCATCTTCCGAAACTGGGGTTTCGGTTTTAGGAGCTTCTTCCGCTTTTGCCGGATTCGGAGGCGTAGATTGATTTGTCGGAGCAGCGATGGGTTGCGGCGCGGCGGATTGAATGATTTGGGGAGCAAGCTCTTTTTTGAGTCGAACGCGAATGTTTGCGTTTTCAAACTCGAAATCGGTAAAACCGTGCTGGCTGACCAAATCTGCCAATTCGCGCAATTCGGTCATATTCAGCGAAGCTTCCGCCTGCTGCGCTCGCTGTTGCTGCGGCTGTCCGTGCCGGCGGTTTCCGCGACGATGACCGCCGCGGCGATGATGCTCACGATTTTCGTTTTCCTGCTGCGCGTTTTGCGATTCGATAGGTTCCGCTTTAATCGCTTCCGCTCCTCCGGTGTCGTTCATTTTGCCTCGCTCCTCAACCGTAAAAAGTAAATCGTGAATCGTGAATCGCAGGCATTTTTCACGCTTGCGATTCACGATTCACGATTTATTATTGACTTTACTTAGCTTCCTGTTTCGCCGCCAGCTCGCGCGGATTGTCAACGAGTTCAATCACGGCGAGTTCGGCATTGTCGCCTTGACGGCGACCGAGACGAATAATCCGAGTGTAGCCGCCGTTGCGGTCTTTGTAGCGCGCGCCGAGTTCATTGAACAATCTTTGCACGGCTTTCACGCCGGCGGTTCTTTCCGGGCGTTCTTTCGGTTCGCCTTTTTTGCCGCGAAAACGGCTTATTTCCTGTTTATAAGTCGTGTTTCCGGCGTGAAAATAAGCCGCCGCCTGACGGCGTAAATGGACGGCGTCAATTGTTGCCGTGTCGCCTGTCAAATTCTGCGCGCGGCGCGAAAGCGTAATCGCTTTTTCGACAAACGAGCGCAGCTCTTTAGCTTTCGGCAGCGTCGTAATAATATATTCGTTCTCTGAATTAATTAAAGAAGTTGCCATATTCCGCAGCATCGAAATGCGATGCGCGGTCGTTCTGCCCAATTTTCGGTGTGAATTTAAATGCCTCATTATCAGTAATCAGTAATCAGTAATCAGTAATCAGTAATCAAATTTTAAACTTATTACTAATTACTAATTACTTATTACTATCTATTCTTCGTCTTCGTAATCGTCGTAATCGCCGTTGCTGCTGCCGCCTGTGCCGGGAATCGGATTGCCTTGTTCGTCGAAATCCATACCGAAATCGAGTCCGAGACTGTGCAGCAAATCTTTAATTTCGTTGAGCGATTTTTTGCCGAAATTCTTCGTCGTCATCATATCGCGCTCGCTTTTTTTAACGAGATCGCGGATCGAGCGAATATCGGCGTTTTTCAAACAGTTATAAGCGCGAACCGAAAGCTCAAGCTCGTCAATCGAGCGGTCGAGCACGTCGTTTCTCGGCAGTGGCGCGCGGGCGATGTCTTCGTAACGATATTCTTCCTGCTCTTCCTCGAAATTGATGAAGATCGTCATATGGTCTTTGACGAGCTTTGCCGCCAGACCAATCGCATCGTCCGGGCGAACCGAACCGTCAGTCCAAACTTCAATCGTCAATTTGTCGAATTCGGTGTTTTGCCCAAGACGCGCGGCTTCGACTGTGTAATTAACTTTTTTGACCGGCGTGTGAACCGAATCAATCGGAATATAACCGATTGACAAATCCTCATCGTTGTTGCGCTCCGCCGGAACATAACCGCGACCGCGCTTTAAACGCATTTCAACGTTCAAGGAACCGCCCTCGCTGATCGTTGCAATGTAAATATTTCTATCGAGAATCTCTACTTCGCCGTCAGCTTCAATATCTGCGCTCGTCACTTCTCCGGCTTCGTTTTTGCTGATGGTCAGAGTTTTCGGTCCCGCACTGTGCAAACGAAGTGGAACCTGTTTGAGATTTAAAATCACATCGGTCGCGTCTTCCACCACTCCGCGAATCGAAGAAAATTCATGTTCGACGCCTTCGATTTTGATGGCGGTAATCGCCGCGCCTTCAATTGAAGACAGCAGCGCGCGGCGCAAAGAATTTCCGATTGTCGTTCCGAAACCGCGCTCAAAAGGCTGCGCGAAAAATCTGCCGTGCCGGTCGGTCATCGTTTCGCCGTCCGCCATCAAGCGTTCCGGCATTTTAAAATCCGTCCAAAGATTATTTTGATTCATATTTAGTGCGTCAAAACGCAAAAATGCAAATCCGCCGCGAGCCGGATACGCTCCGATTTTTCGAGTCGCATCCGGCTTACGGCAGTTTGCCGATTCAGAACCTACTTGCTGTAAAGCTCAACGATTAATTGTTCGTTGATGTTGCTGTCAATATCTTCGCGTCTCGGCAATGTCGTCACGGTCGCCGCCAAATCGCCGGTATCGGCGGGCGAAATCCACGACGGACGACCGCGCCCGGCTGCCGTTGACCACGCGCCTTCGACAAAAACATTCGCGCGCGTCGCGTCTTTGATCGCAATTACATCGCTGACTTTGACTTGAAACGACGGAATATCAACTTTGCGTCCGTTGACCGTCACGTGTCCGTGATTGACGAGCTGGCGCGCCTGGCGGCGCGAAGTCGTAAATCCGGCGCGATAAACCACGTTATCAAGTCGGCGTTCGAGCATAAACAACAGGTTTTCGCCTGTAATGCCTTTTTGACGCGCCGCTTTCTCGAAATAATTGCGAAACTGCTTTTCGAGAACAAAATAAATGCGTTTGACTTTTTGTTTTTCCCGAAGCTGCTGACCGTAACCGGCAAGCGCCTTGCGTCTGGCTGTAGCACCGTGTTGTCCGGGCGGCTGAGTGCCGCGCTTTTCAATCGGACAAATCGGCTTATAACATTTATCGCCTTTTAAAAATAATTTTCCACCTTCGCGGCGGCACAAACGGCACACCGCTTCTCTATATCTTGCCATTTTATTTACGTCTGAAAATCCGGCGCATTCCACACCGGAAAAGTTTACAAGCAACTTTCAAAACGGTTTTGAAAATTGCTCTTCATCCTTTGAACAAAATTATGAATTCGGAACGATGAATGATGAATTAAAAACAGTTCATCGTTTATCATTCCTAATTCATCGTTAAATCAAACACGCCGTCTTTTCGGCGGACGGCATCCGTTGTGCGGAATCGGCGTAATATCGCGGATTGCCATCACTCGGATTCCCGTATTGTGAATTGCACGGATTGCCGATTCACGACCGCCGCCGGGACCTTTGACGCGAACTTCGCATTGCGTCATTCCGGCTTCCAGTGCTTTGCGGGCGGCTTCCGAAGCGGCTTGCTGCGCGGCAAACGGAGTGCCTTTGCGCGAGCCTCTGAATCCGCGCGCGCCCGAAGACGATTGCGAGACCAAATTGCCTTCCATATCGGTAATCGAAATCAGCGTGTTGTTAAACGACGCCGAAATCACCACGATTCCCGACGGAATATTTTTTCTCTCTTTTTTGCGGAAAGCCTTTTTCTTTCCCGCAGCTTTTCCTGTTGCTTTTGCCATTAAATTAGTTCGTTGTTCGTTGTTCGTCGTTCGTTGTTGATTGCTTTATTGCAACGATCAACGAACGACGAACAACGAACTAATTATTATTTCTTGCCCGGTGCTTTTTTCTTGGCGACGGTCATCCGGCGCGGTCCTTTGCGGGTGCGGGCGTTGGTGTGCGTGCGCTGACCGCGAACCGGCAGACTGCGCCGATGACGCAAGCCGCGATAGCAGCCGATGTCCATCAAGCGTTTGATGTCGAGTTGGATGCGTTTTCGCAAATCGCCTTCGACTTCGCCCTGCTGGTCAATAATCGTGCGAATTCTGGTCAATTCGTCTTCGCTCAAATCGCGAATCTTCGATTCAACGCTGATTTCAGCTTCATTTAAAATTGATGTCGCGCGCGATTTGCCGATGCCGTAAATATACGTCAAACCGATCTGCGCTCTCTTTTGCGGCGGTAAATCAACTCCTGCTATACGAGCCATTCTTTTAAATGCGGAGTTTGGAGTGCGGAGCGTGGAGTTTTGGAATCGTTAATTATTCCGCGCTCCGCACTCTGCATTCCGCACTCAATTCTATCCTTGTCTTTGTTTATGTTTCGGGTTCGTGCAAATTACACGCACGATACCTTTACGATGAATAATTTTGCAGTTATCGCAAATTTTTTTAACCGACGGACGTACTTTCATTGCTCTGTCCTTAAAAATTTATTTATAACGATACGTAATCCGCCCGCGACTTAAATCATAAGGCGACAATTCGACTAAAACTCGGTCGCCGGGCAAAATCTTAATGAAGTTTTTCCGCATCTTGCCTGAAATATGCGCCAGAACCTGGTGCTGATTATTATCTTCAAGCGCGACTCGGAACATGGCGTTCGGCAGTGTTTCCAGCACCGTCGCCATCACTTCGATAGCTTCTTCTTTTGACATATTTGATTACAGTCAAAAAATCGCCGATAAGACGAAATAAGTATTTTCGTATTTTCAGCGGTTGTTTGTCAACCTTCGGGCTTTATGCTGCCGTTGCGGCTTCAGCCGTTTGTTGTTTCGATTCGTTTAGCTGATTTTTCTGTTCGCGCGTCAGCGTTAAAATTTCCGGTCCTGCTTCGGTCACGGCAACAGTGTGTTCACAATGCGCCGAGGGTTTTCTATCTTTCGTGACAACCGTCCAGCCATCAGCCAAAATCTCGGTTTCATCCGTTCCAACGTTAATCATCGGCTCAATGGCGAAAACATAACCGATGCGAATTTTCTCTCTTGTTCCGGGTTTGCCGTAATTCGGAATTTGCGGGTCTTCGTGCATTTTCCTGCCGATTCCGTGACCGCAAAAGCCTTTGACGATTCCATAGCCGAATTTTTCGGCGTGTTTCTGTACCGCAAAGCCGATGTCGCCGACGTGACGCCCGACGCGGCATTGTTCGATGGCAAGCCGCAAACATTCTTCAGTTACGCGAATGAGCTGCGCTTTTTCTTCGTCAACCTGCCCGACCGGGACTGTTGTCGCCGTGTCGCCGACAAATCCGTCGAGCGTCAGCGCCAAATCAACGGAAAAAATATCGCCTTCTTTTAAAATCGTGTCGGCGGACGGGATTCCGTGAACAACGACTTCGTTGACGGAAGCGCAAATCGAGCCGGGATAAGTTCCCATGTAACCTTTAAAACTGGGAATCGCGCCCGCGTCGCGCATCATTTTTTCCGCCGCCTCGTCCAACTCCAAAGTCGAGACGCCGGGCTGCACCATTCGGCGAACCGCTTCGCGCACTTCGGCAATCAGCTCGCCGGCGGCTCGCATTTTATCCAACTCTTTACGCGATTTTCCGATAATCATTCGTTTTCCCAATAAAAGCCGCCCGAAGTTTTCGACCTTTGCAATAAAGCTCATTAATCGTTTTTGATTAAACGCTCCAAATCCGTATAAACCAATTCCGTGTCCTGCAATCCGTCAACTTGCTGCAAACGCCCGGTTCTCTCGTAATAATCGAGCAGCGGCTGAGTTTCGCGGCGGTAAACCTCCAGGCGAGCGCGCACTTTGTCTTCGGTGTCGTCATCGCGCTGTTTTAACTCGCTAAAAGGCGGCAAATCGCATTTATTGTCGTTTTGCGACGGTTTGAAATAAACGTTGTAAATCTCGCCGCAATCGGGGCAAGTTCGGCGTCCCGTCAGACGCTTTTCCAAAACGTCAAAATCAACGTCAAGCAAAATTGCCTGCAAAGTTTTGTTTTGTGTCGCCGCCAATTCTTCGAGCTTTTCGGCTTGTCCGGTCGTTCGCGGAAAACCGTCAAGAATATAGCCGCTGCGGCAATCGTCCTGCGATGTGCGTTCTTCAACAACTCGCACTACTAATTCATCGGAAACAAGTTGACCGGATGCTAAAACTTCTTTGATTTGACGCGCCAAAGGCGTATCCGATTTTGACAACGCGCGAAAAATATCGCCTGTCGAAATTTGCGGAATACCGAGCCGCTCCTGCAATAATCTGGCTTGCGTCCCCTTGCCTGCGCCGGGCGCGCCGATTAAAAGAATAATTTTATTCATTCACTCTGAGTTCAAGGTTCAAAGTTCAAGGTTCAAAGCTATTTTTTTAACTTTGAACCTTGAACTTTGAACCTTGAACCGATTTTAGCTTCTGCGTCCGCGCAATCTCGAACCGGAGCCTAGGAAACCTTCATAATTACGCATTACAAGCTGCGCTTCGACCTGTGCGATTGTGTCCATCGCTACGCCGACGAGAATCAGCAGCGACGTTCCGCCAAAGAAAAACTGATAACCAAGTCCGCTCGGAATCCAGCTTAAACCGGGCGTCGCGCTAAAAAAGTTTTCCAACCCCGGACCGACGAACGGCAAACGTCCGACTTGTAAACCGCTCAACAAAAGCTGCGGAACAAAGGCGACAAAAGCAAGATAAATCGCGCCGACCGTCGTTAATCTCGTCAAAACCCCGTTTAGATATTCAGCCGTATTAACGCCCGGACGAAGTCCGGGAATGTAACCGCCGTGTTTGCGAAGATTGTCGGAAACGTCTTCGACGTTAAAAATAACCGTAATGTAAAAGAACGTAAACAAAACGATTAAGCCCAAAAAGACGAGTTCGTAATAAGGATCGCCTCCGTGAAATAGCTGAAAGAATCCGTGAACCCGCGCCCAGGTTGATTCAGTATCGCCCTGCGCTGGCGGAAACGCGGTGAAAACGGTTTGCGGCAGAGCCAGAACCGAAGACGCAAAAATCACCGGAATAACGCCGCTCATATTGATTTTCAAAGGCAGCACCGATTGAGTTCCGCCGACGGTTTGGCGCCCGACTTGTCGCCGCGCATAATTAATCGTGATTTTGCGCCGCGCCGATTCGACGTAAACGATGAGCGCAATTAATGCGACCATAATTGCAATCAAAAAGATAACGCCGAGCGTTTGAGCGGTGTCGCCGGTTTTGATACGGTCGGAAATTTGAGTAATTGCTCCGGGCAGCCCGATGACGATACCGACGAAAATCAGCAGCGAGATTCCGTTGCCGATTCCGCGCTCGGTGATTTGTTCGCCGAGCCACATCACAAAGATTGTTCCGCTTACGAGCGTTATGACGGTCGAAGCTACGTACCAGGGAGAATCGGGTAAAATCTGATTATTTCTAAGCCATTGTGCGACAAAAAGAGTTTGAATTGAGCACAAGATAACCGTCAGATACCGCGTCCACTGATTAATTTTCTGTCGCCCCATCTCGCCTTCTTCCTGCACTTTTTTGATTTGCGGCGAGATAACGGTCATCAACTGAATAATAATCGAAGCCGTGATGTAAGGCGTGACGCCGAGCGCGAAAACCGAAATCGTGCGGAAGTTTCCGCCTGAAAACAAGTCCAAAACGCCGAGCAGCGTGCCGCTAACCTGGCTCCAAACCTGTTCCAGCACTTCTTTGTTAATTCCGGGGGCGGTGATATGCGCGCCTAAACGATAAACAGCAATTAGTCCCAGCGTAAACAGAATGCGTTTCCGCAATTCCGGGACTTTGAACATATTTTGGACGGCGGCAATAAACTTTTCCATGAAGACCTCTAATTATAAAATTTGTCCTTTGTGATTTGTCCTCGGTTCTTGCCGAAGCAAAAACTATTTTCAATCGAGAACTTCGATTGTAGAAAAACAAAGGACAAATGACAAAGGACAAAAAGCAGAAATTTAGGCTGCGGCAGCTTTTTCTTTGGTAATTTGGGTGATCGAACCGCCCGCTTTTTCGATTTTTTCGCGCGCGGCTTTGGTAAAGCGGTGCGCCGAAATGTTCAAAGCCTTAGTTAAATCGCCGTTGCCCAAAACGACCAAATCGTGTTTGGCTTTTTTGATTAAGCCGCGCTCGTGCAAAACTTCCGGCGTAATTTCTTCTCCGGCGTTAAATGCCGCTTCGATTTTCGCCAGCGTGATTTCAATCCACTGCTTTTTGAAAATATTGGTAAAACCGCGTTTTGGCAAACGGCGATGCAGCGGCATTTGTCCGCCTTCAAAACCGATTTTTTGCGAATAACCCGACCGCGATTTTTGTCCTTTGTGCCCTTTTCCAGAGGTTTTTCCCAAACCCGAACCCGGTCCGCGACCGACTCTTTTCTTTTTATGAGTCGAGCCTGCGGGCTTCTTTAAATTATTTAATGATAAAGCCATTTTTAAAGTGAGCAGTGAGCGGTGAGCAGTGAGCGGTGAAAAACAGATTTACTCTGCTCACTGCTCACTGCTCACTGCTCACTTATTCTACGATTCGCAATAAATGCGGAACTTTGGCGACGACGCCGCGAATTGCGGGCGTGTCAACCCGTTCGACAGTCTGGTTCAATTTGGTAATTCCGAGACTTTTCACAGTCGCTTTCTGCGTTTTCGGATAACCGATTGAACTGCGGTAATATTGAATCCTGATTTTTCCGCCCGTGTTTTGCTGTTCTTTTTCAGCCATCTTAATCAATTTCAAATTTCAAATTACGAATTACGAATGTCGGAATTTAATTTTAGAAAATATTCCCTAATTCGTAATTCGTAATTTGAAATTCGTAATTAAAGCTCGTGTACTTGTTTGCCGCGCATCCGTGCGACTTCAATCGGGTCTTTCATTCTTTCGAGACCGTCAAATGTGGCGCGAATCACGTTGTGCGGATTGTCCGAGCCGAGAATTTTAGTGCGCACGTTATGAACGCCCAAAACCTGCATAATCGCACGAACCGCGCCGCCCGCAATTACGCCCGTTCCTTCAGAAGCGGGTTTCAACAAAACTCTTCCCGCACCGTAACCGCCGATCATCTGGTGCGGCAGAGTGCCGTCGATTAGCGGAACGCGAATCAGATTTTTCTTCGCCGCTTCGACCGCTTTTTTGATCGCGTTCGGAACTTCTTTTGCTTTTCCCGTGCCGAAACCGACGTGACCGGCTTCGTCGCCGACGACGACCAGCGCCGCAAACGACATGTTTTTACCGCCTTTAACGACTTTCGTCACGCGGTTGATCGAAATCAACTGGTCTTTCAAATTCAAGCCTTGCGCTGAAACTGCTGATTTACTCTTCATTATTTCCCTCTGCTTGCGGCTCGGCGTCATTTGCCGCCTCGCCTTTATTCAAACCGGCTTCGCGCGCCGCATCGGTCAAAGCCTTAACGCGACCGTGATAAACATAACCGCCGCGATCAAAAACGACGTTGGAGATTCCGGCGGCAATGGCGCGTTCCGCGACGGCTTTGCCGACGCGCTGCGCGGCTTCCAAATTGCCGCCCGTCGTTCCGCGCAAATCTTTTTCGGTCGTCGAAGCCGAAATCAAAGTTGTTCCCGCTTCGTCGTCAATCACCTGCGCGTAAATGTGATTCAAACTGCGGAAAATCGCCAGCCTCGGGCGTTCCGCCGAGCCGCGCACTTTTTTGCGAATTCGCGTGTGTACGGCGCGTCTTAAATCTGCTCTTCTCGGATTCATTTTAATTTGTTCGTTATTCGTTGTTCGTCGCTCGTTGTAGATTGCTTTTTGCAACGAACAACGAACGACGAACAACGAACAAATAATTATTTGCCGGTTTTTCCGGGTTTCAGTTTATAAGTTCTATCGGCGTAGCGAACGCCTTTGCCTTTGTAAGCGTCGGGTTTGCGCAAGCGGTTTAATTCCGCCGCCACCTGACCGAGCTTTTGCTTATCAATTCCCGTTAAAGTCAAAGTCAACTGATATTGCACAATGCTGGTTTTCGTGGGGACACGTTCAGCCGTTGCAGTGATGCCTTCGGGCAGAACGTATTCAATCGGGTGCGAATAACCGAGCGAAAACGCGATTGTTTTTCCTCGCACATCCGCTTTGTATCCGACGCCGACCAAATCCATTTCTTTTTTAAACCCGTCGGTCACGCCGACAACCGCATTGTTTGCCAGCGCGCGCGCCAAGCCGTGAAACGCGGCTTGGTCGTCGGATTCGCGCTCAAGAAAGAGCGTACCGTCTTCGACTCTCGCCTGAATTCCAGCCGGAATCGGCGCACGAAGCGTTCCTTTAGCGCCTTTGACTTCCAGCTCGCCGTTGTTGATTTTTACGTCAACGCCTTTCGGTAAGGTAATCGGTTTTTTTCCAATTCTCGACATTTTAATCAGTGAGCAGTGAGCGATGAGCAGTGAGCGGTGAAAAACAGATTTACTCTGCTCACCGCTCACTGCTCACTGCTCACTAATAAATTTCCGCTAAAACTTCGCCGCCGATGTTTTCATGACGAGCGCGTTTGCCGCTCATTAAGCCTTGCGAAGTCGAAACGATGTTAATACCGTAGCCGCCCAAAACTTTCGGAATTTCAGTTGCGCCTCTAAAAACGCGGCGTCCCGGACGGGATACGCGCGAAAGATGCGAAATCGAAGGCGCGCCTTTGGCGTCGTAACGCAAAAAGATGCGAATGGATTTTTTGACGCCTTCGCCTTTGATCAGATAGTTATTGATATAACCTTCTTCTTTCAAAATACGGGCGATTTCCAATTTTAATTTTGAAGCCGGAATATCTACGCGCTGGTGTTTTGCCGCAACGGCGTTGCGGATTCGCGTGAGCATATCGGCGATTGGATCAGTCATTTTCTTCTCTTTTAAAGTCGCAAGCGACCAGCAACAGGTTTCAGCCCGAAAGACTGACTGCTGTTACTGACAACTAACCACTAATTTCTTACCAACTAGATTTAACAACTCCGGGAATTTGTCCTTTGAGCGCAAGCTCGCGCAAACCGATGCGCGACATTCCGAATTTACGCAGATAAGCGCGCGGTCTGCCGGTTTGCGAGCAGCGATTGCGAACCCGAATCGGGCTGGCGTCGCGAGGCAGCTTTTGCAACTGCATCACCGCGTTGTCAACTTCTTCCACCGCAGAATTCGGATTATTAATAATCGCTTTCAGCGTCGCGCGTTTGGCGGAGTGTTTCGTCACCATTTTTTTGCGCTGCTCGTTACGGACGATTTTGCTGGTTTTAGCCATATTCTAATTCAATTACGAATTACGAATTACCAATTACGAATGTCGGAATTTGTTTTAATTCGTAATTCGTAATTTGAAATTCGTAATTATTGCCTAAAGGGCATTCCCATAGCTTTTAAAAGGCTGCGGGCTTGTTCGTCGTTTTTCGCGGTTGTGACAATCGAAATGTTCATTCCGCGCGTTTTATCAACTTTATTAAAATCAATTTCCGGGAAAATCAGTTGCTCGCGAACTCCGAGCGTATAATTTCCGCGCCCGTCAAACGCTTTGCCGGAAACGCCGCGAAAATCGCGGACTCGCGGCAGAGCGACCGAAATCAAACGGTCTAAAAATTCGTACATCCGGTCGCCGCGCAAAGTGACCATCGTGCCGATGTTCATTCCCTGACGCAATTTGAAACTGGCGATTGATTTTTTCGCTTTCGTAATTACCGGCTTCTGTCCGGCGATTGCGCGTAATTCGTCGGTCGCCGTGTCCAAAATCTTCGTGTTGGAAATTGCTTCGCCGACGCCCATATTGACGACGATTTTTTCGATTTTCGGAATCGCCATCGGGTTTTCAATCCCGAATTCTTTGGCGAGCGCCGGAGCAATCTCGTTTCGATAAGTTTCTTTTAATCTTGCTGGCATTGTTTTATTCGTGTCGTTTGGGTCTCGCACTTTGCGGCGTTACCAAACTTAAAAAATCAGTTATTTAATTTCTTTTCCGCTGCCTGTCGCGACTCGCACTTTCGTGCCGTCATCGTTGATTTGATAGCGAACGCGCGTCGGTTTGCCGGTTTCCGGGTCGAGCAGAGCGACGTTGGAAATATTTATCCAGCTTTCCATTTCAACGATTCCGCCTTGTTTGTTCAATTGCGGAACGGCGCGCTGGTGTTTTTTGATAATTCCGGCGCCTTCGACTTTTACTTTTCCGTTACGGGGATCAACGGCAATCACCTTCCCGCGATGCGGAATCCGTTTTCCGTTGGCGTCAAAGCGGTTGTAATCTTTACCTGAAATAAAAACAACCGTGTCGCCTTTTTTAATTTTCGAGCGAACCGTTCCTTTTTTCGCTTGTTTTGTTGCTGCTTTCATTTTTCCTAAATTACCTCCGGCGCGAGCGAAACGATTTTCATATAATTTTTGTCGCGCAGTTCGCGCGCCACCGGACCGAAAACGCGAGTGCCGATTGGCGTTCCGTCATCTTTAATCAACACGGCTGCGTTTTCGTCAAAGCGAATATAAGTGCCGTCTTTGCGGCGCACTTCCTTGCGCGTGCGGACGATTACAGCGTTATAAACTTTGCCCTTTTTCGCTACGCCGTCCGGCGTGGCTTCTTTCACCGTAACTTTAATCCGGTCGCCGAGCGACGCGATTTTTCCGGTCGAGCCGCCAATCGGCATAATCATCACGACGCGCCGCGCGCCCGAATTGTCCGCCACATTCAGTGACGTTTGCATCTGAATCATAACTTCACCATCAGTAGTAATAAGTAATTAGTATTAAGTAATAAGTCGTTTGATTTTCGGAATAACTTATTACTAATCACTTATTACTAATTACTATTTCGCTGCTTTTTGAATAATCTCAATCACGCGCCAGCGTTTGCGAGCCGACAGCGGTCGAGTTTCAATGATTCTGACTTTATCGCCGATGGTCGCGCCCTTTTCGTCGTGCGCCATAAATTTGGTTGTGCGGCGAATATAACGACGATATTTCGGGTGCAAAACCTGTCGGTTGACGCTGACGACAACCGTTTTCGTCATTTTGTCCGAAGTCACGATGCCGATTTTTTGAGCGCGATTGCCGCGTTTCGCCGTCGTTTCGGGAGCGCTGTCGCTGGTTACTACACTGGCAACCGTTTTGGCAGCGGATGTCGCGCCTTCGACAACGGTTTCAACTACCGAAGAAACCGCATTAACTAGACTTCCGACAATTGATGTCGAACCTTCATCCGCCGTTCCGCCGGTGCTTGCCGCTTGAGCGCCTTCCGTGTCTGAAACCGTTTCAGATGCGTGCGAAGCGGCGTCCGGTTGTTCGGCTTCCGTAACTTGAATATTTTCTTCGTTTTCGTCTTGCTTTTTTCTCGCCATTTTTCTTGCCTTAATCCTTACGCCTGCTGCGTTTCCGCAGATTCAGCGCGCCGGCGAATAAATGTATTAATTCTTGCCAGCGTTTTCTTTTCGCGTCGAATGTTTTTAACCGCTTCCATATCGCTCAAAGCGTGACGGAATTTCAGACGAAAGAGCGACTCTTTTAAGCGGTCGGCTTCTTCGCGCAAATCATCGAGCGACATTTCGTTTAATCTTTCGAGTTCTTCTTTGCGTTTCATCTCGTTAGACAATGCCTCCTTCTTGTTCGGCACGGGTCACGAACTTGGTTTTGACCGGCAGTTTTTGCGCGGCGAGACGCATCGCTTCGCGCGCCACATCTTCCGGCACGCCCTGAATTTCATACAAAACTCTGCCCGGTTTGATAACCGCCACCCAATGATCCGGCGCGCCCTTACCGCTTCCCATACGGGTTTCCGCAGGTTTTTTGGTAATCGGCTTGTCGGGAAACATCCGAATCCACACTTTGCCGGCGCGTTTGATAAAGCGCGTCATCGCAATACGAGCCGCTTCGATCTGACGGTCGGTAATCCAACCCGCTTCCATACTTTTAAGTCCGAAGTCACCGAAGCTGATTGCAGCGCCGCGCTGCGCGACACCGCGATTGCGACCTTTCATTTGCTTACGGTGCTTGACCTTTTTCGGCATCAACATAATTGCTTACCTCTAAACAGTAATAAGTAATAAGTAATAAGTAATAAGTAATAAGTAGCTGATAATCAGATTTTAGTAATTCGTAATATTTAAAACTTATTACTTATTACTTATTACTCTTTTAGCTTCTGTCGCCGCCACCGCGATTTCCGCCTCTGTCGCCGCCGACTCCGCCACCGCCTCGACCGCCACGGTCATTGCGGCGAAAATCACCGCCGCCTTCGCGTTCACGTCGGCGCGGGGGACGACCGCCGCGATCCATAATTTTCGGCTCGATAATCGGATCGGTGTTTGTTCCGCGAGCAAGCGAAGCATTCGGATCAAGAATCTCGCCGCGATAAATCCAAACTTTGACTCCGATGATTCCAAAAGTCGTCAGAGCTTCGGCAAATCCGTAATCAACGTCCGAACGCAGAGTGTGGAGCGGAAGCTGACCTTCGAGCGACCATTCGGTTCTGGCGATTTCCGCGCCGTTCAAACGACCGGCGATCATCACCTTGATTCCCTTTGCGCCCATTCGCTGCGATTCTTCCATCGTTTTTTTCATCGCGCGGCGGAAAGCGATTCGCTTTTCCAGTTGCTGGGCGATTTTTTCGGCTTGAAGCTGCCCGTTTAGTTCCGGGTTTCTAACTTCCTGAATCGAAACCAAAACTTCGCGTCCGGTGCGTTTTGACAAATCTTCGCGCAATTTTTCAATATCCGCGCCTTTGCGCCCGATGATGATTCCGGGACGCGACGTATAAATAATGATTTTCACGCGGTTGGCGGCGCGCTCGACATCAACGTGAGAAACGCCCGCGCCGGCAAAACGTTTTTTCAAATCTTTTTTAAGCTGCAAGTCTTCGGCTAAAAACTGCGCGAATTCTTTTTTGGCAAACCAGTGTGAGTGCCAATCTTTGTTGTATCCGACTCGAAAGCCGTATGGATGAACTTTTTGTCCCATTTTATTTTATTTCTCTTCGTTGTCCGTAGCTGCTGTTTCTTCGGTTGCAGCAGCGATTTCGCCGTCGGTTGCGGTTGTCGTTTCGGTTTCGACGGGCGCTTCGGTTGCGGTTGCCGCCGTTTCAGCCGGTGTCGCTTCAACCGTTTCTTCGACAGGCGCTGCATTCACAACTCCTTCCGGCGCTTCCGTAACAGCCGGTGCTGTCGTAGCCGCAGGTTTAGCAACCGGCGCAGATTTTTTCTCGGCGCGCGTTTTGGCATTTGCTTTCGCCGCTTTCGCTTTTTCTTCTTTCGCCACAACATCGGCGGGCTTGTCGCTCGTCAATTCGATGGTGATGTGGCAGTAATAACGCTGTTCGCGGAAAGCGCGACCTTGCGGAGCGGGACGAACGCGGCGGCGATTCTTGTGCGGACCCATATCCACAAAACAAGTCTTCACCCACAAATCATCCGGGTCAATCGCCACATTTTGCTGCTCGGCTTTAAACGTCGCGTTAGCAATTGCCGAACGCAGGCATTTTTCGATATTGTGCGTCGCGCGTTTGTTCGTGAACTGCAAAATCGCCAGCGCATTGGAGACGTTTTTGCCACGAATCAAATCAATGACCAGCCGCGCTTTCTGCGGCGAGCCGCGCAAGAATTTACCTTTTGCTATTGCATCCATAACTATTTGTTCGTCGTTCGTTGATCGTTGATCGTTGTTAAATTGCTTTCCTGCAACGAACAACGAACGACGAACAACGAACCAAAATTATTTTCTCTTAGCTGATTTCTCGGCTTTTGTTCCGGCGTGACCTTTAAAGGTGCGCGTCGGAGCGAATTCGCCGAGCTTGTGTCCGACCATATTTTCCGTCACATAAACCGGGATATGTCGTTTGCCGTTGTGAACGCCGAAAGTCATTCCGACCATATCTGGCGTAATCGTCGAGCGACGCGACCAGGTTTTAATCGCCGGCGGCTTCGCCGCGCCCTCGGCAATTCGGGCTAAAACTCTTCTAATGCTGAGGTCAATAAACGGACCTTTTTTGATTGAACGTGCCATAAATCTTATTTGCTGCGTCTATCGCGCACAATCATTTTCTGTGTGCGTTTGTTGCTCCGCGTTTTGTAGCCGCGAGTCGGTTGTCCCCAAGGCGTCACCGGATGACGACCGCCGGAAGTTTTTCCTTCACCGCCTCCGTGCGGGTGATCGACCGGGTTCATCGCCACGCCGCGCACTTTCGGGCGGCGACCTGTCCAGCGCGTGCGTCCGGCTTTACCGAATGAAACGTTTTCGTGTTCGATATTTCCAATTTGTCCGACTGTCGCCATACAAACAACGGGAACGCGGCGAACCTCGCCCGAAGGCATCCGAAGCTGCGCAAAATCACCGTCTTTGGCGACAAGCTGCGCAAACGAACCGGCTGAACGAGCCATTTGTCCGCCTTTGCCCGGTCGCAGCTCGATGTTGTGAATCTGCGTTCCCAACGGAATATTGCGAATCGGCAGAGCATTGCCCGGCAGAATATCCGCATCCGGTCCCGAAACGACGGTTTTGCCGACTTCCAAACCGACCGGCGCGAGAATGTATCGCTTTTCGCCGTCGAGATAAGTAATTAAAGCAATATGCGCCGAACGGTTCGGATCGTATTCGATTTGCGTCACACGCCCCGGAACGCCGAGCTTGTTGCGTTTAAAATCAACGATTCGATAAAAACGCTTGTGACCTCCGCCGCGACGGCGAACCGTAATGCGTCCGTCGCTGTTCCGTCCCGAAATCCGTTTCTTCGGCTCGAGCAAAGCTCTTTCCGGTTTCGCGTTCGGCGTTAATTCGTCGCGCGTCAAATAAGTTTGATAGCGCCGCGCCGGTGATGTTGGTGTTAATTTCTTAATTCCCATTTTCTTCGTTCGTCGTTCATCGTTCGTCGTTCGTCGTAAATTGCTTTTGCAACGAACAACGAACAACGAACAACGAACTAAATCGCTTCTCCGTATTCAACGGTTGCGCCTTTTTCGAGCGTGACAAACGCTTTTTTGAAACTGGGGCGACGACCTTCGTAGCGCCCGCGTTTTTTCATTTTGCCTTCGTAATTAACCGTTCTGACGGCGGTTACTTTGACGTTGAAGATTTCTTCGACCGCGCTTCTGATTTCGGTTTTCGACGCATCCTGATCAACGCGGAACGTTAAAACCTGCGCTGCGCCGTCTTCCGCTTCGTCTTTAGCAATAACCGCTTTTTCAGTGATTACCGGCGACTTCAAAACTTCCCAAACAGATTTCGCTTTCATTATTCAGCCGCCTCCATTATTCCGGTTTTTTCGCGCATTGGATCGAGCAATTCGCTCAGTTCCTGAACCGCCGTACGCGAAACAATCAATTTTTCGTGATACAGCAAATCGTAAATGTTAACGCCGTAGCTGTTCGTCACTTTCGTTTTTTGAATGTTGCGCGATGAGCGAATCAGATTTTCGTTGTCGAGCGAATCAACAATCAAAGTTTTCGTTTGCTTGTCTTTCGTTCTCAAACCGAGAGTCGTCAAAGTGCCGACAAAATCTTTGGTTTTCGGATTGGCGATTGAAAAATCCTCAATCACGATCAAATTGCCTTCGCGCAATCTTTCCGACAAAGCCGCTCGCAGAGCGCCTCGACGCATCTTTTTAGGCAGCTTCGTTGACCAATCGCGCGGCTGCGGACCGTGAACGTTGCCGCCGCCTTTCCAGAGCGGCGAGCGCAAAGACGCGATACGTGCGCGACCCGTGCCTTTTTGCTTCCAGAGCTTTCTGCCGGAACCTTGCACATTGCCGCGGGTTTTCGTCGCCGAAGTTCCCTGTCTGGCGTTCTGCATATAGTTCTTAACGGCGGCGTGAATCAACGCTTCGTTAAGCGGCGCGTCGAAGACTGCATCGGACAATTCGATTTCGCCGACTTCTTCGTTTTTTAAATTATGAACTTTAACTGTTGGCATTGCCTTTTTAGAATGCTGAATTAGGAACGCTGAATGCTGAATTTGCTTTTAATTCATTGTTCCGCGTTCATCGTTCATCATTTCTTTTTCTGTCTCGCTGATTTTTTAACGATTACAACGCTGCCGTTCGCTCCGGGAACCGCGCCGCGCACCATTAAAAGGTTGTTTTCCGCGTCAACTCTCGCCACGGTCAATCCTTTGACCGTAACGCGCTCATCGCCCATATGTCCCGAAGAACGGACGCCTTTCATAACGCGCGACGGATAAGCCGATTGACCAATCGAACCCGGTTTACGAACGTTCATTGAGCCGTGCGATTCCGGACCGCGCTTAAAATTGTGGCGCTTGATCGTTCCCTGAAAACCTTTACCTTTTGATTGCCCGACGACTTCGACCGAATCGCCGTCAGTAAACTGGTCAACCAAAATCGTGTCGCCGACATTCATCTCGCTTTCCATTTCGAGCCGAATTTCTTTCAAAATTCTGGTCGGCGGAACGCCGTTGCCGGTTTTTTCAAAGTGCCCCTGCATCGGCTTGGTGACTCGTTTAAGGCGAATCGGTTTATCTTCGACCAGCCCGATTTGGACGGCGTTATAACCGTCTCTTCCGGCTGCGCTTTTCTTTTGCACGACAACGCAAGGTCCGGCTTTGATCACAGTCACAGGTGTGACCGTGCCGTCCGCAGCAAAAATCTGCGTCATTCCAACTTTTCTACCGATGATTCCGTTAATCATTTCTTTAAGTCCGTTGAGTTTGTCGAATTTGTCGAGTTTGTCAAGTTTGTCGAAAATTAACTCGATAAACTCTATAACTCAATGAACTCGATAAACTTATTTATTGCCGAACGCTTTGATTTCGACATCAACGCCGGCGGGCAAATCCAATTTCATCAACGCATCAACCGTCTGCGGCGTCGGATCGAGAATGTCCATCAGCCGTTTGTGGGTGCGTATTTCAAATTGTTCGCGCGATTTTTTATCAACGTGCGGCGAACGAAGCACCGTCCATTTGTTTTTAATGGTCGGAAGCGGAATCGGACCTGCGACACGCGCTCCGGTGCGTTTTGCAGTCTCAACGATTTCCTGCGTTGATTGGTCTAAAACCCGGTGATCGTATGCTTTTAACTTGATGCGAATTTTTTCGTTCAGCATTATTCTTTTCTTTCATTTTTGCGGCTTGAAAAACTTCAAGCCGCAAAAAAATTATTCAACGATTTCGGTAACAGTACCTGCACCGACTGTTCTTCCGCCTTCACGAATAGCGAAGCGCAAGCCTATTTCCATTGCAATCGGAGCAATCAATTCAATCTCCATTTGAATGTTATCTCCCGGCATCACCATCTCAACTCCCGCCGGTAAATGTGCAACACCTGTAACGTCCGTTGTTCTGAAATAAAACTGCGGACGGTATCCGGTGAAAAACGGAGTGTGGCGTCCGCCTTCTTCTTTCGTTAAAACATAAGCTTCAGCCTTGAATTTCGTGTGC
>DASVQU010000050.1:0-57399 GCA_036388995.1 Pyrinomonadaceae bacterium | reverse complement strand
AACGGCACGAACTTGAATAAGAAACCGAATTCCTGTGCCGGAAGCATTTCGAGCAGTTTGTAAGCAACGAGAAATGCTGCTAGCAGCGCAAACGTTTCCCAACTCGTTTGCCGCTCGCCTTTCTGCGGTGATTCAATTCGTTTTTCAATCAATTGCCACAAATCAGCCCGTTGCTCGCGCCGCACCTGCATTTGAAGCAATCCGACCGTCGTTTGCACCTGCTCGATTTCCTGACGGCAATTTTCACAAACAGCCAGATGCGCAGTTACCTGTTCCGAGGAAAGCAGCCGTGCTTCGCCGTCAAATTCAGCCATCGCCGAAAGAATCGCGTCTTTGCATTCGATTTCGCTCATATTTCTCCCATTACTTTTCGGTTAAGCGCGCCTGCAACTGTTTGCGCGCGTAAAAGAGTCGGCTCATCACGGTTCCTTTTGGAATCTGTAAATGTTCCGCGATCTCGTCGTAAGAAAGCCCGTCCAGATATTTCAAAATGATTATTTCGCGGTCTTCCGCCGATAAAGCGAGCAAAGCCGTTTCGAGCGCGAGCCTTTCTTCATAAGGCAAATCAGCTTGCGGCGCGAGGATTTCGGTTTCTTCAATGCTTTCCGTTTTCCTCGATTTCGCCATCAATTTGAAACAGCGATTTCGGAGCAAAACATAAAACCACGGATAAAAACGCCGCGACCGATCAAAATTTTTCAAAGCCCGATAAGCATCAACAAATGCTTCCTGCACAGCATCCAGAGCGTCATCCTTGTTTCCGAATATGGCGACGGCGTGGACGGCGGCTTGCGATTGATAGCGTTCAACGAGAAATCGAAATGCATCTTTTTCACCTTCCAAGCATTTTTCAATCGCCGCTGTGTCGTCCATAACCGTCACTTACAATAACGTATCCGCGCAAAGAGAAATTTATTCAAAAAAATCTTTCACGAAAAAAGAGCAAGGTTTCCGGAAACCTTGCTCTTTTCATTTCGCGGTTTTTCACCGAAATTATTGATTGGTCGTTGCGATTTGCGCCGGATTGCCTTCGGTGTCGAGGAAAGTGATTGTTGTGCCGACATCCTGTAATTCTCTGAGTCCAGGCTCAATCAATTTGCGGTCGCCGACAATCACGATTGCCATTCGCGACGGATCGAGATATTTGTTCGCCACGCGATTGACATCTTCAACCGTAATCGAATTAATTCGCGAGATGTAATCGTTGAAATAAGTGTCGGGCAAATTGTAAATCACCGCGTTGGAAAGCTGTCCGGCGATTTGATCAACAGTCTCGAAACTTGCGGGAAAACGTCGAATCAGGCTTTGTTTGTTGTATTCGAGTTCTTTCGCAGTGACTGGAATCTCGCCGCGAATTCCGCGCAATTCTTTTAAAAATTCGGCAACCGATTCTTTCGTGTAGGCTGTATGCACGCCTGCCGAAGCCGAAAACGGTCCGGCGCCGCGCCGCCACTCAAAGCCGGTTCGAGCGCCGTAAGTGTAGCCTTTTTCTTCGCGCAGATTCATATTGACGCGCGAAGTGAATTGTCCGCCGAGCAGCGAATTCATCACTTGGAGGGCGAAATAATCTTCGGTCGTTCGCGGAACGCCGATTTGTCCGATTGAAATCACCGATTGCGGCGCGCCCGGTCTGTCAACGATATAAATTGCCGCTTTGTCGCGCGCGGCTGCCGCAGGCGTGGAAACAGCCGGAACTTCGGCAGGTTTCCAATTGGCAAACGCTTTTTCCAGTTTCGGCAGCAATTCCGTTGGCGTGACATCGCCGACGACGATCAAAGCCGCGTTGTTCGGGCGATAAAAAGTTTCGTAGAAACGTTGAATGTCCGTCTGCGCGATTGCTTTGACAGTGGCTTCATTCGGCGATGAGCCGTAAGGATGATTTTTGCCGTAAAGCACGGTCGAATAAGCGATGCTGGCGATAGCATTCGGATTGTCTTTTTGCTGGAGCAAACCGACGAGCATACGCTGTTTTAAATTCTCGACTTCTTGATTCGGGAAAACCGGATTTGTCACGACATCCGAATAGATGTCGAGCGCGCGATCAAAATTTTTCGTCAAAGTCAGCATTGAAACCGACGAAGAATCCCAGCCAGAGCCTGTTCCGAAACGCGCGCCGATTGCCTGTATCTGATTGGCGATTTCCGTCGCAGTTCGGGTTTTCGTTCCGTCGTCGAGCAAAGATGCCGTCATCCCAGCCAAACCTGCTTTTCCGCTCGGATCGGCGGTTGTGCCGGATTTAAAGACGAGATTCATCGTCACAATCGGAAGCTCGTTTTGACGCACCAGCAAAACTTCCAGACCGTTTGATAATTTTTGACGCTCGACTCTCGGCAAAGAGAATTTCGGATTGGCTGTCGGTTTCGGAGGAACATACAAACCGCCGAGCTTTGAATTGTCGGTTTCCGCTTTCTTTTCCTTCTTTTCGGGAACCGAAGCGGGTTTATTGACTTCGGATCGAGCGACCGACTGCGCTGCTTTATCCTTCGCGCGCGGCGTGACGGTGAAAACAAGTCGTTTGTCGGTCAAATAAGCGTTCGCCACGCGCGAAATGTCCGCGGGCGTGACTTTGCGATAACGCGCCAAATCTTCGCCGAAATAATCGGGTTTGCCGACAAACGTTGCGTAAGAATTAAGCTGGTCGGCTTTGCCGCCAAATCCTCCGACGGTTTGCAGATTGTAAATAAAACCGGATTCTCTCGCATTCAAAGCGCGTTCCATTTCTTCAGCCGTCGGCGGCTCTTTTTTGATCCGCTCGATTTCGGCATTTATCTCGCGCTCGATTTCTTCGAGCGATTTGTCCGGTCGCGCGGTGGAAGATATTTGAAATTGTCCGGCAATTTCGCGCGAGTTGTTCCCCGCCCCGACATCCTGCGCGATTTGCTTGCCGTGAACCAGATTCGATTGCAGGCGCGAGCCTCTGCCGCTCGAAAGAATCGTGCCGAGCATATCGAGCGCGGCTTCGTCCGGCGAGTAATGCGGAACTGTGTGCCAAGCCATATAAAGACGCGGCAACTGAACCGAATCTTCCATTCCGGTTCTGATTTCTTTGTCGAATTTCGGAGCCGCCGGATTCGGACGTTTAATGTCCGCGCCTTTCGGAATCGGAGCAAAATATTTTTCGACCAATTTTCTTGCTTCTTTCGGATCGAAATCTCCGGCGATAACGAGAACGGCGTTGTTCGGCACGTAATATTCGCGGAAAAAACCTTTAACGTCTTCCATCGAAGCTGCGGTCAAATCGTCGAGCGAGCCGATTGTCAGCCAGCTATACGGATGACCTTTCGGGTACATTATTTCGGCAATGCGCGCGCCCACAAGTCCGTACGGGCGGTTATCATAATTCTGGCGTTTTTCGTTTTTGACGACATCGCGCTGGTTGTTGAGCTTTTCCATCGTCATCGCCTCGGTCAAATAAGCCATCCGGTCGGATTCAAGCCAGAGCGCGGTTTCGAGAAAGTTTGAAGGCACGACTTCCCAGTAATTCGTTCGGTCGGCGTTTGTCGAGCCGTTCAGGCTTCCGCCGGCTTCCTGCAAGGGAGCGAAATAGTCTTTATCGTGATGTTTCGAGCCTTGAAACATCATATGCTCGAACAAGTGAGCAAAGCCCGTGCGACCAGCCACTTCGTTTTTCGAGCCGACGTGATACCAAACGTTCGTCGTGACAATCGGCGTTGATTTGTCAACGTGCATAATAACGCGCAAACCGTTCGGTAAACGGAATTCTTCGTAATTGACACTCGGATTCATTGAATTTTGATTGTTCGTTTTTTGAGCGAAACTTGCAAAAGGTAAAAGCAGAGAGAAAGCGATTAGCAAAATCGCCGTGCGATTGGTTTTCATAGCAATTTCCCCTTCTGGCAAAAGTGTTGTGTTTTATTTAACTTAAACTGTTCTTTGGAAATTTTCAATAAAGACGCGAAGAAAAACCAAAAGATTGGAACAGGGATAGTTTCTCTTTTCTGAATTGAATATAATTTCCTGAAAGTTGGTTTAAGTTAACATCAACTCAATTTTTTCGGGAGAAATTGCCTGATGATAACAAGCAGGAACAATGTCAAAGTCGTTCCAGCGGAAAGCAGGCAGAATTGGCAAAATGCGCCGATCACAAAAGCCTGCAAATAAAGGAGCCAGAGCGAAAAAACAGCCATCAGCGCGACTATGACGCTCAAAATTTTCCACATCCGGTCGTCTCCGAAAGCGGCGAGCGTGGCGAGAGAAAAAACCGTGAAATAAGCCAAAACGCCGAACAATGCGAGCGGAATTCCGCCGATTTCGGAATATTCGCTCGACAAAACGGTTTCGCAGCCGCCCGTCACGCTGCACGGCACTTTTTCGCCCGTGTAATGTTTAACGGTCAAATAAATTGCGTCAATCATTCCGGCAATCGCGACGAGGGCGGCGATGAGCGGCAAAATCCGAATTTTGTCGGCGTTTTTCGATTCTAAATTTTCGTCAGCATTCATTTTGACTCACGACTCCAGACACTCAAGACTCTCGACTGTTTTTACTTGCCCTGCAAAGCGCTTTCGACGACGCGGCGCAGAGCGTCGGTATTCGACATTTCGGTTGCGAAATCGAGCTGGCGACCGTTTAAGAAAGCCGAAGGCGTTGACGCAATGCGGGCGGAATCGCCGCGTTTTTTATCCGCGTCAACGCGCTGCGCCGTCACCATTCCGAGCATATCGGTTTTAAATCGCTCAACATCCAGCCCGATTTGCTGGGCATAATTGGCAAATTCGGCGCGATGATCGCCGGAGGTCGTCCAGCTTTTTTGTTTGTCGTAAAGCAAATCGTGCATTTCCCAGAACTTGTTTTGCATTCCTGCGGCTTCCGTCGCGCGCGCCGCGTCGTAGGCTTTCGGGTGAATCTGCGTCAAAGGGTAATGGCGGAAAACAACGCGCACTTTGTCGCCATAAATCGTTTTAATCTGGCGGATAACCGGCTCGAAACCAGCGCACGAGGGGCATTCGAAATCGGCGAATTCTTCGATCACGATTGGAGCAGTTGCCGGACCTTTTGCCCAGGCGGGTTGCGCGCCCGGCGAAGCATTTGCCAAAGCGTTGGTATTTTTCGCGGCGTTATTTGCCTGAGTCGTATTGGTGTTTTTCAACTGGGTCGGCGGTTTCGCTCCGCTGCGCAGGAAAAGTACCGTGCCGATAATCGCAACGACTGCGACCAAACCGATAATAGTTAGGGGTAATTTACTTTGATTTTTCTTCATTTTTCGTAATTCGTTTTATGAAACCTTTTTAGCTCTGATGCTTTGAACTTTCGGAGAGTTGAAAGCGCTCGAACGCATCGCCTCTATCGTTTCTTTAACTTTAGTGTAAATTCCGTCGGCATCCAAACCGTATTTGGCGAGCAGCAAACCTGCGTCGCCGTGCGTGATAATTTTATCGGGAACGCCCATTCGCACAACTTTAACGGCGGTCTGCAAACCATTTTGTTCCAAAAGCTCAAGCACTGCGGAACCGAATCCGCCCGCCAGGTACGCTTCTTCGACGGTGAAAAGCACACGCTTTGTTTGCGCAAGAGACAAAATCAAATCTTCATCGAGCGGTTTTGCCCAGCGAGCGTTAACGACCGTCGTTTCGATTCCGTCTTTTTCCAAATTATCCGCAGCTTCGAGCGCGGGATAAACCATCGAACCCAAAGCCAGAATCGCCGCGTCGCCGTCCGCATCGCGCAGAATCTCGGCTTTGCCGATTTCAAGCATTTCGGGCGCGCGAGAAATGTCAACGCCGATTCCGTTGCCGCGCGGATAACGCAGGGCGGCGGGCGCGGGATGTTCAATCGCCGTCAAAAGCATATCGCGCAATTCGCGTTCGTCCTTCGGCGCGCCCAAAACGATGTTCGGATAGCCGCGCAGATAAGCGATGTCCAAAAGCCCGTGATGCGTCGGACCGTCTCCGCCGACGATTCCGGCTCTGTCCATACAGAAAGTGACGTTTAAATTTTGGAGACAAACATCGTGAATCACCTGATCAAATGCGCGCTGCAAAAAGGTCGAATAAATCGCCGCGACGGGTTTTAAACCTTCGCAAGCCATTCCTGCGCAAAACGTGACGGCGTGTTCTTCGGCAATTCCGACATCGAAAGCGCGTTCGGGGAATTTCTCCAAAACTTTGTCAATCCCGGTTCCGTCCGGCATTGCGGCTGTCAAAGCGACGATTGATTCGTCTTTCGCCATCAGCTCGCACATCGTGTTTCCGAAAACCGCTGTGTATGCAGGCGGCGCGGATTTTGAAGAGCTGACGGACTTTCCGGTTTTAATATCAAAAGGTCCGGTCGCGTGATAAGCGTAATAATTTTTTTCGGGATTCGGAAAGCCTTTGCCTTTGGTCGTCAAACAATGAACGATGACCGGAGCGTCTTCGATGTGTTTGGCTTCTTCGAGAGCTTTGACCAGAGCCGGAACATTGTGACCGTCAACATAACCGATGTATCTGAAACCAAGCTCGCTAACGAGCGCGCCGGGCAAAACGGCAGCCGCAATCGCATCTTTAAAAGTTTTCGCCGCGCGCCTGAGGCTGTGTCCGACGCCCGGAACGGCTTCCAAAGTGTCGCCGATTTCTTCTTTCAGCCAATGATAATTTTGCGCTTCTTTGATTCGATTTAAATACCGCGCCCAGGCGCCGACCGCCGGGGCGATTGACATCCCGTTGTCGTTCAAAATTACGATCAAACGCGATTTTAAATGCCCGGCTTGATTAATGGCTTCCATCGCCATTCCGCCCGCCAGAGATGAATCGCCGATAATGGCTACGACGTGATGATTCTCGCCTTTTTTATCGCGCGCCACAGCCATTCCGAGCGCGGCGCTCAAAGAAGTCGAAGCGTGTCCTGCGCCGAAAGTGTCGAATTCGGATTCCTCGCGCCGCAGAAAACCGGAAATTCCGCCGTATTGTTTGATCGTGTGCAGTTTATCGCGGCGCCCGGTTAAAATTTTGTGCGCGTAGGCTTGATGCCCGACATCCCAGACAACGCGATCGTGCGGCGTGTCAAAAGCGTAATGCAAAGCGACGCCAATCTCGACCGCGCCGAGAGAAGCTCCGGTGTGACCGCCGACGCGCGACGTTGTTTCCAAAATATGCTGCCGAACTTCGTCGGCGACTTGCTGCAATTTTTCCGATGGTAATTTGCGTAAATCCGAGGGCGAGTTGATTTCAGGTAAAAATTCCATAAATAATCGTCGTGACCAAAACTAGCATTTTAACGCGCTTGTGAAAAATGGTAAATGTAAGAGAGTTATTTTGAGCGTTTCAAATGAAAACAAAAACATCATCCGGCAAAAAAACTCCCGCACCGAGAAAAAAATTCGGCAAAAGTAAAACGAATTTTCCGGGCGTAGTGTTTCTCGGATTTATGGGCGCGGGCAAAACTTCCGTCGCGGCGGCGCTGGCTGAAAAACTAAATTGTCAGTGGGTTGATTTGGACGAAATCATCGAAACCACCGAGCGCAAATCAATCGCCGAGTTGTTTGAAAAATTCGGCGAAACGGTTTTTCGTGAAATCGAAACCGCCGCTCTGCGAGAAGTTTTGGCGGGCAAAACAATTCGCGTCGTGGCGCTCGGCGGCGGCGCGTGGACGATTGAAGAAAACCG
Source organism: Pyrinomonadaceae bacterium (assembly GCA_036388995.1). Classification (GTDB taxonomy): domain Bacteria; phylum Acidobacteriota; class Blastocatellia; order Pyrinomonadales; family Pyrinomonadaceae; genus JALZCH01. The sequence continues at coordinate 49,795 of DASVQU010000050.1, read as the reverse complement.
CCAAGCCGCCCGCGATTCCGGTTTTGCGAGCGTTTGGCTCGACGCGCCGTTTGAGCTGTGCTGGGCGCGAATCAAAAAAGAAAACGCCGCACGACCGCTGGCTGCCAAAAAAACCGAAGCGCGGAAACTCTTTAATAAACGGCAAAAAATCTACGCCGGATCGGATTTGCGAATCGAAATCACCGAACATGATTCGCCCGAAACAATCGCTGAGAAAATTTTGCAGTTAAGTAAATGAACTTGAAAATTAAGAATTAAACTTTTCTTCGCGTCCTTTGCGAAAACCTTTGCGTTCTTTGCGGTTTAATTCTGAAGAAAATTAAACCGCAAAGAACGCAAAGGTTAAACGCAAAGGACGCAGAGTGAATTTTTATTTGTGAAATTCGTCAAAGAATCAACTATCAAAGCCGCGCCGGAACGAGTTTTCGCGTTTCACGAATTGCCGGACGCAATCAAACGCCTCACACCTCCGTGGGAAAATGCCCGGATAATTCAAGCTGCGCCGAGTCTTAAAACGGGCGAGCGAGCGATCATCGCGGTCAAGATTTTCGGCGTTTTTTCCAAGCAATGGATCGCCGAGCATACGAAATACGAACCGCCGCGCGAATTTGAAGACGTGCAGATTTCCGGTCCGTTCAAATCCTGGCGTCATCGCCACATCGTTTTGCCGCACGCCGAAGGCGCAATTTTAAGAGACGAAATCGAGTTTGAGCCGCCGTTTGGTTTTTTGGGCAAAATAGCCGCGCCGTTTATGGTTTTGCCAAAGCTCGAAAAAATGTTTCAATACCGTCACGAAGTCACTCGAAAATGGTGCGAAGAAAGCTAGGCGATTCGGCACGTTTCGGCTCAAACAATGCGGCAATCTTTTCTTAATTTTTTCGATTCGCTTTTTCCTATTCGCGCTGAAAGCGTTGGAAATCCGCTGGCAATTTGGCTTGACCGACTCGTTTACGGCTGCATTTTTTTGACCGCCCTCGCCGCGCCGATTTCGATTGCGGTGACGAATATCGGTTGGATTTCCGGTGTTGTCTTTTGGGGAATTCGCCTTTTTATCCGCCCGCGACCACGACTTTTTCGCACGCCGCTCGATTTTGCGCTCGTCGGTTTTTTCTTGTGGAGCGTGGTTTCTTCCGCATTTTCCTACGCGCCGGATTTGTCGTTTGACCGCGTAAAAGGCTTCGCGCATTTTCTGATTGTTTATCTCATCGCGCAAAACCTGCTCCATCCGAAATCAATTAAATTCATTGTCGGCGTGTTGCTTTTCGCAGCGACGGTGACGGTCGGCTGGACTTTCATCGAACGCGCAATGGGGCGCGGGTTACAGATTTACGGCGTAAATCCCGCCGCAATTAACAGCATCGTTCAGCTCAACGACGGCGACACTCTGGTTTCCGTCAACCGCAAAAAGCTTTGGCGACCTGAGCAAATCGAAGCAGCCGTCCGCGAAAGCGAGAAAATTCAGATCGTCTTTTATCGCCCCGATTTTTATCTCACGCTCGATCTCAACACCGCGGATTTGAACCGAAACGCCAGCGCGCAGGAAATGCTCGGTTTTGAAACCTGGAAACGCAGCTACAATTGGCGCTCGCAGGGTTTTTACAGTCATTACACGACTTATTCCGAAGCTCTGCAATTGATAATGTCGCTCGCGCTCGGCATTTTCCTGACTTTGCCCGACAAAAAATCAAGACTCGCAATTTTGCTGCTCGTTTCCCTGGCGGGAATGAGCGCGGCGTTGCTCTTAACCGCGACGCGGGCTTCGCAGGGCGGATTTCTGATTTCGGCGGCGGCGATTTTTCTGCTTGGAGCGAGCCGTAAAGTTTTTTTATCGCTTCTTGCTCTCGCGTTACCTCTTGCCCTTGTGACCTTCGTTTATTTACAGCAAACGCGCAACACCGGGTTTGTTGACAGTTCTAACGACTCAATCACATCAACCTCGTGGCGAAAAACCGTCTGGCGCGAAGGCTTTGATTTGCTGACAAAATCACCGCGACATTTGCTGGTCGGCGTGGGGATTGACGCGCAAAAACGTTTCAGATGTGAATGGGGCTTATTTGCCAATTGCACTCTGCCGCCCGGACATTTTCATTCGACGCCGCTTCAAATCGCGGTTGAAACCGGGCTGCCGGCTCTGTTTTTGTGGCTGCTGGCGGTTTTCTGGTACGGCAAAACGATTTTGCAAACAATCAAAGACTACGCTGAAAAATCAGTTGAACGAGGAATTCTGCTCGGCGCTTTCGGCGGGCTTTTGGGATTTTTCGGCGCCGGATTTCTGCATTATAATTTGGGCGACGGCGAAGTCGCCAAGATTTTTTATTTAATAACGGGAATCGCGCTTGCACTTTGGCATTTGCGAAACTCAAACTTGAACTTTAATAATCAATAAAAAAATGCTGACGCATATTGTCGTTTGGAAATATAAACCTGAAATTACTGAAGAGCAGCGAGAAGAACATCGCCGTTTGCTCAAAAATCTGATGAATTTTATTCCCGAAATCATTAGCCTCAATGTCGGCGCTGACATACTTGATTTGCCGCGTTCTTACGACACCGGGCTGGTCGCAACTTTTGCCGACCGCCTGACGCTCGATGTTTATACGGAAAATTCTGAACATCAAAAGGTCGCGGCGCTGGGCAAGGAAATCGCGCAGCACGTTGTTTCAGTTGATTTTGTTGATTGATTTTTGGGGATTTTAAGCGCTGTGAAAGCCGTTGACCGACGGCTGATGATCTTCGATAAAATGGTCGAATGCTTCGCGTATAACTCGGTAACACTCGCAAGCCGATTCTTCCATTTTTTCGCGTTGGAGAATCGTAATGCGCCCGCGCTCGATTCGGATCGAACCCGCCTTTTGCAGATTTCCCAAAACGATGCTCACCGCCGGTCGTCGCGCGCCGATCATTCCAGCTAAGATTTCCTGCGTCAACGCCAGTTCGTCGCCGTCGCAGCGGTCGTGCGCCATCAGCAGCCAGCGATTCATTCGCTCTTCCACCGTATGAAAGCGGTTACAGACGCTCGATTGCGCGAGCTGAGTGTGCGCGGTGAAATAATAACGAAAAAGCAGATTTTGAATTAGCGGAACACGGTCGAAAGTGCGTCTGAACACCTCGGCGCGAATGCGGACGACATCACCCGGCAATTCGACTTCGACCGTAAACGGCGCCACACTGTAGCCGAGCATTTCCGGTACGCCGACCATTCCTTCCCAGCCGACGACGCCGACTTCGACGCGCTCGCCTTCGCTCGTCGTCGCAATCCAGGAAAGCATCGCCGTGATCGGAAAATAAACGTATTCGACCCGCTCGTTGGCTCGAAAAATCAAATCTTCCGGCGTCATCCGAGCCATTTGCATCGCGGGCTGAAGCGAGTCGATCTCGTCCGGCGGAAGCTGGGCAAGAATAAAATTCTTGTTCAGATAATTTAAACGTCTCGCTTTGGACATAAAACACGGGAACGCTTTTAAAAGCAAAGCAAAAGAGATTTTGTCTCAAAAAAATTTTTCCGCAAGGAAATAATGTGGCGATAATCATTTAGCACTAAAAAAAAACGTTTTTCTGTTCGCTGGGAAACAGACTCGAAACTTTTTAGCTTTTAATCTGGATAAGATTCTCGCAAAGTTATCATTTAAAAACAGTTCATTTATGTCTCAAGTCACGAAACGTATTTTATGCGTTGACGACGACGAAGATACCTGCACAATGCTGAGTGTTTTTTTAGGTCAAGCAGGTTTTGAAGTCGTCTCGGCGCAATCGAGCGCCGAAGCTCTGAAACTGGCGCACGGAGAACAGTTTGACCTTTATTTGCTCGATTTGTGGCTAAAGGGAGAGGACGAGAAAGTCGAGCTTTTTCGGCGCATCCGGCAGTTTGACGGCGCAACGCCAATAGTCATTTATTCGGCGGACGCCCGACAAACAACTCAAAACAGCTTATCAGAAGCAAATGTCCAAGCATTTCTGACAAAACCGAAAGGCTTGGACAATCTCGTGCAAACGATAAAACAATTAACTTCGCTTAATTGATTCCGCCCGTTTTATTCCTCGTCAAGCTCGCCGCGCTCCAATTTTTCCTGACAATTCATACAATAACGCGCGTACGGAACCGCTTCTAGTCTGGCAACGGCAATATCGCGTTCGCAATTTACGCAAATTCCGTAACTGCCGAGTTCAATTCGCTGTAAGGATTCGTCAATTTGATCAATTAAATCGCGCTCGGATTCGGAAATCGAAAGCAAAATCGTTTGCGAACGGTCTTGCACCGCCGCGTCAACCGGGTCCGGCATTTCCTCCAGACCGAATTCAAAGCTCTGCCGTTGATTTTCATTAAGCTGCCCGGCAAGCCGGTCGCGCTGTTCTAAAAGTTGTTTTTTGTAATTTTCTAGTTGATTAGCGTCCATTTTAAAATTCTATTCGTAAAACTGCTTTTTTCGATTTAAGAAAAGGTAACGAGTTTTAGCCCCTGCCGTCAAATCCTTGTTTTTTTTAGCCTTTATTTGTATTAACAAAACAAAGAAAATGCACCCATTCGTAATTATAATTTTCGATAAAACTCTACGCCTTCTTTTAATTCGACCGCGATTTTGCCTTCCGTATCGGCATAGTCGAGATGCGCGATTGATTCGGAAATTGCCAGAAAACGATGCACATCGCGGTCAATCGCGTCGGGAAAAAGCTTTTGGGCGATTTCCCATGCGGTCGCGCCTTGTTTTCCAATTAAACTTAACATGCGAGTTTGACGCTCATTGATAGCGCGGACGTAGCGGTTGAAGATTTCCTCGAAATCGTGAACCGGCTCGCCGTGTCCGCCTAAAACCAGGGTTGGGGCAAAGCTGCGAAGGCGTGCGAGACTGACCAGAAATTCGCCGAGCGATTGAAAACGTTTTTCGGGATTTATCGGATCGGGCGAGAGAATCGGGTTTGGCGTGATACGTTTTAAAACGCAGTCACCGGCAAGAATTGTGCGATTCGCCTCACGCAAAAAAGAGCAGGAGCCGGGCGTGTGTCCGGGCGTGTGCAAAACGCGCAGAGTGCCGCTTTCAAATTCAAGCTCCATTTCGTCTTGAAGCTCGGAAAATTCATTATCTTCGAGTGCATCTGTGAGCAGCGCAATGCCGCCGTAAAGCTGTTCCAGTTCGGTCGAAACTTCGTCGGGAACTCCGGCGCGAAACATTAAATTTCGGTCTTCAGCTCTTCCTGTGCGACCGAAAAGATGTCCGGTTTCCCAATTGTGAACCAGAATTTCGGCGTTTTTCGCTTCGTCGCGCACCTGTTTTGCCAGACCGCAATGGTCTTCGTGAGCGTGCGTAAGCAAAATCCGCCGGATGTCGGAAAATCTAAAACCCAGTTTTCGCAAACCTTCGCGCAGAGCGGCGGCGGCTTCTTTGGTTTTCGGTCCGACATCAACAATCGTCAACGGGTCTTCCGCAATCAGATAAACATTGGTATCGCCGACGTAAAAAGGAGTCGGAACTGAGATCGAATGAATTTTCATAAATTTGTTAATTGTTAATCGTTGATTGCAATTTTACAAACGCAACGGTTAACCGTTAACAATCAACAAGCCGTCCGTCTGCAATTTTTCGAGATGGGCTTCGACCGATTTTTCCGCCCATAACCAAAGCTCCGGCTTAACATCCGTATAAACTCGCTCGACAATTTCGCGCGGCGTTCGCGCGCCTGTTTTCCACGCTTCCAAAATCTTTTGCTCGCGCATCAACCGATGCTGGATATAATTTTCGATTTTTTCACGTGCATTCGCCAGCGCCGAACCGTGCGAGCCGCATAAGAAACGCAGATTCGGCAAATCACGCATTTTTTCAAGCGAATTTAAATAATCGCGCATATTGCCTTCGGGCGGCGCAATCAAAACCGAACCTGCGCCGATGACGTTATCGCTCGATAATAAAAATCCGATTTTACGGTCGTAAAAGCAAAGATGCCCGCGCGCATGACCGGGCGCGTAAAGCGTTTCGAGCTTGAATTGCTCGCCGTTTTCGTCTTTTAAATCGAATTCATCGCCGTCTTGCAAAAATCCGTCGATTTCGATTTCCGGCAAATTTTCCGCCGTCGCGCGATGTGTTAAAAGCGGCGCTTGTTGATTGAAATTTTCGCGTAAATGTTTTTTGAGAGCGATTTCGCCGCCCGTGTGGTCTTGATGAAAATGCGAAACGATGATTCCTCTGCAAACGCCGCCGCGCTCGGCAATCGAATCAATGAATTTGTGCAAAGCCTTTTGTTCCGATTCTTCTCGCGCGGCAGCGTCAATAACAACAAATTCACGGCGTCCGACAATGAAACAATTGGTATGCGTCGCCGGCGGCAGAGTTTTGGTTTTTAGGGGAAAACAGGTAAAACGCAGGTTGAATTCGATTTTGCGCGGATGCTTGCCTTCGATTTTTGCTAAGGAGAGCAATTTTTCAACTGGATTTTCACCGCAGAGACGCAGAGACGCAGAGATTAAGAAAGAGTCATTGAGATTTTGGCTTCTATTATTTCCCGTGTTTTTCTCGGCGTCTCTGCGTCTCGGCGGTTCAATTTCCCCGCCGAAAACGCGAAACGTATTAAGAATCGGCGGCGCGCACAGGATTTCGCCGTTTTGCCATTTTTTCAGAGCATTTTCGGCGTGGATAAATTCAACCGTTTCAAGCTCGCCGCTGGCGGCAAAAGGCGTTTGTTTCGGCGGGCAAACGGCGAGAAAAAAGCGCGTTTTGAAACGGACGGGAGAAAACGTCGGAGTCGTCCAAGTGCCGACAAACTTAAAATCTTCGGCATCGAGCCACAAATCCCAGCCTTTGAGAATTTCGGCAAAGGTTTCTCTGCCCGAACATAAATCGTCGTGTAAAGAAGCGCGCTGCCCTCTCGTTAATTTGTCGCCGCCTTTCGAGAGCAGAACTCCGGTTTCTTCAAATGCTTCGCGCGCCGCGCAAACAATTAATGCCGCATGGTCTTTGTCCGTGCAGTTTTCAACCGGCGTTTCGTAATCCGATTTTTCGAGCTTACCGCCGGGAAAAGCGTGCCAACCGGGCAGAAAACTCAAATTTGCGTGCCGTTTGACATAGCAAATCTGAGGATTTTCCGCGCTCGTTCCGTGTTTTAACAAAACAACCGCCGCTGCGTCTCTGGGATTTACTCGCTTTTCATTCACGATAAAAATGAAACCACAGATTTACACGGATAAACACAGATTTAAGTTTTAATTTTGTCTGTGTCTATCTGTGTAAATCTGTGGTTTTCAATTTAAACTGTGCTCACCTTTTCTGCGAGCGTTCGGCGATTCGCATTAAATCGTCGGGCAGCCATTTGTCCAGACTTTTCTTCGTTTGCTCGCCGATGCCTTTTGAACGGTCGTGCCAGCGTTTGCCTTGTTCCGCGCCGCTTTCTTTTTGAAAATTTTCGATTTGTTCAAGACAGATGACGATTCCGAGCGCGATTTCCGTCCAATCATCGTTTTGAATTCCGCGCATCACAATCGGCAGACCGGCAGACCAATCTTCTTCCGGCACAAGATCGTCGTGTTCGGGAATCGTCAAATTATAAACCGGCGGCATCGGTTTGCCCGCAAATTCGCCGGCGAGCTGTTGTGTGACTTGTTTAAAATCGCCGTTCGGATTTCCTTGTCTGATGGCTTTCGCGCGCCGAAAAACGTCGGCGACCGTCACTTCGTTACTCATCTTTTTTTTTATCTCCGTCAATCTTCGTATTTCTCTCTTAATAAATTACAGCAAATCGGCGCGGCGGTAAATTTTACTTCCGAAAACCAAAGCAATTTTGCGCCCGCGAACTAATTCGGCATTCGCGCGTATGATTTTTTGATTGACTCAAAAACCGAAATTCCAGCAACGGAGATTTTTCAGATTATGTTTTGCCCAAGCTGCGGATTGGAAGAAACGCAACCAAATCAATTTTGTCGGGCGTGTGGAATCGAGCTGCGCATTATTCGCACTGCGATAGAAAAACCCGATAACATCACGACCTCGGCGGTTTTCGCGCGCGATGAAATCGGGCGCGCGATTGCGAGCAAAATTCGCGAGATGAAATCAGCCCGCGATTTGGAAAAAGTCGCCGAAGACGTGCTGCCGCATATCGAAAAATTTTTGGAATCGCCCGAAGAAAAACGAATGCGGCGAATCAGAAAGGGCGTAGTTTGCGCTTCAATCGGCGTCGGAGCTTCAATCGGATTTACCTTAGCCAGCTTTTTAATGAGCGATAAAGGAGTTTTGATTTTGGTCGGAGCAGGAATCGTGGTCTTTTTCATCGGTTTGAGTCTGATTCTGAATGCGATGCTTTTTACAGTTCCGAAAAATAGTCTGCCCGATAAATCAAACGATGCCGAAAACCAACGCGGACTTGACGCGGAAATAGCGCGAACCGACGAGCTAAACGCTCCACAGCCGAATAAACTCTTTTCTTCCGTGACCGAACACACGACACATCATCTGAAATAAATACGAGCGGGTTCAAATTAAGATCAATTTTCATCTCGCTGCTCAATTCGAGGACAAGACTTTTGCGCCGTTCAAAGGTAAATTAAACTCGTTTGTCGCAAAAGATATGAAAAACAATAATCTTGTCGGAAATTCCGTTAGCCGTTTTCTTGTCGCGCTCATTTTTGCTTTCGCTTTTAGCAGCGGCGTTTTATCTCAATCAAATTATTATCCGCCGCCCGGCGAGGCTTGGGAAAAACGCACGCCGGAACAGGCGAAATTTGACGCCGCCAAACTTAAAGAAGCGATTGATTTCGCCGTCGCCAACGAGTCGAAAGCTCCGCGCAATCTCGAACTCGCGCATTATCAAACATTCGGGCGCGAGCCTTTCGGCGAAGCCGTCGGAGCGTTTCAGACACGCGGCGAGGCGACCGGAATCATTCTCAGAAACGGCTACATCATCGCTGAATGGGGCGCGCCGGAGCGCGTTGATATGACTTTCAGCGTGACGAAAAGCTTTGTTTCGACAGTTGTCGGTCTGGCGTTTGACCGAAAGCTGATTAAAAGTCTGCAAGACGCGGCGCGAAATTATTCTGCGCCGATTCTGGTTTTTAACGGCAGCGAAAAATTCGACTATGCGGAGCGTTTCGGCAAATCGCGCTTGATCGAGCTTTTTGAAACCGAGCATAACCGCAAAATCACATGGGAACATCTTTTGCGGCAAACGAGCGATTGGGAAGGCACGCTCTGGGGCAAACCTGATTGGGCAGACCGACCGGACAGAGACGCCAATAATTGGCTCAACCGCAAACGAAACGAACCAGGAGCGACTTACGAATACAACGATGTCCGCGTCAACGTCCTCGCGCTTGCGGCTCTAAATGTTTGGCGGCGACCTTTGCCACAAGTTTTAAAAGAAAACGTGATGGATGAAATCGGCGCTTCAAACACCTGGCGCTGGAACGGTTACGAAAATTCGTTCGTAGTTTTGGATGGAAACATCGTTCAATCCGTCAGCGGCGGCGGGCATTGGGGCGGCGGAATGTTTATCTCCGCCAGAGATATGGCGCGTTTCGGTTTGCTCACGGCGCGCAATGGGAAATGGCGCAACAAACAAATTCTCTCGCCTGAATTTATAAAACAAGCGAAAACACCGACTCCCGTTCAGCCGACTTACGGTTTTATGAACTGGTATCTCAACACCGACAAAAAACTTTATCCGAGCGCGCCCGCTTCTGCCTTCGCTCATCTCGGCAACGGCACAAACATCATTTATATTGACCCGGAAAACGATTTGGTAATTATCGCTCGCTGGATTGAAAATAATAAGATTGACGAGTTTATCCAAAAAATCAACGCGAGTTTGGCGAGATAGAAACAGAGATAAACTCACAAAATAAAAGTCAAACTATCAACTGTAAACTGTAAACTATCAACTGTTTTGCAGAAAATCCCCTGTTTCTTTATTTATTTGCCAGACAGTTGATAGTTTACAGTTTACAGTTTACAGTTGCGACTGATTATCGCGTTTTTGATAATGCCTGACAGAAGAAACTTCAAATTTCAATTTTGTGATAAATTGCAATTTAAACAAAACAATATTTTCTGAGAATCAATGAAATTAACTAATCTGAAAAGAACCGCTCTTTTCCTCGCTCTTTTACTGACAATCGCCAACTCCGGCGTCGCCCAAAAAACAAGCAAAACCGTTTCGCCGCTCGAAGAACGAAACGTCCGCGCGCAGATGGAGTTTCTGGCAAGCGACGCGCTCCAGGGACGCGGCAGCGGAACACAGTTTGAATTGCTCGCTGGGCAATATATCGCTTCGCAGATGCAGCAATTCGGCATTGAACCGGCGGGCGATGCGGACTCTGCCGGCAATAAAACTTTTATTCAAACCGTTAATATCACGCGGAACACTTTTGCCGCCGCTCCGAAATTGAGCTATTCCGCAAACGGCTCAACTGCCGTTTTAGGACACGGTAAGGAAATGATTGTTCTGCGAATCGGCGCGGCGCAAATAAGCGGCAATCTGCAAAAGATAAACCTTGACGAAAAACCGCCGGCAGGTTCAATTGCTTTTGTTCGATTGCGCGAAGGCGATGCGGCGCAAAACTTGAATCAAAAGCTTCAGGCAATTTCTGCAAGCGGCGCAAAAGCCGTTATAGTCGAAGAAACTCCGCAATGGCGAGCACAATGGGAGAATTTAGCTAAGCGAAATTTATCTTTCACGACGATTACGGGAAGCGGCGGAAACCCTTTCAACTTAATTGTTGTTATCAGAGAAGTTGCCAACTCACTTTCACAAATAGCCGACGGAACAAACATCGAAATTAAAGGCGAGCTTGCCGCGCCGCAAACACAGCAAACGTGGAATGCAATCGGTAAATTGACGGGCAGCGATACTAAACTTAGTTCCGAAGTCGTACTGCTCAGCGCGCATATGGATCATCTCGGCGTCCGGCAAGACGCGCCCGGCGACGATAAAATCTTTAACGGCGCGGACGATGATGCTTCGGGCTGCGTCGCGGTTTTGGAATTGGCGCGCGTGCTGGCAAGCGGCAAGCAGCCGAAACGCACCGTTTATTTCGCCTTTTTCGGCAGCGAAGAAGCCGGGGGCTACGGTTCACGATTCTTTGTGAACACTCTGCCGTTTCAGAAAGATAAATTAATTGCCAATCTGCAATTTGAAATGCTCGGACGCCCGGACGCGAAAGTCGCGGCGGAACAGCTCTGGCTGACCGGCTACGACCGTTCAAATCTGGGCGCGGAACTTGCCAAACAGGGCGCAAAGTTAGTTGCCGATCCGCACCCGGATCAAAATTTTTTCCAGCGTTCGGACAATTACACGCTCGCCCGACAAGGTATCGTCGCTCACACGGTTTCGAGCTTTGGATTGCACACCGATTATCACCGCGCCAGCGACGAAGTAAAAACGATTGATTTCAACCATATGACACGGGCTATTAATTCAATGATCAAGCCGGTTCAATGGCTCGTTAATTCGGATTTCAAACCCGCGTGGCACGAAGGCAAAAAGCCTTGATTCGTATTTAATGCAGCAAAATTCTTCAAAAAAACTGACCAAATGCCATGCGGGAGCGTCTAAACAAATGGCAAATGATTTTGGCTAGTTATTATTGGAGACATAAAAATGGATAGAAGATTATTCCTTAAATCGAGCGGCGCGGCTCTGGCGAGCTTTGGTCTGATGGCAGCCTCGCCCCAGTTTCTTCACGAATTTGCGGCAAACGCGCAATCTTTAAAAAATGGCAACGGGCGGCGCAAAGTTCTGGTGACGATTTTTCAGCGCGGCGCGATGGACGGTTTAAATGCGGTCGTTCCTTACGGCGACAGCGAATATTACAATTTGCGGCGGACGATTGCAGTTCAGAAACCGAATCAAACCGAAGGTGCGATAGATTTGGATGGATTTTTCGGTCTCAATCCGGCTCTGAAACCGTTTGAATCGCTCTGGAAAGAAAACCGTCTGGCGATTGTCAACGCCGCGGGCTCGCCCGACAATACGCGCTCGCATTTTGACGCGCAGGATTATATGGAAGCCGGAACGCCCGGCGTCAAATCTACGCGCGACGGCTGGCTCAACCGCATTTTGCAAAACACGAATGAGAAAAATGCGACGACGTTTCGCGCCGTGGCGATGACCTCGCAGCTTCCGCGCTCGCTCTACGGCAAAGCGCCTTCGGTGGCGATGACGAATTTAAACGATTTCGCCATTCGCGCCGGAAATTACACGCCTTCGGTGCAAGGCGGTTTTGAAGCGATTTACGCGCAAACCGTCGGCGGTGATAATTTGGGCGACACTGGAAAAGAGACTTTCGACGCGATTAATATGTTGAAAAAATCGAATCCGGCGCAATACAAACCGGCAAACGGCGCAATTTATCCGACTTCGCAGCTCGGAAATTCTTTGAGACAAATCGCGCAGTTAATCAAAGCCGGAGTCGGTTTGGAAGTCGCTTTCGCCGAATCGAACGGTTGGGATACGCACGCCAACGAAGGCTCGTCGCGCGGTCAAATCGCCAATCTTTTACGCGATTTTTCCACCAGCATCGCTGCTTTTGTCGCCGATTTGGGCAAAGAGCAAATGGATGATGTCGTAATTTTAACGATGTCGGAATTTGGTCGCACCGCCCGCGAAAACGGCACGCGCGGAACAGATCACGGACACGCCAATGCAATGTTTGTTATCGGAAACTCGATCAAAGGCGGCAAAGTCTATGGAAATTGGAAAGGCTTATCCAACGATAAGCTCTACGAAGGACGCGATCTCGACGTAACAACCGATTTCCGTGACGTTTTCGGCGAAGTCGCCGCCAGACATTTCGGCGCGAAAGATTTGTCGAAACTGTTTCCGGGCTATGCGGGCAGCCCCTCGAAATTTAAAGGATTTTTGAGCTAATCCTTCCTCTGTTTGGTTGTAAGAATTAGACCGCCGCTTTGTGAACAAAGCGGCGGTCTTTTTTATTTCCTGATTTCGCATTCAACATTTCCGCCGAGGATTCAAAACAAGCTCCGAAATTTTTGTAACCTTTTTCGCTCGCCGTTCGTCCTTAAAGCAGTTCTCTACTTTGTGAAATTCACGGAATTGAAATTGGCGACGGCACTCCACAACAAATTTTGGGCGATTAGCGCCGAAAAAAGCGGCGAAAGCAGCGGCGAAATCTCCGACAAAAATCTTGTCGAGCGAGTTTTGGCGGGCGATGAAGCCGCTTTCGAGCAAATTTTCGAGCGACATAAACGGCTCGTCGCCCGCGTCGCCGCGCGTTTTTTTCGCCAGCCTGCCGAAATCGAAGAAATTGTTCAAATCACTTTTACCAAAGTTTATTTTGAGCTGAAAAACTTTCGCTCCGAGAGTAGCTCGTCGCTTCCGGGCTTTCTCGCGCGCACGGCGACAAACGCCGCGCTCGACGTTTTGCGAAGCCGGAAGCGCAAAGCGGAAAACTTTTTTTCGGAATTGGAGACGGACGAAAAATCGGATTTGCTCGAAACTTTATGCGGGGAAAACGGTGCTGAAAACGATTTTATTAACCGTGATTTAGCCGAAAAACTGCTTTCGCGGCTCGCCGCCGAAGACCGCGCAGTTTTGGAAATGCTTGATGCCGAAGAAATGACCGTGGCGGAAGTTTCCGAGATCACCGGCTGGTCCAATTCAAAAGTCAAAGTCAAAGCGCATCGAGCGCGCCACGCTCTGCGAAAGATTCTGAGAAAATTTTTGTAACCGTCCGAGCGCGGCAAGCGTCATTAACACAGCGATGAAAAAGCGAGATTTACAAGACGAAAAGCTAAAAATTGTCGAGCGCGAATTGCTCCGAACCGGAAAATTGTCCGACGCCGAAATTGAAAAAATCGTCGCCGCGCCGCAGCTTTTCCAGCGCGTCCGGGCAAATATCAAGACGGAAGAATCTCGCCGGAAAACGAAAGTTAAAAGTGTTTTCGCTTTGCCGAATCTTCAATTTTGGAATTGGCAAAAATCTGTTTTGGCATTTGCCGCCATCGCTATTTTGATTGTCGGCGCGGCGGCAATGCTCGTGCGTTTTCCAAACCCGCCTGAAACGGCGCAGCACCCAGTGATTGAAGAAAAACAAGTTGCAGCCGCTCCGGTTGAAAAACAGCCTGAAACTGTTTCGCCTCAAACCGCAGGAACGCCGAAAAATGATTTTCAACCGCGCCAAATCGCGTCGGTGAAAAAGGCAAAATCGAAAAACAACCCGCAGACTTTGCAAAAGCCTCCGCAAAAGAAAAGAAATTTGCCGCAGAAATTTGAAAGTCAACGTGAAGAGCCTTTTATGGCTCTGACATACGCGGGAAATTTGGCGAATGAAGAATCGCAAATCGTCCGCGTCGAGATGTCGCGCGCGCGTCTGCTCGCTTTGGGCGTTGCGGTGCAGACCGAAAACGAGAGCGAAAAAATCAAAACCGATTTGCTCGTCGGCTCCGACGGCGTAGCACGAGCGATTAGGCTGGTCAAATAAATTATTAATCTAAATCAGGAGAAAAAAGATGAAATTTTCAATTGCAGCTTCTATTTTTGTACTCTCTTTAGCGGCGGTCGCACCGGCGCAGGAAGTGAGAACCAGAGCCCTAACCAGAGCGACGGACGCCAAAGTGGCGACTGAAATTATCGCCTCCAGCTCTACCAAAACTGTCAAAGGCGCGCCTTTTTCGGCTGAAGCAATCAGCGAAAGCGTTCAGACATTGGCTGACGGAAACAAAATAACGCGCAGCGTGACACACAAATTATACCGCGACGGCGAAGGACGTTTTCGCCGTGAGGAAATATTAAATTCAGGCGCAAACTCAATGGCGCTGTTCGGATCGCATCAGGCAATTTCCATTTTCGATCCGGTCGCGGGCGTTCGATATATGCTCAACTCTAAGGAAAAAACCGCACACCGTCTCGGCGTTCCGAATAGAAACATCGAAGGTGCGGTTATCGTCAACGGGCAGCCGATGGGCGAAGCGAGACGGGTGCAAGTCGAAGCAGCCGTAGCCGGGAAAAGCCACATTGTTCTTATGCCCAGCGTAGGGACTACTGTAAACGGCGGCGGGGGCAAAACAGAATCGCTCGGCGTCCGGGATTTTGAAGGCGTTCAAGCCGAAGGCACGCGCACTGTGACGACGATTGCAGCCGGTTCAATCGGCAATGAGCAGCCGATTGAAATGGTTTATGAGCGCTGGTTCTCAAAAGATTTGGATATGATTGTTTATTCAAAACACAGCGACCCGCGTTTCGGCGAACAAACTTACCGGATGACCAACATCAATCGTAGCGAACCCGACCGCTCGTTGTTTACGCTGCCGTCGGATTACAAGGTTCTCTCCGAACAAACCGTTTACACTACACCAAATGTAATTACACGAAAACAGTAATCAAAATCGAACGGCTTATGTCAGAAGAAAAGCGAACTGCTGTTTAGCAGTTCGCTTTTCTTCTTTTTAATTTTGAGCGTCGAGTAATTTTTCGAGATGCTGTTCGCGGATGCCGTAAAAATTTTTCAAATCGGCAATTTGCCGGTCATAATTTTCCACGTCAACCGTCCGATTGTGTTTTGTTCCGACGAGCATATTGTTTTTCGGCGTGTGTTCCGTGCCGATAAATTCAAAGATTTTCGATTGATAACCGCGGCGTTCGAGCAGCATAGCGCGCAAACCGTCGGTCAGAGTTTCGGCTTCGCGTTCGAGCAAAATGCCGTGTTTGAGAACATTTTTGAGCAAGTCGGGGGCTTTTAACTGCGGGCGAATTTCCTGATGACAGCACGGCGAACAGACAATCAGCTCGGCGTTTGCCCGGATGCCGCGATAAATCGCTTCGTCGGTCGCCGTGTTGCAGGCGTGCAGAGCGATTAAAATGTCGGTGTTTTCCAGCCCGAAATCGCGAATAAAACCTTTGACGAATTTTAAGTTTTGAAAATCGCAGCTCCGCGCAATGTCGTTGCACAAAGAAATCAACTCGTCTTTGACATCAACGCCGACCACTTCAGTTTGAATTTTCAAGACGTTATTAAAGTAATCGTAAGCAGCAAACGTCAGATAACCTTTGCCCGAACCCATATCAACGATTTTCAGTTTTTCACGGTTTTTGAGATTTGAATTTTCAAACAAGCTGCCCAGAATTTCAACGAATTTGTTGATTTGCCGCCATTTGTCTTCCTGTTTCGCCTTGATTTCGCCCTTTTCGCTGGTAATGCCGAGAGCTTGCAAATAAAAGCTGTTCGGATTGACGGCGTGCTGTTTTTCGCGGTTGTGCGCGATGTCGGGTTTTGTTTTAAACGTCGGTTTGCCGATGTTTAATCGAGAGTTTTTCTTGCCGATGTCGAGCTGAAAATCGTGTTCGGTGGTAAAAAGATGCGCGGCGAAAAACTCACGTGCGAGCAAATCTCTGACAATCGAAACACCTTCGGCAAACTCAAAGTTTTTCGCCGTGTCGCGTGTGTCGTAACGATAGAGAAAAAACAGCCGCGTCCCTTTTTTGATTTCCACCAGCCGAATCAAAATTCGCTGCAAATGCGCGTCCGCGCCTTTGTATTTACCCAAAGTCATTTTAACGAAACTCCCGTTTTCGAGACTTTTGCCAAATTCGGTGATAAAGTTTTCGACCGTTTCGTTAGACATTTTCCGAGATTTTAACAAATAACAATGGCAAATAAGACTGACAAAGACGAATTTGTATACTTCGATTCACGATTTACAATTCGCTATTTACTAATCTAAAAGCCGCTTGTTCGAGAACGCGCGGTTCGAGCTTTGATTTAAACAGAATCACATTTTCGGGCGTGTTGGTTGGTTCGTCGCGGCTGCCGCGCAATTCTTCCCAAGCGGCGATGATGAAATTCGTAAAATTGGTGTCTGCGAATTGTTCGAGCCGTTTTTTCAAACTGTTCGGCGTCCAGAAACCTAAAATTTCGAGAAAAACTTTTTCTTTGCCGCGTTTCAAAACAAAATCCGGTATAAATGCCGTGCGCCCAAGATTGACGATTTCGCGGTTTGTTTCGAGCGTCCAAACCAAATCCTGTCTCGCCCAATCTTTAATCAAACGCTCGTAAACCGGGTTTTGATACTCCAAATCTTCTTCGTAATGCGAGCTTAATTCGGTTTGCTCGCTGGTCAGTTCGTAAAAACAGCGCTCGCCCGTTTTCAAATCAATCTCGGCGCGCATCCGCCAGTTTTGGCAATTCAAAAGCGACGGCAAAAAGACCGCCATTTGAATCCCATATTTTTGCGAGCGATGAAAGACGCTCGCTGCGCCGTTTAAAGTGATTTCGTAACCGTTTGTCGGATTTCCAACAATTGAATGAATCAGCTTGAAATATTTAATCGCGCCGAAAATCTGGCGGTAAGCTGCGGGCGTCTGAGGACCCACAAAAATTTTCATCTCGCCGCAGCGATAAAACAACGCCTGCGCCTGTGCCAGATTATAACGATCAACCAGAGCGAGCGGCGTCAACGAAGAAAATTCGAGCAATTTTTGCTCGGCGGGCAAATCCGCATAAAGCGCGTTTTCGATTTCTACCGGGCGACAATTAAATTCCGCCGCAACCGCCGCCAAAACTTCGGCGCGTTTGTCGGCTAAAACCGGATGCTGATTTTTCGCCGCAAAAAACAAAGCTCGTCGCACCTGAATAGGTTCAGCGATGCTCGCGGTTTGAAATTCGGCTCGGTCGAAAAGCAGTTTGATCAAACCGCGCAAAATTTTGTAATCCGTTCCCGTACCGACGTATTCCTCCAATTCCGATTCGATTTCCGCCCGCGTTTTGCCTAATGAAGATTCAAGAATCGCAATCAGATTTTCCGCGTCGCGCAAATTATTCTGGTCGTTTACGCGCAAAAGACGCGGGTAAATCTTATCGCCGCGCCGGAAATTAATTGCCAAATCAGCCGTCAACATTTGCTAACCTCTCGAAATCCGCGCCCGTTAATTTCCAATGCCGCTCGGACTCGTCAATTTCCGCGCCGAGCAGCTCGTAAAATCTGATTGCCGGTTCGTTCCAAGTCAAAACCTGCCAATCCATTCGCTCGCAGCCGCGCTCTTTTGCGAGCGTTGCCAGATATTTCATCAAAGCCAGCCCGACTCCGGCTTTTCGCAATTCCGGCACAACATACAAATCTTCGAGATAAACGCCGCGCTGCCCGCGAAAGCTGGCAAAACTTTCATAAAACAAAGCGTAGCCGATTGCTTTGTTTGATCCGTCAAAAGCCATCAAACCTTCAACGCAGGGTCGCTCGCCAAACATCGCCGCGCGCAGTTTTTCTTCCGTCACTTCGCAAAATTCGAGCAGCTTTTCATACTCGGCAAATTCCCGAATAAGCCGAATTATCTGCGGCACATCGCGCTCGATTGCTTTTTCAATGCGGAGATTCATTTAATCAAATAATCACTCAGATTTTGTAAAAGTCTTTTACGGCGTTCGTTTGAAATTGAACCAATTACGCCGCCGATACGATTACTCGGAACTGTAACGAGAAAACCAAGACGAATTAAAGATTCAGAAATCAATCCGCTGTTCACAAAATCGGAATCGGTTGCTGAAATTATTTCATCGAAATCTTCGACTTTTTGACGAAGTTGCGTACTAATGCCGCAAATCAGGAAATCTCCGAACGGCGGCATTTCTCGCAAAATCAGAGCCGGACGATTTTTAATTGAGCCGTCGGCTTGCGGAAAAAGCGCGATAACGACATCACCTTCGTTCATAATTCCGGTTCCACTCTTTAATCATATCGAGCGTATATTCCGGCTCGTCATCGCCGTAAGCTCTCTCCAAACTTTGCATTGCCAAACGCGCCCAATCTTCGCGCTCATCGTCTTCAGATAAAATAGTGACGACGATTTTCATACTCTGATTAAGCTCAAAAGGCTCGTCTAAAACTATTTGCTTGCCATCAAAATGTGCGTTGATTGTTTTCGGAGTCATAATATTTATTCTCCCTGATAATTCTGCCAAGCAAGCTGGCTTCGCAAACGGTTTGTCACGCGCATCTTTCCTAAATGTTCGATGATTTCAAACATTGATGCGCCGACCGATTGTCCCGTAATTGCGGCGCGAGCGGCGTTGGCAACTAAACCGACTTTGACCGCTTTTTCTTCGGCAAATTGGCTTACAGCGGCTTGAATCGCATCGTGTTCAAACGGCTCGACTGCTTCCAATTTATCCGCTAATTCCGGCAGCCATTCGCGCAGTTTCGGCTCTTTATACAGATTTTTCTTGAGCGCCGTTTCGTCAAAATCAAAATCTTCGGAAAAATACGCGCGTCCCTGAGAGGAAAAATCTTTGAGCGTGAAAAATCGCGAGCGGATTAAATCAACGGTTTTTTCAAACCACACACGGTCTTCGTCTTCGTATTCCTCGCGCCACAGTTTTGCAGATTTTAATTCGGCTTTGACGAGCGGCAGCAATTCTCCCAAAAACATTGTCCGAATGTATTCGGCGTTCATCCACAAGGCTTTATCGTCCGTCCAGCGTTTTGGATTGTTGGCGTCGAAATTGAAAATCGCGCTTGAACGGTTGATGCCTTCGAGCGTGAAAAGGTCAATCATTTCCGGCAAATTCATTATTTCCTGATCGGTTTTCGGCGACCAGCCGAGCAGCGCGATAAAATTGCGAAAAGCGGCGGCGATAAAACCTTCGTCGCGATAAGTCGTCATCGAAACAATCGGACCGTGAATCCGTTTCGAGAGCTTTTTGCCGCCGGGCGCTAAAATCAGCGGAACGTGCGCAAATTTCGGTTTCGTCGCGCCGAGAGCTTCGTAAAGCAAAACTTGTTTGTGCGTATTCGTTAAATGGTCTTGCCCGCGAATGACGGTCGTAATTCCCATTTCGATGTCGTCGCAAACGACCGCGAGATTGTAAAGCGGATGACCATCCGAGCGCAGCAAAACGAGGTCTTCGATTTCGCTGTAATCGCGTTCCTGCGTGCCGTAAACCGCGTCTTCAAAGCTCGTTTTTCCGGTTTCTCCGACTTTCAAACGGATTGCAAACAATTCTCCGCTCTCCGCGCGCGCGTCCGATTCTTCTTTCGGCAAATCCCGGAAAGGATTGTCGCGCATATTTTTATCGCCGCCTTGCGCGCGTGCGCGTTCCGCAATCGCTTCCTTGATGTTTTTGTCCGAGTTTTCGGCTTTCGGCGTAAAATCGCGGTACGCTTTGCCTTCTTCCAAAAGTTTGAGCGCGGCTTGGCGATGTTTTTCGGCATTGTCGGATTGGAAAACGATTTCCTCATCATATTCAAGTCCGAGCCAAGCCATTCCTTCGAGAATCGAGCGCGTTGATTCGTCGGTCGAACGCTGCAAATCCGTATCTTCGATTCTGAGCAGAAATTTTCCGCCGTTGTGTCTGGCGTATAAATAATTAAAAAGCGCGGTGCGAGCAGCGCCGATGTGTAAATATCCGGTCGGACTGGGAGCAAAACGTACTCTTTCGGTCATAATTTACTTGGATAAAAGTTTGTAAAAAATAATTTCCGGGTCGTTTTCATCTAAATTGTGCACGACGCCGCTCAAAGTGTAACCGATTTTATTGAATAATTTTTGCGCCGGTAAGTTTGAAAGATTGGTTGAAGTGAAAATTTTCTCAGTTTGACAACTGTTTTCCAGTTCGACGAGGAGCATTCCGCCAATTCCGCACTGCCTGAATCCGGCGTCAACATAAATTAAATCAACAAAGCCGTGACCGAAAAAATGGTTGGTTAAAACGCCGTAACCGACAATCTTCTCCGGCGCTTCGGCTATGAGACAAACAGCTTCGGCGAGTGATTTTCGAATGAATTCGACTCGCGACGCATGGATTTTGGCAACCTCGTCGAAATCGCAAATCGCTCGAAAATCGTTTTCGTTTGCCTGCCGAATCCGAAACATTTTAATTCCGACTTCTTCTTCAAAAACAAGAAAAGTGACAAGTTTCTTTTTATCGAACTTGCCACTCGTTAGTTTATAAAATTTCTGGCGGAGACGACAGGATTCGAACCTGTGAAGGGCTTTTGACCCTTAACGGTTTAGCAAACCGCCGCTTTCAGCCGCTCAGCCACGTCTCCGCACGGCGCGTTCATCAAGCGCAAAAGTTATTCTAGCCGACGAACAAACTTTGTCAAGCCGACGCAGCATCATAGTTTTCGACGCCAAACGTGATTTGCTTGACAGAATTAAAGATTCGGCTCAAAATATCGAGACGATAGGAGTTATCGAGACATCATCAGCGGCGGTTGATTTTACAGTTTTCATTCGAGAAGTTTTTCCAAATGCCGGAGAAAATTCAGTTAAGACAAAAATCAAGAAAGATTTTCGGTGGAGCGTTTTTAACCGCTCTGCTGCTCGCGCCCGTCTGCGCGCACGGTGAAATCACCGCTTCGCCGACCGGCGGCGAACCGAAATCAAACGCGACCGCTGCTCTGGGAACGATTCGCGGCACGGTTCGCGACGACAAAGGCTCGCCGATTGCTGGAGCCGTTATCGCTCTCTGGCGCGACGGAATGTCGAGTGTGCGGCAAATTACGAGCCGCGCCGACGGCAGCTTCATCGCCCGCGTTCTTCCCGGACGTTACAGCTTGACCGCGATGGCTGACGGTTATTCTGTAGTTTCTTTGTCTGACGTTGCGGTCGAGCGTTCGGACGAAGTTGCTTTTCGCTTTAATCTGGTTCGCACGGGCAGCGGAAACACTCTGCCGGAAAAACGCGCCGACCGCAAAAGCTCAAAATGGTTAATACGTTCAAACGCTTCGCGCCGCTCGATTTATCAACAAAATGAAGGAACGGGCGAACCGGCAGCCGATTTAGAAAACGTTGAAGCAGCGGAAAATGAAGCCTCAGAAAAGGAAACCGATTCTCGACGCGCATCGCAAACCCTAGTCGAAACCTATTTTGCAGGCGGCGCGGACAATCAAAATTATTACGGCGTTAATTTCGCAACAATTCAACCTGTCAACGAAAAACTCGATTTGGTTTTTGCCGGACAAACCGGAATCGGGGAAGATGCGCCGAACAGATTTGAAACGACCGCCCGCCTTCGATTAAACGAAAAACATCGAGTCACGTTTAATGTTGGCGCTGCTAAATTGGGAACGGTTCAGTTTGACGCGGATGAAGAAGAAACCGATTTAGGTCAAATCTCTTTTCAAGCCTATGACGAATGGCGCATCCGCGACGGTGTGATTTTGGTTTTAGGCGTTGATTATGCGCGTTTCGTAGGCGCGAGCGGAGCAGATTCAATCGCACCGCGTTTCGGATTGCAGTTTGAAACCGACGCCCGGACTCGTCTTAATTTCGCTTACACAACGCAAACCGAACAAAGAACCTGGCAGCAAGCCGCCGAATTGGAAGACAGCCGCGTGCTTTTCCGCCAGCCGAATTTCGATTCTTACGCGATTGCCGACCGGCAAATTTTGATGCCCAAACTGCGGCGTCTTGAATTCGGCATCGAGCGCGTTTTGGATAACGCTTCAAACCTCGAAGCCTCAGCGTTTTTCGACACGACGACAAATCGCGGCGTCAGCTTTATTCAGCTTCCGCTCGCCGAAAACGGAAACGAAGACAATCCATTTTTGAACGCCGCGCAAAACGGTTCGTCACAAGGCGTCCGCGTTGTTTATTCGCGCCGCTTAAACGAGATTTTCAGCACCGCTCTCGGCTATTCTTTCGGGCGCGGGCAAAGCCTCTCGGCAAACGGAATTACAGATCCTTCAGAGCTTTTCGACGACGCGCTGTTTCAAACTTTTGCCGCACAAGTTTCGGCTAATTTCGACACCGGAACTGAAGTCAAAGCGATTTATCGAGTGTCGCCGAACGGCGCTGTTTTTGCGATTGACCCGTTTGCCGGCAGAATGGCTTTTTACGATCCGTCGCTGAGCGTTTTGGTCACGCAAAAACTTCCGACGCTTGGTTTGCCGGTTCGCGCCAGAGCCATGTTTGACGCACGCAATTTGCTAGACGTTCAAACAGCCACAGCAAACGGCGAAACTGCCTTAAGGCTCAACTCTTGGCGCCGTTTTTTGCGCGGCGGCATTGCCGTCAGATTCTAAATTTAACGCAAAACCGCGAAATGAAAGAGTGACGAGGCTGCAACCAAGTCTCGTCCTTTTTTTGCAAAAGCTGCGGCGAAAATTTCCGAAAACTTGAATCATACTGAAAACTTCGGATAATTTAATTTAAACCTTTTTTCAAATAATTGAAGCGGGCAACAGAAGCCATTCTCAAACAAACTTTTAATGCGATATTTATTGATGATTATCTCTTTGAGCGAAAACGGTTTCAATTGATCGTTTAAAGATTAATAGCTGGAACGTTGTTTGCGTGAAAAACTTCCGGTTTAGACTGTCCACATTTGCAGTCTTAAAAAACGGTGCAAAATACGATTCTCACAACGCGGGGTTGGATTTGGTTGATAGCGGCGCTTTTGCTCGCCGTTGTCGGCATTCTTAACCTTTCGCAGCGCGCCGTTCATAAATTGCCGCCGACCGACGGCGTGATGTGGAAACTTACGGATGCCGGAATTTTCGCCGAAAAAGTTGCGCCCAATTCAGCCGCCGCCCGCGCTCGCATTTTGCCCGGCGACCGGCTGGTCGGCGTCAGTTTGGACGAGACGAAATTTGAAGAAATTTCGTCTCCTTCAGAAGTTCAAGTTTATCTCGAAGAAGCCGGGATCGGCGGCAAATTAACTTATCTTTTTCAGCGCCCGTCTTATACTTTCGGCAACAACTTTTATTATGCCGATTTAAACAAGCTCGAATCCGCGCCGCGCTGGACGCCGAGCCTTCTGGCGTTTGCTTTTGTCGGTCTGGTCTATCTTTTTATCGGCTTTTTCGTCCTTTTCAAACAAGGCGGAAGCGCGCCGTTTGTGCTGCATTTCGCCGCGCTTTGCCTGGCGGCTTTTGCGTTTCACATTTTAAAGCCAATCGGCACGTTTGAAGATTTCGACGCCGCCGTCGCCATCATTGACGATCTCGCGTTTATCTTTTTCGCTCCCGTTTTTCTCCATTTTTGTTGGATTTATCCGATTCGCACGCATTTTGCTGAAAAATCGTGGCAAACCGTTTTGCTTTACGTTCCGGCGATTTTGCTCTCCGCCGCTTCCGTTTTCAGCTATATTTACGGCAATTTGCCGATTTCCGAAAGCGCGCTTGCCTCGCTCAATCAAGGGTTTGAGCGAACCGGCTTTTTCTCGGTTCTTTACCGCTTGATGTTTCTGCATTTTGTCGCGGCGTTGACGGTGGGCGCGGGCGTTTTGATTTATCGCTACGCGCGAAACAAACAAATTATCGTCCGCCAGCGCTTAAAATGGGCGATGGCTGGTTCAATTGCGGCGGTGATTCCGATCATCGCTTATCAAATCGCCAAAAGCGCGCTCAATCTTCCACAGGAAAATTGGCTGACGAGCCTGGCGATTTTGCCTTTAGCCTTTATTCCCCTCACTTTCGGTCATTCCGTTGTGCGCTACCGCCTGATGGACGTTGACATCGTGGTGCGTCACGCGGCTGTTTATGCTCTGACCACGCTTTCGATTTCAACGCTCATCGGCGCGGTCGCGTTTGGTTTCGTCTTTTTCGTGCTTGGTAATTCCTACGGTCTAAACATCGAAGGCTCTGCAACGGAAATAGCGGCGAAAATAGTCGTGGCGGTGATTGCGATGGCGGCGATTGTGATGCTTTCCGCGCCGCTCAAAGAATTTTTGCAGGAACGCGCCGACCGTTTTTTTTACGGCGAACGCTATGATATGCGCCGCAGCCTGCTCGATTTCGGCAGAACTCTGTCGGCGTCAACACAGCTTGATTTGCTTTTAAATGCCTTAATGAGCCGCTTGCAGCAGGTTCTCGATGTCGAAAAGGTGGCGGTTTTTATCGAAGACGAAAAAACTCCGGGCGGTTTTCGTTTGGCGCGTTCAGTTAACTTGTCCGAGTATTACCGCATTCCGAATGATTTTCGCTCGCTGGTCCGCACGCATTCTGCACAGGGAAGCATCGTTCGCGCAGACGATTTTGATTTGGCGGATAGCGAAACTGCGCTGATTCGGCAGGAATTGCATTATTACGTCCCGTGCGTCGTTCGCGGGCGAATGATCGGCGTCGTAGGTCTCGGCAGAACCAGAGACGGCTCGCTGCTTTCATCGGAAGATTTGGACATTTTGCAGACGATTTCCGGTTATATCGCCGTCGCCATCGAAAACAGCATTCTTTATGAAGAACAACAGCGACGAAATGATGAGCTGGCTCTGCTGAAGGAATTCAACGAATCAATCGTCGAATCGGTCAACGTCGCTCTGCTCGCGGTTGATTCCGAAGGCTGCGTGACGCGCTGTAATTCGACCGCCGAACAGATTTTCAATCTTGAGCGCGACCAAATCGTCGGCAACAAAGTCGAAGAATTATTCGCCGAAGATTTTGCCGACACGCTTGCAAATTTATTGGGCAAAACCCGCTGGCATCTGAGCGAAGTTCGCCACGCCTACAAAGTTTATGCCGAGCGCCGCGACGGAAAATCGTTCATTTTAAACACGGCAGTCGCGCCTTTGCGCTCGCCCGCAGGCGAAAGAACAGGCGCGATTCTCGTTCTCGAAGACGTTACCTCTCGCGTCTCGCTCGAAGAACAATTGCAGCAGCGCGAAAAACTGTCGAGCATCGGAATGCTCGCCGCCGGTGTCGCGCACGAAGTCAACACTCCTTTAACCGGAGTTTCGAGTTATACGCAAATGCTTTTGAGTATGATTCCCGAAACCGATCCGAAACACGCCCTGCTGCTAAAAGTCGCCAAACAAACCGACCGCGCGTCGAACATCGTCGGCAATCTCCTAAACTTCTCGCGCGCCGGAAGCAGCGGCGATTTCTTTGAAATCAATCTCAACAAAGTTCTGGAAGACACCTTGCAGCTTCTCGAAGTCCAGCTGCGCAAAGGACACATCGAAATCGTCAAAAATTACGATCCTTTGCTTTCGCCAATTTACGGCAGCGGCGGAAAATTGCAGCAGGTTTTCACCAATTTAATTCTCAACGCCCGCGACGCCATCGTGACGGAACAAGGCAGAATCGAAATCACCACGCGCCAAACCAAAGACGGCGCGACAGTCGAAGTCACAGACAACGGCGTCGGAATAGAACCGGAAAATCTGTCGAAAATTTACGACCCGTTTTTCACGACAAAAGAGGTCGGCAAAGGCACAGGCTTAGGCTTAGCGGTTTCTTACGGCATCATTCAAGAACATTCCGGCGACATCAAAGTCGAAAGCGCACCCGGCGAAGGCACAAAATTCACCCTCAAATTCCCGCTCGCAATTCCGCAACAACAACGCAAAGTTGCCGGTGAGTAATTTTAAGCGGCTTTTCAAGCTTTGTTTTATAGTTTTTTTGTGTTTTCAGCCGAATTGTATTAAAACTATTTCCGCATATAAGGTTGTTATATAGAGGGGTCCTCAACAACTATAATTAGTTACTCATTGTTATGGCATGGAGCTTTACAATTGACGCACGTTCAGTAGGTCTAATTCAAGATATAACACTAGGCAAAATAATTGGAACAACGTTCTCGTTCATCAAGCCGAATTGGTACGTTACAGCAAAGCACGTGATACTTGACTATGGTCAAATCAGGGAACACCTCGTTGTCCTCCTTGATGGGGAGTTACCGATACGAGCTAGAGTTTTATTCGTGCATTCCGAACTCGATCTCGCGATGCTGGAAGTTGAGCGCGGCGTATGTGAACGACCGCTGTTTCCAAGTCATCTTTTATTTGCCGATACAAACGGCTTGCTTGCTGCTAGTTATGCACCGAGCAAGAGACATCTTAATGGCGCACCATGTGTTTACTTAACCGAAATTCCAACATTTGAACTTCAGATTCGTGAGCGACAGAATTTTAATGAAGAAACAATTGTATTCATCGCCTCGGAATCTGAAGGTGGGCACTCTGGAGGACCCATCTTTGGTGCAGGCGGAGGAGTTGTAGGTGTCATCATTGAGAATTTTCGGGATGATAAGCATGTACTTGCTAGAGGAACCAACATCATCCCGTTAGTCGAGAATCTCACTTTAGTGCCAACATGTGACTAAATTTATTGAGTGAACGCAAAAATACAATTCTTGTCTCGTTGTCTATGACAAATGTTTGCCGCTTCACTCTTCAAAACACTAATAGATTGTATGGCTGCGTTTAAAATCCACTCCTGTTCAATTATTGTGACTTAAGCCGAATCTGTGTCGTTCATCTGAAAACGTATCTAATAATCATTGAGTGTGAGACGTCAGCCGCTTACTTTGTTAAACTTAATGGGGCTGCCGACGCCTCAACTCCGCCATTAAATCTCCGTTTTTGTTTTTTCTACATTAATGCCCAAAGTCTTCATCCGGCGATAAAGATGGCTGCGGTCAACGCCCATTAATTCGGCGGCTTTGGCTACATTTCCTTCCGACTCGGCGAGCTTGCGCAAAATAAACTCGCGCTGATAAGCGTCGGTTGCGTCTTTAAAAGTCGGGAAGCGGAACGAGACGAGCGGAACATCTGCGTCGTTTCCGAGTGCGGGCAAATCATCCGCCGTTATCGCTTGTTTCTGGTTCATAATCACCACGCGCTCGATTGTGTTGCGTAGCTCGCGGACGTTGCCGGGAAACGAATAATCAGTCAGCCGTTCAATGGTGTCTTCGGCAAAGATTTTTGCGGGTTTCCCGTATTTCGCGGAAAACTTACGATTGAAATGTTCGACTAGCGGCGCGATGTCTTCGCGGCGTTCGCGCAGCGGCGGGATTTGAAACGGAATTACATTCAGCCGGTAAAGCAAATCCGCGCGAAAATAGCCCGATTCAATCAACTCGTGCAAATCTTTATTTGTCGCGGAAATCACGCGCACGTCAACTTTTATCGGCGCGTTGCCGCCAACTGGCTCGAAACGCTGTTCTTCCAAAACGCGTAGCATTTTCGCCTGCACGCGCGGCGACATATCGCCGATTTCGTCGAGGAAAAGCGTCGCGCCGTCGGCTTGTTCAAATTTGCCTTTTTTTGTCGCTGTCGCGCCCGTAAAAGCACCTTTGACGTGACCAAAAAGCTCGGATTCAACCAAATCTTCGGGAATCGCGGCGGAATTGACTTCGACAAACGCCGCGGCGGCGCGGCGCGATTGCGCGTGAATGGCGCGTGCGACAAGCTCTTTTCCAGTGCCGGATTCACCCGTAATCAAAACTCTGCCGTCGGTCGGAGCGACGAGTTCGATTTGTTTGCGAAGAGCGCGCATCGCCACCGAATCGCCGATCATCGCGTATTCTTCCGCTAGAGATTGCCGAAGCTGCCGGTTGGCACGTTGAAGCTCGCGCTGTTTGATCGCGTTTTTGACAGTGACGATTGTTTTTTCGCTCGACAGCGGTTTTTCCAGAAAATCAAACGCGCCGAGTTTTGTTGCACGCACCGCCGTTTCGACGTTTCCGTGACCGGAAATCATCACGACCGCCGCGTCGTTTCCCCGCTCGCGCAGTTTGGCAAGCGTTTCTAACCCGTCAATTCCGGTTAGCCAAACGTCAAGCAAAATGCAGGCAAAATTCTGCCGGTCGACTGTTTCCAAAGCATCTTCGCCCGATTTGGCGGTTTCGACTTCGAAATTCTCGTCTTCCAAAACGCCGCGCAAAGTTTCCCGAATTCCGCGCTCGTCATCAACAATTAAAATTGAATTAACCATTTCCCGTCGGCAATTCTACAATAAATTTCGCGCCCGTAGGCTGATTCGGAACTGCTTTAATACGCCCGCCGTGTTCCTGAACGATTCTTTGGACGATTGCCAAGCCTAAACCCGTTCCGCGCCCTTTGGTCGAAAAATAAGGTTGAAAAAGTTTGGAAAAATCAGTTGCGGAAATTCCGCGTCCGTTGTCAGAAATTTCGGCGATTAGTAAATCTCGCGCCGAGTCGTTAAAAGTTTTGATTGTAATTTGCTTTTCGTTTTGCCCGCCGTCAAAGGCTTCGAGCGCGTTGTCAATCAAATTTACGAAAACACGCCGTATTTGCTCGGCATCGAGCATTGCTGACGGCAGATTTTCCTGCAAATCAGTTTCGAGACGCACATCCTCCAAACGATCTTCGTACAAAACCGCAGTTTGCCGGACGATTTCATTCAAATCTCCGTTTTCAAGTCTGGCGTGAGGCAAGCGAGCAAAATGCGAAAACTCGTTGACCATTGATTTCAAACCGTCAACTTCGCGCAAAATCGTTTCCGTGCTTTCTTTAACGACTTTCGTTGTTTGTTCGTTGTTCGTTGTTCGTTGTTCGTTGCCGTTTGGACTTTGGAGTTTCCCGTTAAAGCGTTTTGAGATTCGTTCGGCGGCAAGTTGAATCGGCGTCAAAGGGTTTTTGATTTCGTGTGCCATTCGCCGCGCGACTTCCTGCCAGGCAGCGGCGCGCTGTGCGGAAAGCAGCTCGGACAAATCTTCAATCACCAAAACAACGCCGACGTTTTTTCCGGGCGTTTCACGCAAAGCGGTAGCCGTCAGCGCAACGGGCAAACTGCCGTTTTCAGTCATCGAGCCGTTTCCGTCCGCAGTTTGTCTCATTAGAACGGTTTGCTCGGAAGCGTGCCCCAGACGGCGTGCGCGAGCGATCAGTTTTTCGATGCGGGCGAAATCTTCATCGGCAATTAAATCCGACAAAAACAGAGTTTCGGTTTCTTTTTCCGTTAGCCGCAGCATCGAGCGCGCGGCGGCGTTAAGCGTCGTCACGCGGTTTTCGGCGTCGAGCGAAACAACGCCCGTCGAAAGCGACTGCAAAACGGTTTCGATGTAGCGTCGGCGTTCTTCGAGCCGATGTTGATTGTTTTCAAGGTCAGCCGCCATTTGATTAAATGATTCGACGAGCAGGGCAAGCTCGTCTTCGGCTAAAACTTCAACCCGATGTTGAAGATTTCCGCGCGCGATTTCTTTCGAGCCTTCGCCGAGAGCGCGAATCGGCAGCGTCAAGCTTCTGCCGAGATGAAAAGCCACCCATGAGGCGGCGAAAATCAGCAAAAATGTGAGCAGGCTCAAAGTTGAAAAACCGAGCCAACGCGCCTCCAATTGCCGTTGTTTCAAACTTTCAAATTCAAGCGGCGAATTGGAAATTTCCCGACTAAATGCAGCCTCGCTGTTCCAGCCCGAAACCGCGCGCAAACGCCTGCCGTCCGACAAAAAAACGTCTGCCGCGTCAAAACCGATTCCGTCCTGCAATTCCGCCGCGTCCGGGTTTTGCGCAAAAACTGCGCGCAGTTTTTGCTGCTGTTCGACGGACAAATCTTCTGCGGCGACGCGAGCCAGAACGATGCCGTTCGGCGCTTCGATCTGGACGGCGGAAAAATTGGCGCGCGTCAGATTAGCGCGTAAATCTTGTTCGTAGATCTCATTTTTCGATTCAATGAGCGCGGCAAACAAAACGGCTTTTTCGTTGAATTGGCTAATACGCTCATTGATTGCTTTCGTTTGCACATCGCGTGCCTCACGGATGACGGTTTCAGGCAGCGCGCTAAACCATTTTTCGAGCGTGCGATTTAAAAACAAAAAAGAAAAAGCCGCCATCGCCACAATCGGCAACAAGCTGACAGCGACGAAATAAACCAGCAGCCGGGTTTTGAGCCGCGAACCTAATTTTAACGCGCGCCGCTCGCGAGAGAGCCGCGCGATGCTTCGCAAGAGAATAAAAGCGAAAATGATAAAAGCGAAGAAATTGAGCGAGGAGAGCGCGTATAAAATCAAAGTGTCGCTCGCGCTTTCAATTTGAAGAAAACGCCAGACCGCCGTTGATTGCAGCAGGACGAGCACCGCCAGCAAGACGAAAACCGACACGCCGAGAAAAACGATTGTCGAACGTCTTGTCTTTTTTGCTTTTACAGATTCGCGGTCTTTCATAAAACCAACTCAAGTTTAACCGATACACGGCTTTAACGCGAAAACCGCCCGTGCGAAAAAGAATTTGTTTAGAGGCGGTCTTTGACCGCCAAATATCGGATATTTAAGAAGCGGCGGTTAAAGACCGCCTCTAAACCATAAGATTTTTCTTTTTTGACATTCTAAAAATAAAATGCCTCAACCGCAGTTGAGGCATTTTATTTTTAGAATGTGACAAGCTTATAATTTCAACGATTTTAGATACGCAAGAAACTCCGGCGCGAGATCGGGGCGTTTTAAGGCGAACTCGACCGTCGCAATCAAAAATCCGAGCTTATCTCCAGCATCGTGCCGACGCGCGTCGAGCGTTACGGCGTAAAACGGGTAGCCTTCTTTGAGTAAAATTCGCATTGCATCGGCGACTTGTAATTCTCCGCCCGCGCCGGGTTTGATTTTTTCAATCGCGCCGAAAAGCTCCGGCTCAAAAACGTAGCGACCGATGACCGCCATATTTGACGGCGCTTCTTCGTATTTCGGTTTTTCGACGACATCGCTGATTTTGAAAACGCCAGGCTCAATTTGATCGCCCGCAATCACGCCGAAACGCGAAATCGTTTCATCGTCAATTTGAATTGCGGCGACAACCGAAGCGCCGTATTTTTCGTAGGCGTTGATTAACTGCTGCAAAGCGGGCGTTTCGCCGTCCATAATGTCGTCGGGCAGCATCACGGCAAACGGTTCGTCGCCGACAAAATCTTTTGCCTGATAAATCGCGTGCGCCAGACCGAGCGGCTGTTTCTGGCGCGTGTAAACGATGTGGGCGAGATCAGCGACCGCTCGCATTTGCTCGACAAGCTCTTTTTTGCCGCGCTCGCGCAGAGTTTGTTCAAGCTCGTAGGAAATGTCGAAATGGTCTTCAATCGCCGATTTGTCGCGCCCTGTGATAATTAAAATTGATTCGATTCCGCTCTGGACGGCTTCTTCGATTCCGTATTGAATCAGGGGCTTGTCAACAAGCGGCAGCATCTCTTTCGGAGACGCTTTCGTCGCGGGCAAAAACCTGGTGCCGAGTCCGGCGGCTGGAAAAACTGCTTTTCTAATTTTCATAATTTGTAACAAATAATATTTCGTGTAATTTTATCGTTGATTTTGTTTTACAACAGTCCGAAATCGCACGCAAAATTGGAGAAGCTATGGCTGACAAACAAATTTTTGAAACTGAATTGATTGCAGATTACAACAACAGCTCGGCAACAGCGATCAAATTTCCTTTTGATGTGGAAACGGTTTTCGGTGCTAAAAGAGTTCCGGTTTGCGGAACAATTAACGGCGCGGCGTTTCGGAGTACGATTTTCAGAATGCACGGCGAACAATTTATGGTCGTTAATCGCGAACTGCGCGAAGAGGCAAATGCGAAAGCGGGCGATACGGTGCGGGTTGAAATCCGACGCGACATTGCGCCGAGAGTGATTGAAGCGCCACCCGATTTGCTTGCGGCTTTGAACGACAATCAACCGGCTCAAGAAATCTGGGAGCGAATAAGTTATACTCACAAAAAAGAATTTGTAAACGCAATCGAAGAGTCGAAAAGGGTGGAAACCAGAACTCGCCGGATCGAGAAAACGATTGCGGAGCTGTTGAGTAAACACAATAAAAACCGATGATTAAAAATCTTTTCTCACTCCTGATTCTCTCATTTTTGCTGTTTTTTGTTTCTACAATCAAAGCGCAGATTCCGCTTTGCACAAATCTGAAAGTCACGACTTTGCCCGCGCGCGGCGATTACGGCAGTGACGGACAATATGCCGTAACGCTCCAATCAATCGCCAATCCCAAAGCAAACGCGCCCGCTCCGGTTTCGGTTTATTTGCCGTCGAATGCTTCCGTGCAAATGCGCGTTCCGGTAATCTTTTTCGCGCACGGTTTCGGCGGGACGGATTTTCAATATTACGACGCGCTTTCGCGCCAGCTTGCGAGCAACGGCTACGCGGTTGTTTTTGCGCCTTACACGGCAACTCTTTTTACGAGCAACACGGCGCGTTATCAACAAATGTGGGCTGGCTTTCAAGCCGCCGTCCAGCAGTTCGGCAATGTTTTGGACACCACGCGCGTCGGTTTTGCCGGGCACAGCTACGGCGCTGGCGCTGTGCCGGAGCTTGCGCGACGCGGAGTCGCAGCCGGTTGGGGCGCAAACGGCTTGTTTATGTTTTCGATGGCACCGTGGTATTCGTGGGGAACAAATTACGAGCAAATTCCGGCTTCGGCGAAGTTGATTGTGCAGGTTTATTGGGACGATGAAACGAATCAGCATTTAATCGGAGTCAATGATGTTTGGAACAGACTGCCGCAAATCACGGAAAAACGCTGGCAAGTGATTCGCCCGGCGCGAACAACCTGTTTGCTCCCCGCCGGACACGGAATTCCGGTCACGGGCAATCGCGGCAACGAAGCCGAAATCAATGCGTTCGATTATTGGGGAGTTTGGCGCAGGCTTCACGCGCTCGCCGATTACACTTTTACGGGAAATTCGAGGGCAAAATTCGTCGCCTTTGACGAAACGCAAATGGGCAAATGGCGGCTTTATGGTATGCGCCCGATCACGCCGCTCGAAACAACGACAACGCCCGTCGTTAATTCGGCGATCAGTACTGATTTTATTTGGGAAACCCGCTGCCTTTTCGCGCTCGGTTCGCCCTGTCCATAATTGTTAACAAAGAATATCGAATGCGGTGACATATAAACCAGGCTGATTTGTAATACAAAAATAAAAATGGAAGTTCCGTTAAGTAACGGAACTTCCATTTTTATTTTTGTATAATTCCCCAACTTTTATCCGACCGCAGTTGAAGACATTTCCCATTCTTCCATCAGTTTCTCCAAATCGCTCTCGGCTTTTTGATAAAGCGCGCTGATTTCAGCAATTTTTTGCGGATTGGAAGCAATTTCCGGCTGACTCATTTGCGAAGTCAATAAAGCTAGTTTCGTTTCTATCGCAGCAATTTCTTCTTCGATGATTTCCGGTGGGCGGAGTTTTGTTTTAATTCGTTGTTCCTTCTTCGCCGTTTGTTGTTTTTCTTTTCCGGGTTGAGAGACTTTGACTTTTTCACTTTCAGCGGCTGACCGATGACTGATGACTGCTGCTTGCCATTCGTGGAATTCTGAGTAATTTCCGTTGTAATGCTCGGTTTTGCCTTTTCCGTCGAAGAATAAAATCTGCGTCGCCACGCGGTCGAGAAAATAACGGTCGTGGCTGATGGTCAAAATCGTGCCGGGATATGCTTCGAGCGCGGCTTCAAGGGCTTCGCGCGAGGGAATGTCGAGATGGTTTGTCGGCTCGTCCAACACCAGAACATTGCATTCGGTATAAATTAATTTAGCGAGCGCGAGCCTTCCCTTTTCGCCGCCGGAAAGATCGCCGACTCGTTTGAAAACATCTTCGCCGGTGAACAAAAATTTGCCCAAAAACGAGCGCAACTCGCCGTTTGTCACAGTCGAAGCGGCGACGCGGCGCAATTCCATAATGATTTCATTGCGGTCGTCCAAATCGTCCAATTGCTGCGCGTAATAACCGATTTCGGTTTTCGTTCCCCAGCGAGCTTCGCCGTCGAGCGGGCGCAGTTTTCCTAAAACCGTTTTCAAAAACGTGGTTTTTCCGGTTCCGTTTGCGCCGATAATTCCCAGACATTCGCCGCGCCGCAGAGTGAAATTGATATTTTCAGCGAGCGTTTTATCAGGAAATCCGACGCTCAAATCTTCGACCATCAAAACATTGTTTCCGGCGCGCTCGACATTTTTTAATTTAAAATCTCCGGCGGATTTATCTACCGAAACGGTATCAACGCGCTCTAAGCGTTCGAGCATATTGCGGCGCGATTTCGCCATCTTGGTTTTTTGACCGGCGATATTGCGGCGAATAAAATCTTCGGTTTTAGCGATTAACTGCTGCTGATTTTCAAATGCGCGCCGTTGCGCTTCACGGCGTTCTTCGCGTTCAATCAAAAACGCGGAATAATTTCCCGTGTAGCTGACGGCTCGCCGGTGTTCGATTTCGATGATTCGATTGCAAACGCGGTCGAGAAAATAGCGGTCGTGGCTGATGACGATGTAAGACGAAGCGTAAGTCTGCAAAAATTCTTCGAGCCATTCGACCGAATTAACGTCCAAATGGTTTGTCGGCTCGTCGAGCAGCAAAACGTCAGGTTCGGCGAGTAGCAATCTGACTAAACCGAGGCGGTTTCGCTGACCGCCGGAGAGTTTATCCGCCGTTTGATTCCACATTTCACGGTCAAAACCCAATCCCTGCAAAACGCTTTCGGCGCGGGCGGCGTATTCAAAACCGCCTTCGCGTTCAAATTCGTGCTGTAATTCACTGTATTTTTCGAGAACTTTATCCAAATCCGGCGGATTTTCCGACATCGCAGTTTCGAGCCGCCGCATTTCGATTTCAATTTTTTGCAGCTTTTCAAACGCCGAAAGCGCGGCTTCGTAAACCGTCAAATCAGCGGAAAACTCGACGTGCTGTTCCAGAAATCCGAGCTTTAGATTGTTTGCTTTGATAACTTCGCCGGAATCCGGCGCTTCTTCGCCGGAAAGCACTCGAAAAACGGTCGTCTTGCCCGCGCCGTTACGCCCGACCAATCCGATTTTCTCGTCGCGGTTGACTTGAAACGACAATCCGCGCAGGATTTCGCGCCCGCCGTAAGATTTATTAATTTCTGAAAGCCGGAATAGCATCTTCTGAAAGAAAAGGAGAAAGGGAAAAGAGGAGTTGAGGAAACGAAGATAAATTATCCTCTTCTCCTTTTCTCCTCTTCTCCCTTTCTAAACCGTCCGTTATTATCGTCTCGCCGCGTTCGTGTTAGCAGCCGGTTTGGTCGCCGGGCTGGCAGCCGCGTTTGTGTTAGCGACCGGCGAGGCGGCAGGCGAAGCAGCCGGAGAAGCGGCGGGCGATGCGCCGGCGTTCGGGTCAGCCGGACGCGCTCCGCTCAAACTGTTCGGGTTGTCAACGATTTGTTTTGCCAAATAGTTTTCAATTCTCGCTTCATCCATTGTACGTGCTTGATAAGCAGCGCTCAAAAGCTGTTTTTTCGCGCCGGTTAAAAGCTCGATTACGCGCCCTTTGACGTTCGGGCTGTTGAGCGTTAAATCCTCATCTTTTTCATTACGGCTCGTTAGTTTCAGGAAAAGCAATTTGCCTTCGACCGGAACAATTCGCTGCACGACTTGTCCGACCGTCATTTTATTCATGACGACGTCAGCAAGTTCAGGCGTCATGATTTGCTTCATTTCATCTTCGGTTAAAAACCGCCATTCGCCGCCGCGCGCCGCCGTCTCAGGGTCTTCGCTGTATTGGCGGGCGATTTCGGCGAAATCAATTCCCGGCTGGATCAGCTTTTGTCCGACTTCCTTGACTTTGATCTCTGCTTCCTGGGGCGTTTTCGTGGTTTGCCCGTTTCCCTTCGGGTCAATCACAATCGCCGCAAACGAAGCCCCGCGTTTGTTTTTGAACAATTCGGGATTGCCTCTGAAAAACTCTTCGACTTCCGAATCTTTCGGCGGCTCAACCTTTGAGGCGATATTTTCACCAAGCTTTTTAATCATCAATTGCTTTTTGAGTTTTTCGCGCCAGGAGGCTTCCGTTTCGCCGGCTTCCTGCATTCGCTTGTTGTATTCATCAATAGTCACAGCGCTCATTTGTTTGTGTTCATTCAAAGCCTGTGTGATTTCTTCTTCGGAAACCTGAATTTTTTCTTTCTCGGCTTTTTGCACCATTACTTCCTGCTGAATGATGCCGTCCAAAGCTTGCAAACGAGCTTGAGCTAGTTCGAGTGGTGACAGCTTTGATTCCTGCCCTTGAAACTGTTGTTTGATGATTTTTTCGACTTCTTCGTTTTTGATCGCTTTGCCGTTAACTGTTGCCGCCGAATCCGCCGGCGAACCGCCACCGATGCCGCTAACAGTTGAATCGCAAGCCGTTGAAAAAACTGCCGCCAAAGCAACCAGAATTGTTGATAAAACTAAGTATGATTTCTGCACTGTAGATTTTCTACTCCTTCAAAATAACTGTGTAAAACTCTTGTGCGCGACGGAGCGCGCTTGACCATAGCAAATTAAATTTGCTATAAATTGTGTTTTTGAGTTTGTCGGCTGTCGTCCCGTGTGATGCCACCCCGTCAATAATAATTCTGGAGGTAATAATAATTATGGCAAAACGTTGTGAAGTATGCGGCAAAGGACCGCAGTTCGGTAATAATGTCTCGCACGCCAACAACCGCACTCGTCGTCGCTTTAACCCGAATCTGCAATCCATTCGCGTCCGTTTGAACGATGGTAATAACGGACGAATGAAGGTTTGCACTCGGTGCATTAAAGCCGGAAAAATTGTCAAAGCCGTTTAGCAATTT
Source organism: Pyrinomonadaceae bacterium (assembly GCA_036388995.1). GTDB lineage: Bacteria > Acidobacteriota > Blastocatellia > Pyrinomonadales > Pyrinomonadaceae > JALZCH01. The sequence goes on along the minus strand of DASVQU010000050.1, from coordinate 12,641 downwards.
AAATTCTTAGATTTGCAAATCGGTCAATTGGTTTGTCGGATGCCGGATTTTATTTTGGCATCCGACTTTTCATTTGTTACTCGCCGACTCGCCAGCCGCTCAGAAGCGCGATTGCTTCAATCTCGACGCGCGCATCTTTCGGCAGCCGCGCCGCCTGAACCGTCGCCCGCGCCGGATAATTTTCCGTAAAATAACGGGCGTAAACTTCGTTCATTCTGGCGAAATCGTTCATATCGGCGAGAAAAACCGTCGTTTTCACCACATTTTTCAAGCTGCTTCCAGCCGCTTCCAAAACCGCGCTCAGATTTTTAAAAACCTGTTCGGTTTGCTCGGCAACATCTTCGGAAACAAAATTTCCGGTCACCGGATCAATCGGTATTTGCCCGGATACGAAAACAAAGTCCCCCGCTTTGACGGCTTGCGAATAAGGTCCGATTGCGCCCGGAGCGTTTTCCGTAGCCACAATTTCTTTACGAACCGATTTTTCAAAATTTACTGCGCCGACAGTTAAATTTGTTTTATTTTCCGCTTGATTTTCCACAATGACACCTACAAACAAGAATATTGCTCAATGAACAAAAGATAAATTGTAACAAACGGAAGTCTAACGAGTCCAGCCAACGGGAGTTTATCTAGGTGAGAGTGTTTTCTCGATAAACTCGATAGCCCGGCAAACTCGATAAACTTTAAGCATTGTTGAGGCGTTCGACATCAATCACGCCGGGGACGGTTTTTACCGCGCTGATAACTTTGTCGAGGTGTTTCACATCGAAAACTTCGACTGTAATTTCGATATGTCCGCGGTCGTCCTGAGAAACGACTGCGGATGCATTGCGAATTCCGGTTTTAATATCCGCGATTGCGCCGGTAATTCCGGCGATCATTCCGGTGCGATTTTCCGTAATCGCAAGCAATTTAACGGCAAACGCTTCTTTTTTGTCGCCGTTGCTGTTTGCCCATTCGACTTCGACGATTCGCTCTTTGTTCACCATTAACGACTGCACGTTTTTGCAGCGTTTCGTGTGAACCACAATTCCTTTGCCGAGCGAAACATAACCGATAATCTGCTCGCCGCGCAAAGGGTTGCAGCAACGCGCCCGGTTGACGAGCAAATCATCAACGCCTTTGACGATGATTGCGTCGTCCGCCAGCCCGATCATTCGTTTAACAGAGCGAACTCCGTTTCTGAGAGCTGCGGCAGCGGCGCTGCTTTTTTCCGGGTCGAGCTGGTCGAATTTTTCCGCGCCGAGATATTTAGCGACGACATTGCGCGAGATAAGTTTTCCGTAACCGATTTGAGCCAGCAAATCTTCCGACCGGCTCAAACCATATTCGTTCGCAACGCGCTTTAATTCGCCGTTTTCGTCGAAAAGTTTTTTCGGCGCGATTTGATAACGCGCGGCTTCTTTTTCAAGCAGCTTGCGCCCGGCTTCGATTGATTCGACCCTCTGCTGCTCTGCAATCCAATGCCGGATGCGGTTGCGCGCGCGCGAAGTAACGACGTAATTCAGCCAATCGCGCGATGGATGCGAATTCGGGTTTCGCAAAATCTCGATGACATCGCCGTTTTGAATCTGAGTCCGTAGCGGCACAATTCGCCCGTTGATTTTGGCTCCCGTGCAAGTTTCTCCGACCTCCGAGTGAATCGCGTATGCAAAATCAATCGGCGTCGCGCCGCGCGGAAGCTGAATCACTTTGCCCATCGGCGTAAAAGCGTAAACGTCTTTCGGATACAAATCGAGCTTTAAAGACTCGATAAATTCTTCCGAATCATTGGCTTCCTGCGTTGATTCGACCAGCGGCAGCAACAGCTTTTCAATCATCGCTCGCAGGCTGCTCCAGCTTTCGTCGTCCGTTCGTTTGCCGAGCTTTCCGCCTTTATATTTCCAGTGCGCCGCGACGCCTTCTTCGGCGATTTGGTGCATTTCTTCGGTTCGAATCTGGACTTCGAAAGGCTGCCCGATGTCGCTGACGACCGAAGTGTGCAGCGATTGATACAGATTGTCGCGCGGCACCGCAATCCAGTCTTTGATGCGTCCCGGAACCGGATGCCAGGTGTTATGAATCACGCCAAGTGCCGCATAGCAATAATGAATTTCATTCGGCGTGACGACGCGAACGGCGATCAAGTCGTAAACTTGATCGAGCGTCATTTTGCGCTTTTTCATTTTGCGCCAGAGCGAAAAGAGACGTTTGATGCGACCTTCGATGCGGTCGAACTTGACGCCGGCGTCGGTTAATTCTTTTTCTATTCGGTCGCTGATTTTTTCGAGCAAATTTTCCAGCTCAACCCGCCGGGCTTCTATTTGCAAAGAAAGCGAATGATAATCTTCCGGATAAAGATAGCGAAACGCCAAATCTTCCAGCTCGGAGCGGATTTTTCCCATACCGAGACGGTGCGCAATCGGCGCGTAGATGTCCAGAGTTTCCTGCGAGACGCGCTGGCGTTTTTCGGGCTTAACGTAATGCAGCGTCCGCATATTGTGCAGGCGGTCAGCGAGCTTAATCAGAACGACGCGAGCGTCGGTCGTCATCGCCAGAACCATTTTCCGCACGTTTTCCGCTTGTTGTTTTTCTTTGGAAAGGTTTGAAATATGCGCAATTTTCGTCAGTCCGTCAACCAGAGTCGTGACTTCATTGCCGAAATATTGACGCAAAGTTTCGAGATCAACCAGCGTATCTTCGACCACATCGTGCAGTAAACCGGTCGCCACCGAAACTTCGTCGAGCCGCATATCAGCCAGAATACTGGCAACTTCCAAAGGGTGTACAAGATAAGGCTCGCCCGACGCCCGCACTTGTCCTTTGTGATGGAGCGCGGAGAAAAAGTACGCGCGGCGCAGCAAATCCAAATCAGCTTTCGGATGCTGCTGCTGCACTTTTTCCATTATTTGCTCGATGCGAATCATTCTTTAAGTTTTTCTTAGTTGCCAAAGTGTAATAAAGGTGATGCCTGCGCTTTAAGAGCAAGCATCACCTTTAAATTTTAACAAATTAGCCGCCGATTATTTATTTTTTTCGGCTTCGGCTTTTTTGCGTTCCTCTTCTTCGGCTTTCTTTCTGGCTTTTTCTTCGCTCAAAGCGAGAAATCTGGCTTTAGCCTCATCAGATTGTTTCATAAACTGGTCTCTTTCAGGCATCTTGTTTTCCATTTCGGCAAGACGCGCTTGCTGAACGAGAAGGCTGGCTTTGTAAGACCAGGTGGAATCGTTGTTTTGATTTAAAGCTAACGCCTGATCAATCAACCGTGTTCCTTCCTCCGTACATTGTCTCGCCTTATCAAAGTCCGCTGTGTTTTCCGGCTTTTTGAAAGCAAATGAAGCCTTTCCTTCTTTAACGACCGTCTGTTTTGTCTGTTCAGTGATGTCGTTTGCGCAATTATATTGCTTGCTGGCAAGCGAAGTGAAGGCATCCGCCCGATTTTCCGGTGAAACCTGTGTATTCCCGGCACGCTTTGTCATCCATTGGACAAGCGCATCCTGACCTCTGATAAGCTCAATCAGATTTGAAACTGCTCGATTCGTATCTTCGTCGTTTGGGTTTTGCTCCAACATCCGCTGGTAAATCTCAATTGCCTGCTCGCCCTTTTGAGCATTCTGCGTTCGATTTGCCAGAAATTGTTGATGCAGAGTGCGCGCCAAAAATTTTTCGGCAATTAAATCATTCGGATTTAATTCCAGCGAACGACGAAAATGTTGTTCGGCAACTTCGAATTTGCGCTCCTTGTATGCCTTAGCGCCGTCGTTTAATTGGTTTCTGGCAAAAACGCGGTTGACCATCGAGCAGCCGGTGTTTGAAATGACTGCCGTGATTATTAAAAGTAATATCCCTACGCGAGAGATTTTCATTTTTCTGACTCCGTGATTTTATTTTTTTAAGCGGCGGCATCCAAGATGCGTCGCCGCTTTAACTTACTGGGTTAAATCATCAACCTGCAATCCAATAGGAGTTGCACCCGCGCCTTTGATTGTGTCAATAACTCTGACCATATCACCATAACGTAGAGTTTTCGGCGCTTTTACAAAAACGGTTTTTTCAATTTCAGAAGTGCTGCCCGTACGATATATCCCCTGAGTTTCACGTCTTTTGAAAATATCAGAGAGCGTTGTTCCAAGCTGGCTGGGATCAGTAAACGACCCCATTTCTTCTCTGTTTAAGAGAACTTTTTGATCTTTGGTTACTTCAACCAACAACGTATTAGGATTTGGTTTTGCAACCGTTTGATCATTCGGGTCCGGCTCAGCCGGAACTTTCGCTTCAAACCGTGTCGGCTTGAGCGGCGAGATGACCATAAAGATAATCAACAGCACCAGCAAAATATCAATCAACGGTGTGATGTTGATATATGGTGCGGCATCATCGCTTGTTGATGTTGACATTGCCATATTTTTTATCCCCTTCAGACGGCGAGCGCAAAATTGGATATTTATTTTACGCCCGCTGTTGATTTGCTCTTAAAATTTGTGTTTTAAGAGGCTTTTCCTCCCGGTCCTTTCTTTTTATCCGCAACCAGACCGACTCTTTCAATACCCTCTTTGCGGATTGTGTTTAGAACGTCAACGACTTCGCCGTAATCAACGGCGACACCGCTTTTGATATAAACAATTTTTTCCTCTTCAGCTTTGCGCTCCATCAATTTCTTGATTTTCTCGCCGAGCTGATCTTTCGGATACTGCTCTTTTCCGATGTAATATTGACCGTTGCTCGGAATCGAAATGACGACCGAAGTTTCTTTAATAATCGCCTGGTCTTCTTCCGGGTTGTTCATATCACGCGGCAGCGAAACCGTAACACCTTTTTGCAAAAGCGGAGTGATGACCATGAAGATGATTAAAAGCACCAACATAATGTCAACCATCGGTGTTACGTTAATTTCGGCGTTAAAATCACCCTGGTCGCCTGCACTCATTCCCATAATTCAAATCTCCTTCCGCAGCGTTTGTGACGCCGACACTTGCCGCCGTCTAACGCTGCTAAAAAATCCTCTAGCTTTGCGGCGGCAGGTGCTTGGTGCGCTGTTTAATGAAGTAGTCAATCAGCTCTGAAGCCGAGTTGTCCATTTCCACGACGAAACCCTGCACTTTATTGGTGAAGTAGTTGTAAAGCCAAACCGCCGGAACAGCCACGCCGATACCGAGCGCGGTTGTAAACAATGCTTCGGAAATACCGCCCGCGACGGCTGCGATACCGGCGGATTCGGCGTCTTTCATTCCCTGGAACGCACCGATAATTCCGAACACGGTTCCGAACAAACCGGTAAACGGCGCTGTCGAACCGATTGTCGCCAAAGCCGACAAACCGCGTTTGAGTTCAGCGGTTTTTACTGCGATGGCGCGCTGCAAAGCGCGTTTCGAGGCGTCAATTTCGTCGCCCGAAATATCATTGTTGTCTTCGTGCGCTCTAAATTCTTGCAATCCCGAGTTAACGACCATTGCTAAATGCGATTTTTTGTGTTTGTCGCTGATGGTGATTGCTTCGTCAATCCGATTATTTTTCAAAGCCTGAGCCACTCGCGGAGCGAATTGACGCGATTGTTCGCGCGCCGCGCGGTACGTTAAAAACCTTTCGACGCCGATGGCGATAGCATAAACCGACTGTAGGAAAAGAATAATCAAAACGCCCCAGCCTACCGGAGTTAAGCTTTTAATCATTTCTCCAATCGTAAAGTGTCCCGCGCCGCTTTCTTGAATCAACATCAAGGCAACAAAATTGATCAGCAGTGTCATTTGTATATCTGTCCTCCAAATTTATTTTTATTTACTGTCTTTCTGGCTTTTTAAATCCCTTGTAAAAGGCGGAAGCGAGAGCCTTTTAACGGCAGCTTCCGCCAAATCAACGCGCTTTATCTACGGCGTAAAGTTATAGACGATAACTCCGGTCACTTTTACAGCCTGACCGGAAAGCAGCGTCGGCGAAAACTTCGACGAACGAGCTGCGCGGACGGCTGCGTCGCGTAAGAGCGGGTGACCGCCGGTCGCTGCTGCGGAAATCACGTTTCCGTTTTCGTCAATCGTCACCTGAACGTTCACCGCGCCCGAAGCGTTGACGGCGCGGGCAGCAGGCGGATACGGCGGTTTGACGAGATTTGTCGCCTTACTGTTGACGACCCCGCCCGAAATGGTTTTCGGAACCGGTTTCGGAGTCGGTTTCGGAGTCGGCGGCGGCGGCGGCGGTTCATCCGCATCCGGCGGCGGCGGTTTCGGAGTTGCTATCGGCTGCGGCGGGGGGGCAGTTCCGCCTCCCGGTCTTTCAGGACCAGCTCCACCCGCAGCAGCATTGGTGTCCTTTTCGCCTTGCACCGTAATCACACCCTTGCGGCGCGCTTCAAAATCGGCGCGTTCAGTATTAAGTTTCGGCGGTTCTCTCGGCGATTCGTCAATGGCAGCGATAATTTCTCGGCGGACATCAACGTTTTCTTCTTTAACTTCGGTTGTTTTCGGTTTCTCTTGCGGCTTCTCATCCGGCGGCGGCGGTGGTTCGGGTTCAGGAACCGGAACCGGCGCGACCAATGTGTCAAGCACGAGATCGTCACCGCCCAACCCGCCGACATCAAAGCTAAATAAGCTCCATACAAAAAGCCCCAAAAACAAAGCAGTGAGTATGAAGCCGGTAACGCCGAAGTAAGAGGCGCTTCTTCCAGTTTGTTTAATGTCGGATTGCGATTCGACTAGATGATCGAACATATTTTTTTTATCTCCCTTTTTGCCGATGCCAACGGGTCAAGGTCACGAAACGTATTGCTCTTATAATGCCTTTATAGATGTAATTCTTTCATAACAAGATGCGGCAAAATTTCAGAAACTTGAAATTCGTTTTTTGACGCTTCTCGGACGAAAATTCACACATTTATACCGCCCCTTTCTTAGAAACAGGGAAAATGCGGCTTGTAATTATTTACAGCTATTTTTTTGACCAGCAACACGCCAAGAATAATTCGCAAAGGCAGCGAAAGTCAAGAGGCTTTTCATTATTTTAGGCTTAAAATCTTAATTTTCTTCCTAAAATAAAACAAAACCGCAGAATTGCCTCGCCGAGCTTGTATCAAATTACTAACAAGTAATGATACAGCGGACGAAACAATTCTGCGGTTTTTATTTTTTACAAATTAAGAACGAGCCGCTTTTGTCAAATTATCAGCTTTCGGCTGCCGCGCGACGCCGCCTCGCTTTGCGCTCGAAGCAAAAGTCGTCGCCGGTTCGACCGGACGCGGTCTGCCGAGGTTGAGCAGTTTTTCCCACCACAGCGCAATCGGGCTGGCAATGGCGATGGTCGAATAAGTTCCGGTAATCACGCCGACAAAAAGCGCGAGCGAAAAGCCGCGCAAAACCTCGCCGCCGAACAAAACCAGAGCCAGAACCGAGAGGAAAACCAGACCGCCCGTAATGACCGTCCGCGACATCGTTTGATTGATGGCGGCGTTGGTCAATGTGTAAAGCGATTCTTTACGATTGAGACTTAAATTTTCACGAATGCGGTCGAAAATAACAATCGTATCGTTGACGGAAAAACCGACCAGTGTGAGCAGCGCCGCAATCACGGTCAAATCAATTTCCCATTGGAAAATCGAGAAGAAAGCGAGCGTAATCAGCACGTCGTGCAAAACGGCGATAATCGCGCCCATTCCGTAAGTCCAGTCGTAGCGAAATCCGATAAAAAGCAAAATTCCCAAAAGACCGAGCAAAGTGACGGCGACCGCCTGATTTTGCAATTGGTTACTGGCAACCGCTCCGACGGCATCGGTTCCGACGATTTGATAAGCGGCGTCCGGTTCCGAGCGCAAATCCGCTGCGGCTTCTTTGCCGAAGCTATCGAGCGCTTGTTTAACTTTGGCGCGTCCGGCGTCAACCTGCGCCCGCTGCTCTTCTGCGCTAATCGCCTGCGTATCGCCGATAAGCGGAGTTTTGATTAAAACTTCGTCTTGTTTATCGAGCGAGTTTTGAATGATTGCATCGGATACCTCGGCTGTTTGCAGAGCGGCGCGAATCTGTTCGTCCGCCGGTTTTTCTTTAAATTTAGCCGTCACGACGGTTCCGCCCTGAAAATCAACGCCAAGATTGAAAGCGTCGGTTCCGCCCGGCATTGCTTCTCGACCGATTGCCGACGCTAATCCCGCCAATAAAATCACAACTGAGAGGGCGATAAAAAGATGCCGCTTCCCCATCCAGTCAACGTTAATTTTGTTAAAAATCTCTATCATTATAATGGTTCGTTGTTCGTTGTTCGTGGTTCGTTGTAGATTGCTTTTTGCAACGAACAACGAACCACGAACAACGAACAAATTTAAATACTGAGCGTCTCGACGCGCTGTTTGCGGCTCAAAAGCCAGATAAAAATTGTGCGCGACACATAAACTGCCGAGAAGAGGTTAATCAACAACCCTAAAATCAGCGTTATGGCGAAGCCGCGAATCGGTCCGGTTCCGAAAATGAACAACAGCAGCGAAGAAATAATCGTCGTTACGTGTGTGTCAATAATTGTAATAAAAGCCCGGTCGAAACCTAAATCAACGGCTTGCGGAATCAGCTTTCCGGCTCTTAATTCCTCACGTATGCGCTCAAAAATCAGGACGTTAGAGTCAACCGCCATTCCGATTCCCAGAATCAAACCGGCGATTCCGGGCAGCGTCAATGTTGCACCGAACCAAACGAGCGCCGCCAGCGTCAACAGCATATTCAGAATCAACGCAATCACCGCGTTAACGCCCGACCCGCGATAATAAAAGAGCATAAACGCCATCACGAACAGCAGCCCCGCGACCGAAGCCGTCACGCCGGAGCGAATCGAATCCGCGCCGAGGCTCGGTCCGACGGTGCGCTCTTCCTGATACTCGATTTGAGCGGGAAGCGCGCCGGATTTGAGCGTGACGGCTAAATCTTCCGCCGATTGCTGCGTAAAACGACCTTCGATTTGCCCTGTGTCATAGATTTGTCCTCTGATTACAGGCGCGCTTTTTACTTCGCCGTTTAAAACAATGGCGAGATATTCGCCGATATTTGCGCCCGTCCAGGCGCCGAATTTCTGCGCTCCCGAAGGTTTCAAATTGAAGTTGATGTTATAGCTGTTTCCGCCTGTCGTGAACGGAGTCGCATCACGCAGCTCGCTTCCGTCAATAATCGGCGGATTTTCGACGACTACGAATAAGGTCGGTTTAGCTTTCGGCTCATTTTGATTCGCGGGCGTGTCTTCACGCTCAACATACGGCAAAACGCGGCGATTTGACGGAACATTGCCGCCGAGCGACGCTTTGGCGGCTTCTTCGGTCGGAAATGTCTGAAATTGCCCTTTCGGCGTGACGACTTTCATTAGCTCAAGACGCGACTCGACGGTGAGCGTTTTCTTGATTCGCTCCGGGTCTTGCACGCCCGGCATTTGCAAAAGAAGCTGATGCGAATCTGAAGAGCCGTGATTTTGCAGCGTCGGTTCGGTCACGCCGAGCCGGTTGATGCGGCTTTCAATTATCGCTTTCGCCTGTTCGACAGCCTGACGGCTGAGCTGTGCCTGAGCTTGAATCGGAAGCGACCAGACAATCGAATCGGCAGCGCTTGATTGCGTCCAGAGACTGAAATCTACTTCTTTTTTCACCGCATCAGCAATTTCCTGCTGTTTTGACGAATCGGGCGTTGTCAAAACGACTTGAAAATTTCGATTCTTCGGTTCGGCAACCGCTCTTGCGTCGCTGACGGGTAAATTGGCTTTGGTTGCTGCATTTCTGGCAGCTTCGGCGTTATTTTCCGCTAGCTTAGACAAATATTGTTCGGACTGCACTCGCATTACAAGATGCGTGCCGCCTTTTAAATCAAGCCCGAGGTGAATATTTTGGGCGAGATTGTTTTTAATGCCGTTCCAGGTAAAGTCTTCCGCCGCCGGAGCACGTCGAGGACCGAAAACGGCGTAAATCGCCAGCAAGGTGACGGCGGCGATGATGATAAATCTAACTAAAATATTACGTTTCTTCATTTTTAGTGAATCGTGAATGGTAAATCGTAAATCGCAAGATAAACATCTACTCACGATTTACGATTTACCATTTACGATTTACGGTTCAACTTCTTTTCCGACAACCGCCGAGCGAGCGATTTCGATAAACGATTTGTCGGCGCTTTGAATGATAAAACTTTTGTCTTTAATTTCTTTGATTCTACCGATAACGCCGCCGTTAGTGACAACGGTGTCGTTGATTTTCAACTCGGCAATCATATTCTGCATTTCCTGCGCCCGGCGGCGCTGCGGCGCGATAACGAGAAAATAAAAGACGATAAAGATCAGGAAAAACGGCGCGAGCTGAAAAATCAGCGCTGCCGCACCTCCGCCTTCCTGTAAAATAATTGCTAACATTTCCATTATTTAAATCTTACGCTTTTTAACCGAGCATTTCGAGTCTGGTCAGTTTCAGCGGCTCGGCTAAAATCTCCGGCGCTATTTCCATTACGCGCCGAATGTGCGGTGTTTGAAAATGCAAATCCAAATCTTCCTGAGAACGCCAATTCTCGTAAAAATAATAAACCGCAGGGTCTTCCAAATCGCGGTGCAAAACGTAATTGATGCATCCCGCTTCGGCGCGCGTCGGCTCAATCAAGGCTTTTGCCAACTCTTCGAGCCTGCTTTCAAGTCCGGGTTTGGATTTAAGACGAGCAATGACCGTAATTTGTTTGCCCATAACAATTTTATGACGGAAACCGGCGCGTCTATCTTTGCGCCGGTTTTATTCGCTTTCTTTAATTTGCCGGAGAAAGTCTTGACGGAATTCGCCGAAAATGCCAAGTCGGATAGAATGACGCACTCTTTTCATCGTGTCAAGGAAGAACGCCAGATTGTGATGCGTGATCAAAATCGCCGCCAGCATTTCTCCGGTCTGATATAAATGCCGCAAAAACGCCCGCGAATGCCGCCGACAAACGGCGCAATCACAGCTTTCATCGAGCGGCGCAGAATCCGTCGCGTGTTTTGCGTTGCGGATATTAATTTTGCCGCGTGAAGTAAACGCCGTTCCGGTCCGCCCGTTTCTGGTCGGTATAACGCAATCGAACATATCAACGCCGCGAAAAACGGCTTCAATTAAATCCTCCGGCGTCCCGACTCCCATCAAATAACGCGGAGCGTTTTCGGGCATTTGCGGCGCGAGAAATTCGATTGTGTCATACATCACAGATTTTTCTTCGCCGACGCTTAAACCGCCGATGGCATAACCGTCAAAGTCGATTTCCACAGTTTTTTCCAGACTTTCGCGTCTTAACTGCAAATGCGAAGCGCCCTGAACGATTCCAAATAAAGCCTGTCGCCCGCTTAAATCTGAAGGACGAAGTAAAGGCAAACTGCCTTCTATTTCATCCTTCGTCCTTCCGCCTTCATCCTTTCCGATAAATCCCGTGTCCATTCCGGCTTCTTGCAATTCGTTAAATTTTTGTTTTGAACGCGCAGCCCACCGCGCCGTCATTTCCAGACTTTTTCTTGCAAAATCGAAATCAGATTGTCCCGGCGGGCATTCGTCCAAAACCATCACGATTTCTGAACCGAGCGCGGCTTGAATTTCCATCGAGATTTCCGGCGATAAAAACCTGAGGCTGCCGTCAATGTGCGAGCGAAACTCGACGCCTTCTTCTTTTAATTTTCTTAAATCCGTGAGAGAAAAAACCTGGAATCCGCCGGAATCGGTCAAAATCGAGCGATTCCAGGAGTTAAATTTATGCAAACCGCCGACGGCGCGCAGAATATCAGTTCCGGGACGCAGCCAGAGATGATAAGTGTTTCCCAAAATTATCTGCGCATCAAGCTCGTTTTCAAGCGCTTCAAAACGAATCCCCTTAACGGTTCCCTGCGTCCCGACCGGCATAAAAACCGGCGTTTCAATAATCGAACGACGAGTTCTTAAAATCCCGGCTCGCGCATTTCCCTCTTGCGCTACAACCTGCCAATCAATTGCTTTATCAGTCACAAATTTCACCACACAGACACAGCGACACAGAGATGAAAAAACAATAAAAACTCTCTGTGTCGCGAAGCGGACGGTTTATTTTTTATATTCTCCAACCAATGCGAAAACGTTTTCCGCGCCGATTGCGACTTCCGAAGCGATTTTTCCTTCTTCATCAATTATTACGCCGTTCGGCGTCCCGTTCGCGCCGAACAGATTTTGGATTTCCATCGCCTTTTCAAGCAAGATCGGGGATTTTAGATTTTGCTTCCGATTTGTCTCAACTTCGCCGCGCGAAACCACGAGCAATTCGACGGTTCGGTCGTTTTGCCGTTCCCATTTCTGCAAATCCGGGAGCATCGCCTGACAAAAACCGCAGCCCGGTCCCCAAAACAAAAGCAGCGTTTTTTTGCCGCGAAAATCTTCCAGCTTTACTTGTTTTCCGTCCAGGTTTTGCAGAGCAAATTCGGGCGCGGGTTCTCCGAGCTTTGAGCCGTTTTGTCCGATTAAAAAGCTCTTCGGAACGTGACCGTTAGACAAATTCGGTCGAATGGATTGCACAAGCGCGCGAATCGCCGCGTCGCCCGTCGTTAAACGGCTGCCGATTGTGCCGTCGGCGTTGACGAGCAAAGCGGTCGGAGTCCATTTTGCGCGGAAAAGCGCCATCGTTTCGTTGTCTTTTTGCAGCAGCACAATTTTATCCGCGCCGAATTTTTCGACGTTTTCTTTT
>DASVQU010000049.1:0-25529 GCA_036388995.1 Pyrinomonadaceae bacterium | reverse complement strand
GGCAGCGCCGCCAGTTCCGGCGCGCGCGTCAGGTCAAGCCGAATTCGCAGGGCGGCGTTCACGGATTTACTGTAGCCTTTACAATCGCCCCAAAGCTCTAATACTTCATTTCGGAACAAAGCCTGTGACAGCCGAACGCCGACTTTCGTCGCCAGCTCTTTGGATAACGAGCCGGTGCGCAACAGAGTAAGTTTTTTTTCCTGTCCTCCTGAAAGAATAACGTGACGGGTCGGCGGCTGAGAATTATTATTGCCGTTTTCGCCTGCGGTGCCGGACGTGCTGTTAATTTCCTCAAGGGTGAAGCTGGCGCTTGCGTCGCCTTTTTTTCCACCGCACGCCTGACGGACATTTACTGCGTAAATGTCCGCACCGCCGACCTTTTCTACGACAATCTCGAAATCTTCGTATTTCTTCATCAATACTCCCCCTAATTAAACTGCTCTTATCACAGGGTTTCTTGAAAGAGCACCTTACCGCCGTCACGGTCTTCATAATAGAAAACGGTCGCGTTTGCCCCGTCGAGTTTCAAAACCGTATAGCAATGCTGGTAAAAAGCGCTGCCCTTGCTTAACTGGACTTGTTGATTGTAGGGCACATCCGGATTAACGCGTTCGGTCGGCATCTCGAAATTGCCGACCGGAAAGGCGCTGCCGCCGATGCACCGCCCGCGCTTCAGATTCATATATTCGCCGAAAATGACCAAATCGTGCTCGTGTCCCCAGAGCCACAAATCGACCTGCGGCACAATCGGCGCGAGCTGGTTATAGAGACGCTCGTTGTAACTCTTGCCGTCAAATTGGTCATTTGCTGAAAACAGTTGATGATGTGAAAACAGGATTGTGCGTCTGTTGCCGGAGTTTTGAATTTTGTCTTTTAACCATTCAACCTCGCTGTCTTCGAGATAGGTCGGTCCTCCGCCAAGCCGGTCGTGCAGCGCCGTGTCAAGTCCGATAAGCTGCCAATGCTCGTTGCGCACGCAAAAATAACTTGCCATTTTTTTGTCCGAGCCGTTGAGAGCGGCGAGTTTGTCGAGCAAATCGTAATACGGCTTGCCGCCTGCGTAAAGATCGTGATTGCCGGGCAAAGCCAGCGACAAAACGCCGTTATTTTCAGGCTCAAGAATATTTTTCCACGGCTGGTAGAAATAATTTTCGACCTCGTGTTCCGTTCCCGCATAATAAATATCGCCCAGATGAATGGCGACGTGCGGGTTGTGACCTCTGATTTGCCGCAGAACTTCAATCGCTTCCGGTTCGCCCGTCGCCCAATCCGCAACAACGCCGACAACGGCATTATCAGGCAGGCGTCCGTCAATCACGTAATTGTCCAGGTCTACATATGTGCGATACGGAGTGTGACCGCCGGTTCTCAGATAATTGAGATACTGAAGCATCGCATCTTTATAATTGGGGTCACAATCGCCGAATTTTGCGTTCAGCGCCGCTCTATACTCATTGTATTTGGCGTCGTCGCCTGAGACTTTCGATTTAAACCATTCGCGCGCCATACCCGCAGCCATACTCGCACAGTATTTGACGGTATCGACGATGCCGCGTTGCTGCGCCTCGTCCAAAGCCGTTTTATCAAACGAAAGCAATTCTTCTTCGGTTACTTGATTTTGAGCGATTGCCACGCAATATTGACTGATTTCTTTAATAATCGGATGACTTAATTCAGGGCGTTTAACTGTCTCTTCGCGACCGTTGATGCTGCGCGTTTTCGGCGCGCCGTCCTTTTTGGAGATAACTTCATCGAACGCCGCCTGTAAAAGCGAAAGCGCAGGATCGTGAACGTGTGCAATAGTCGGACGCCGGACGCGGACTTCAACTTCCGTCGTCGTCCAGCTTCTGCCTTTCGGTGCCGAAAGATTAACCATCTGGCGCGTCAGCTTTGGCGCGGCTAAAGCCGACATCAATTGTTCGAGCGCGTCGCCCATATTACGAGTTCCTTTCGGCGCGGCGGGCGGCTGGTCAAGCGCCGGCATTTCGAGCCAGTGAAAACTTGTGCCTTCAATCGTGGCGAAAACCTTAAGCGTATCCACGCCTTCCTGATAATCATCTGGAAGCCATGCTCCCATCGGCAGCATCAACGCATTGTCCGTGCCTGGTTCGAGCAATTCGTAATCCTGTCCGGTGTCCGGCGACGGAAAGGCTTGCGTGATGCCCCAATCAGGCTCTAAATCCATGATGGCAATATTTACCGGAGTGTTTGAAAGATTTGTCACGCGCAGGCAGGCTTCCTCGCCGACCGACAGCGGGCGCGCCGGCGAGCCAAGCGGTTGAAAGCTAGCTCTATTATTCGGGTCGGTTAATTTTCCCAGTTCGGCGACAATTTTGCGCGCCAGCGGCGAAGTCGGGTCTGTGTTATCAATCAAACGCGCATTTCGATATTTCGTCAGATGCACAAGCCGTTGGGCGACTTGCGGCGCCGCGCCGTCGTCGCTGATGCTTAAAGCCGGACGAAGATTGGGCAGCGTTCTGCCGTTTGCATCCCAGATTTCATATTCGCCGCGAAAATTTATCGCAACCTGAAAATCGGCTTCCTCGCCGTCAGCCGAAAGACGTATCCATTTCTCGCTGGCAGCCGTATCGCCTTCGGTCTGCGTGATGACGGAGCGTAATTTCTCTAACCCGTTGTCCTGCGCCGCTTCATCAAACACATTTTTCTGTTTCACGAGCCGAACGCGCCCGCGCAGCCGAATTCCAATGCCGAGCAGTACGGCTTGCGCGCCTTCTTGAATTTCGCTCGCACGATTGTCTGTAACAATATTCGCCCAGGAATCGGTCGTGCCCGGATTATCAATCTCGATAACGGCAAGACGCCGCGTCAGATCAGTAAAATCAGTCACGTTCGCCGCATAAACGGCAAACTGCGCGCCCTTGCCGACGCCTTGCGCCTGCCCGGTGCTCAACTGCACGCGCTTATTCGGTAAATCAACTTTAATCACGTTGACGGCGGCAGATGTCGCCAATTTATCGCCGCCGAAAATTTCGCGATTGCCGTCGCCTTCAATTTGCGGAGTCTGGTCGACAAACTTGGCATGGACTCTCGCAACAATGCGGTTGTAGAGCATTTTGTAAGTGAAGCCTTCGCCGATTTGTTTGAGCGCGTCGAGCATCCAATAAGTCAACGCTCCATTGCGCTCTTTACCGTCAAATGCGTATTCATTTGCCAGTTCGTTGGCTCGGCAGGCTGCAAGCAGGACAAAATTTTTCGGAGTCGGCAATCGCCAGCCGCTCACCGAGGCATTAACGCTGCGTGTCGCGGCGGGCGGCATTTCTCGAAAGGCTTTAATCATTTCCTCCTTACCGGCAACTGCGCTCTCTTTCGGCGGCGGTGTCGTGTCAATATTGGAAATGCCCCTGACAGCCCCGCCTCCGTTGCCGCGCGTTGCGCCGCCGGAGTGACAGCTATCGAGAACCATCGTTACGATTAAGCCTTTGTCGGACATCGTCTTGAGCAGATAAGCCATTTCGATGTCGCGCAAATAACACGCGCCGTTCTCGCCGACATCGCACGGCACAAGCGATTCATCTAATCCGTTTGCGCCTTTTAATTCCTGGAACATCGTCGTGGAGCGTCCGCCGTGCCCGGAATAATGGATGTAAACCTGATCGCCGGGTTGCGCTTTGCCGGTTACGTTCTTAAACGCCGCGACCAAATTTTCATAAGTCGGAAGCTGCGCCGCCGATTCAACCGGCTGACCGTTTTTTGAATTACTCGATGTTAATTTTGTGATTTGCTCGTCCGTTAAATTTAGACGGCTGCGCAGCATTTGCTCGACGTGATTGATGTCGCGGACACAACCGCCCAGATGCGGGTAAAAACTACCGTCCGGCAGCGGCACTTGTGAATAACGGTCAATGCCGACGAGCAATGCAAACAAATTCGGGCGTGTATTTGTGGTCATAATTAATTCCTCTGTTAACGAAAAATATTTGCCGCTTTAATCTTGTTATACGGCTCTTATATAAATTAACGCACCATTCCTTTCGAAAAACTATCATTGGCGGTCGCCTGCACCGGCGATGTCAAAATATATTGATGCCTTAATTTCGCGGATACCATTGCCGGGCGATTTCCTTATCGCTTTCCGACAAATTTGAATTTGGTTCTGTTATCGGTTTGAAACTGTCGCCGATAAGCCATTCTTTCGGAATAGCAATCGGAATCATAATCGAGTTGCGGTCAAACGGACGATAATTTATCGAATGTTTTCTAAAGAAATAATTATCAACCCACTGGCGGTTATTACCGTAAGCCTTATAAACGGCAGATTTATTCCACTGAATACCAGCACTCGGCAGCGTATGTTCTTCAACCAAGCCAAGTACGTGTCCAAATTCATGCAGAACCGTTCTTCTGAATTCATCACTATCGGGATTTAGTAACTTTAAAATACCAAAACTCATAGTTGGCATATTTTGTGGAATTCCCAGAGCATCAGTACCGACATAAGACCAGGAGCCGACATTATTGAAAGAAATACGAATTTCCGCTGTCGGTGAAGAACCAAAAACAAATTTCAAATTGGCATACTTCTCCCATTCATGAGCAATTTCTTCAAGCTTGCTCTCAATTTTGGGATTTCTCTCCATAAATTTGATATGAAGGGTTTTTCCATTTGTCCATTTTTTGCTGGCGTTAGAATTAGTTTGAGGCGTCAAATTAGAAGGGTCTTCGCCAAGTCTTTGAAGTATACCCACTACTTTATCGCGGCACTCCTCGTTTAACGAAGTATCATTATTTATTTCCTGAAATACATTGGTAAGTTTTTTTACTTCTTCTAACTGTTTCTGTGTTTCGGCTTGTGCCAGTTTTGCTTCTGCTTCTTTTGCTTTTGCATTTTCTTCATTTTGTTTTGCTTTTGATGCATTGTCTTGAGCAATTTTGGCAAACTTCTCCGCCTCATCCTTTTTCTGTTCTATAACTATTACCTGAGCTTTAATTTTATCGGCTGCTTCTTTTTGTTTATATACAGCTTCTTCCAAGTCTTTGTTTTTTACTTCTAACTCTCCCTTTGCTTTTACAACCTCTGCTCGTTGAGACTCAACGATTTTTGCTTGCTCTCTGGCTCGTTCTCGTTCCTCTTCAGCGATGTTTTTTTGTTTTACGGCTTCCTTTCGTTCTTCATCAGCGATGTTTTTTTGTTCTTCGGCAATCTTTTTTTGTTCTTCGGCTATTTCTCGCTGTTTGACGGCTTCCTCTTGTTGTTCTTCGGCTTCTTTTCTTTGTTTCTCGGCTTCTTTTCCTTGTTTTTCAGCTTCCTCTTGTTGTTCTTGGGCTAGAGTTTTTTGTTCTTCGGCTTCGATTTGTTTTTCCAGGGCTAGTTTTTTTTGCTCTTGAGCTTCGATTTGTTTTTTTATGGCTATCTCATGTTTGAGTTTAGCATCCATCATTTGACTAACCGCGAAGATAGTCAGTCCTGATAAAAGCAAAAGCACAACGCCTGCGCCAACAAGTCCGTAACGCAAAAGCTTTGCGTTCTCATCCGCTTTCCGTTTTCGCGCGTCGTCTTCGAGCTTTCTTCTTTGGATATATTCGCTTCGCCACTTTAAGATGGCTTTCGCCAGAACGTCGTGGAACACTTCGTAACGCGACTCGTTCGGGCGATTAAGCGGAGGATCAACCAATCGCAAGATGCGGGAATGATTAAGCATTTCGAGAACCGGAGAAAGTTTGTCCAATTTCACGTCGGCACTTTCGGCGAGGTCGGCTTCGGTGTACGCTATCTTGGTTCCTGACGGTGTTACCAGATACTTGAAAATGCCAGCGGCTATGTCGCTCTGGTCCTGCGGCAAATTATTCATTGCGCTGTTAAGATAGGTTTGGACAATATTTTTCAATCCTTCCAGAGAGCGTAAAGTATCAAGACGCAGAACGCGCGATTTTTCGCTTTGCTCCTTTTCCCATAAACGTGTCATCACTAGTTGAAGATAAGGAGCCTCGATAGGCGTTGCGCTCGCATTGAGAAACGATTCGTTCTGACCTTCTGAAATAGAAGCGTTTTCCG
Source organism: Pyrinomonadaceae bacterium (assembly GCA_036388995.1). Classification (GTDB taxonomy): domain Bacteria; phylum Acidobacteriota; class Blastocatellia; order Pyrinomonadales; family Pyrinomonadaceae; genus JALZCH01. The sequence continues at coordinate 19,516 of DASVQU010000049.1, read as the reverse complement.
GGTTTGTCAATTGAACGATGATTTCGTCAATTAGCGCGGGTTCAATGCTATATTTTTCTTCGTTTTCGCCGGTAACGTAGATTTCGTTATAAACATCGAGCGGTTTCTTAATCGCGTCGCGAGCCGCCTTGGCGTTCATATGTTCAAGGCGGTAAGTATTATCAAAAATATAAGGAATCTCTGGTTTGAAACGGTCTAGTTTTGCCAATGAATCTTCACGCAGGGAAATAAGAAACTTGGCACGCAAATTTAAATCGTTAATTGCGCGCGGCAGTTGAGCGGCAAAACTGTTTTCGGCTTTTTCATTTGAGATATAGTTAAAATATTCTTCAAACTGGTCAAGGATAATCAACAACTCAAGCCCGAAGCGCTCCGACCACGTTCTAAGCATCTCGACCATATCGCCCGAATCAGGCACGGCTTCAAGCGTTTCTACCTCTAAGGCTTTCGCAACGGCTTTTTGCACGCTTTGCATAAATCGGGCGATTGGGTCGTCGCTCCAATCGCTGAATATCACAAGGGCAAATTCCGGCATTCCGCGTTCTTCCAGCGTGCGGTGAGCCAGTTGGTTCAGGCTGTCTGCTACTCCGGCATTCAGAACGGAGCTTTTCCCGACGCCGCTTGTGCCGTAAAGCAGCGTTAATCGCGAGGCGCGCAGATTTTCTATAATTGTATCCCGCTCTTTTTCGCGTCCGAAAAAAAATTGCGCATCTCCTTCTGAAAAAGGCACTAATCCGACATACGGCGATTCGGAAGTCGGATGACTATCGCTCATAATTTTTCTCTACTTTCTATGCATTAAGTAAACGGTTGCGTAACTCGTTAATGTAACTGTCAAAGTTTTCGTCTACTACTTCTACGTCTGAGGCTTCCCAAAATTTACTGTCAATCGGCGGCGGGTTTGGATGAACCGCCCATGATGCATAACTCGGCTCGCGACCTTCCCAGACGCGATAAAGCAGCGCGCGTAAATGCCAGTTGCGCAGGGACGAGCCGAGAAATAAATGGTGACTGCTTTTCAGCTTGCCTTTGACCTGACGCGGCAAAAGCCCTGATAAATCCCTGTAAGTCAGGTAATCGGAATAATGGTCTTCGGTAATCGCAAAGCGCTGCTCGTCGGCTTCTACCGTTCCGGGCAGTTTAAGAATTATCGGGTCATTATCGGTTAAGGCAGAGTAGCTGACCGGCTCTTTGATTGGCGTTAGCGGAAGAACGACTTCCGAACCGGAAAACTTGGTGTGATAAAATCTTCCGCTTTGTTTCCCGTTTGTAATATAGGTTACGACGTGGAAAACCGAATTGTTGTGTCTAAACAAGTTTTCGAGAATATTATCGTAATTGCTCGTCGTAATAATGAAACGCTGCAAATAATCGCCGCTCGTCGCCGGTTTTTTGCTTTGCACTATCTGCGGAATCTCAGCTAATAATTTATGCAGCGGAGTCGGCTCGTATTGACGATTAAAAATATCTGAAAAGCAGTCGTGAAGCCTTCCCATTTTCCCCTTTTCGTTAACCACGGCATATTGTGAAACTGAAATCAAATCGGGGATTTCGCTGAGCGGATAGCCGAAAGACTGTGCTAAATATTTGGCAAGCTCGCGGCTGCCCGGCAACGAATCGCCCGGCTGCCAGTCATCTTTTTCCTGACGACCGTAAAGATTTACGTCCAAACCGATAAACGGAACAATCTTTCTTAGAAGAATGGCATTGACCACCGCTTCAAAATGTTTGTCCCACTTAGAAGGATTTATTTGCGGCTTAACGATAACGGACGCCTGATTGTTGTCGGACTGCGAGTAATTTACTATATCTCCGCTCTCAGAACGCATATAAAGAACGGGAACAGCCCATTCCGTTTCATTTTCCTGAGCGTAGATTGCCATCCTCGCTTGCGAAAGTGCTCCGTCTATCGGCTGACCGTTAGCCAGCATATTATAAAACCGCTTTGAAAATTTGAGCGCGGCTTTATCCGTTATCTCGTACTGCATGGCGATAACCGCCGGAATATTGGCTTGCCGCAATAGATGCTGTGCCGTTCCGGCGTACGAATCAGTGGCGGAAATGCTCGCTCCTTCACAGGAATTGAGAATAACCAGACGAATTGTTCGGTAATTATTCAGAGTATTAGCTAACCATTCTGCGCTGAGCGGATGAGCATTACCTTCGTCATTTTGAAACAACAATCTTCCGACGCCGCTGTTTTTATCAAACTCGCTGTGCCCGATATAATGAAGAATATGATAAGGCTCATCAGGCGGTTGAAACGAAAGCTTATTATCCAATGCCTCAAGAGTGGCTCTTTCCAATCGCTCAATCTCGACCAGATTTTTCTCTTCAAGGTCTTTAAAAGCCTCTTTTAAATCTTTCCATTCTTCTTCTACATTAAGAAGCCCGGTATTTGCCGGATTGGATATAATTACTAAAATGCGAAGCGGAGTATTCGCCAGTAAATTTTCAATTTCATCCGGCTTATTTAAAAAACGCACAATCGGAGTTTCGACGCTGTGAACGTAAAAATGATTTTTTTGTTCGTTGTATAAATATTCCCAGGGCAGGACGCTAAGCTCGGGAACGCCCGTCAGTTTGAAACGCAGCCGCAGGCGACTGCTTTCGCGACGTACTTTTGCAATACTTAATTCCAGTAGAGTGTAAACTTCGCCTTTGAAGACAGCGTTGAACAGCTTTTTGCCGACACATTTAGCCTGCCGGAGTGATAAAGGCATTGAAACCTTTTCCTTTCTACCGTTCGAATCTTTATTGAAAATGATATGACGATTGGCTTCTGTCGCGGCGTTCGACACTTGTTCGGAATCGCTGGTGCATTCGTCAAACAGCAACTCCGACTTGTCAAAGTGAGACACAGATTGACCGGCGGGACTGTCAATCGAAACCGAATATTTTTCTTTATCGGTACTGTTTATTTCTATATTAAAGTTTTGATAAGTAATTTTAAACACTATTAGCTTGCCTCGAAGCATCGGAAGTCGATGGGTTTTGAAATTTGCTGCAATCTTTAATTTTTCTTGTCGTTGTGCGATAAACGGCTCAGCCTAATGATGTGCTTTTCAATTCAAATTTATCGACGAGTCTTGGTTCTAGTTTGTCTAATTCGATTTCAGCATCATCAAATCCGATAACGTAAACCGTGAGCTTATCCTTTTCCTCATCCACGGGCGCGGGTCGATGCTTTCACCATAGATTGAGTAAATAAGCGTTCCCTTGAGGCTCGCTATTAATTCGCGCCCGCCGAGCCAGGAAACGGGTTCTTTAAAGCCCTCTTCCGTTTTTGGTTTGAGTGGAAAATACTTTTGTTTCGATTCACTTTTCGACCTAGAATTTTTTCTCCATTAGAATTTTCCCGCCGCCGTCATATTTAACGTCCTGAACATACAAGTTAAACCGGAGAAAAATGCGTTCGAATGCGCTGTAAGGAAACAATAAAAGTTTAATAACTTGAACTCTTTGCGTTCTTTGCGTAAAACCTTTGCGTTCTTTGCGGTTAATTCCGCCGATTTTTTTTACCGCAAAGAGCGCAAAGAAAATCCTGTTTTAAGGTCACTCTTTAATTTCCAACAACTTTTATCCCGAACTCACGTTAAGTAAATTCCGTCTTATACGGAAGCATTGGCAGTAATAATATGGTCGGCTATTCTCTCCGATAATGCACATATTGTTGCCGAAGGATTGATAGCCAGAGCAGTGGGAATAATGGAGCCGTCGGCAACGTAAAGGTTTGGATAATTCCAAACCTCTCCGAATTCATTCACTACGCCGTCCGCCGGACTTTTCCCCATCACGCATCCGCCCAAAGGATGCGCCGTCAAAAGCTTTTTAACGGGAAACGTCCATAACGGGCTTGATTTATAACAACCGTCGAGTTTATTGCTAAGCTCTCTAAGCACGTTTTCCATTTCTCTGAACATTTCCTTACTGCGGCGATGATTCCAGTTAATATCTATGCTATCGCCGCTTAGCTTTATTTCACCGTCCGCGGCATCCGTCCCCATTCCGAGATACGGTAAATATCTTGTCGTCACGCCTCCCAGAAAAAGTTTATCCATCCCGACGCTGTAAGCGGACGCTTTGCTGAATCCGAGGGTTCGCAGGATATACATTCTGAGAAACATTTTGAGATTTTGCCAGCGTCCCGGCAGCGGCAGCGCGCTTTCCAGATACCATAGAAACGAGTCGGGATAGCCGAGGTCTTCAATATAAATTTTATTTGATTCGGTCGAGCAGTCGAATCCGGCGGTAATGCTCGGTCCGTATCCGGGATTAACGTCCTGATTAGTCTCGAAAGTTCCGGCAAGCAGGAAATCGCCGTTACCGGAAAATCTTTTCCCAAGCATCGGGCTGACATTCGGCAGAGTTTTATGAGCGTCGCGGCATTGCAGCAAAAGCTCGGTCGAGCCGAGACTTCCGGCTGATATTATGACTTTTCGACCGGACACCGAACCCTCGACAAACTCACCTTTGATTTCCGGGTGGAAATTCTTGAAATAAACGCGATAACCCGTCGTTTCGGCGTTCTTTAACGATTCGATTTTAAAAACGCTGTGCAGCGGATAAACTTCCGCGCCGTTTTTTTCCGCGACCGGAATATAATTTAAATCAAGCGTATTTTTCGCGTGCACGTGACAGCCGAGCATACAATTACCGCAGTAAATACAGCCTTCCTGCGGCAGTCCGCTATGAGGATTCAGCCTCGGCTCGCCCGTATAAACGGCAATATCTACAATCTCCGGTTTTCCGCCTAAGCCTTGAGCTGCGCTGAAAAGAGCTTTGGTTCTTCCCGGTAGGTTAGGGCTTCCGATTACATCAAGCGGCTTGGCATCGAGCATTTCTTTTGCTTTGTCATAATAAGGATCGAGCGTGTCGCGCTTAATTCCCTCTGCCCATTCCGGCTGCTCGAATATTTCCTTGCGCGCGCGCTTGTGGACGTTGAAATAAACCAGCGAGCCGCCGCCGACGCCGCTTGCCTGAATCACATCAATTTTTTTAAAAATCCGGTAATCAAGCAAGCCGTAATCCTTCTTACTCCAAAATGCGTGTGATACTTGTCCGATTGTTCGGGGAAATTCTTTTTTATCCCAGCGCTTTCCCCTTTCCAGAATGCAGACCGAGCGACCTGACTGAGCTAAACGGCAAGCCGTCACCGCTCCGCCGAAACCCGAACCGATTACTACTACATCGTATATTTCTTTCATTGGGTTAATTCCTTGCCGATTTCAAATCGTTTTGTAATTTATTGCTCATCCTATCTGTTTAGGCATAAGCTTCAGCACGCTTTGCTTCGTATGATTTTTAAATACGCCCAGATGAGAAACCAGCCGAATACGAGATTTCCCGGCGGAGCGATGAAAAGCCCGATTTTTCCCCAGGTCGTCATGCTCTGCGCTACATACATATAAGTCCAGTCAGAGAAAAGCTCGGTCAGGCGCACGCCCGCAATCAGCACCAGCCACCACGGAGACTTTTCCCAACGGAAGAAAGCAATAAGCTGGAGCAGAGAGAAGGCTACCCAGACCGCGCCGGTTCGTTTGAGCAATCCCTGCGGGTCAATATAAGGTGCATTGTGAAAAATCTGGAACCACTTCTCAGGATAAAGAAGACAGGTGGCTGAAAGAACGACATCCAAAATAACCAAAAAGGCTAAAAAGATGTACATAAAAGTTCTAAATCTCGAACTAATCATTATTTGACCTCCGGCATAACAATCGTGTTATGTTTTTATGTAAAAAATTGAACTACAAAGTCTTAAGAAATTCGATCAACGCTTTTTTCTCGTCCGCCGAAAGATTTGTTCCCCACAGATGCCCGGCGTTAGAATTTCCGGGCGCGCCGGTATCATATCTGGAGCCTAATCTTCCAGCCTCGGCTTCGCTGGTTATAAACCCTACTTTCTCCTGGTCGTAAACGTCGTAACCGCGCCAGAAAAGCTTCGGTCTGTTGTCGGGAATCTCCAGCAGATCAGCCAATGAAGGAACAGAGCCGTTATGCAGATACGGCGCGCGGAGCCATAAACCGTCAAGAGGCACGGCGACATATCCGTCGGTTTTACGAAAGTCCTTAAAACCCCAATTGTAGTCATCCTGATAATTGTTGTAGGCAGTCGCCGCGTCTTGTGTCCACATATCGAGGCGGTGGCGATCCGTTCCGAGAGTTTCGACCGGGATAACTTTGCCCGTATTCTCTCCGCCGAAAGCGTGACAGGAAGCACAATCCTGTTTATAGATTTCGCTTCCTTTGGCGGCTAATTCCTGATTTATGGCAAAAGGATATTTCGGGGGCGGCAGGGTCATAATCCAGTCCTGCATACGCTGGAGATTTTCGCGCTCGATATATTTTCTGGTCGCGCCGTCGCCGATGGCGGAACTCAAAACCACTTCATGTTCAGAAGCATTGAGACCGTCCCAATGCAGAGACATACCTTTTCGAGCCTGCTGATTCCAGAGCGGAACCATATCCGAATTGCCGATAGTCTCGTCCAACGGCTGTTTGAGAATGCCGAACTTGATTGGATTGAACGGGTCAATTCGCCCCCGCCCCCAATCCGGTCTGGAATCCATCCACGCGAACTGCGCTTTTTGTTCGAGCAGAGTCTTTTTGGTTTGCGGAATCAGGACGTAGCGATAAAGCGCTTTCTCGACGGGCGAGAGGTTATAAATAATGCTGATCTCGTTCATTATATTGTCAGCATTGAAACGCGGGTCGTCGGCACAGGCGTAGAGAAAACGAACGTAAGCTTGCGGATTGAATTGATGCGACGGTCCGGCGGTGACGATAATCGGTTTATCGCCGGGCGCGGCGCGATAAGTCGCCGCGTGACAGAACGCGCAGTTGATGGCGACGCGGTCGAAACCGATGGTTTTTTTGGAAAGCCCGACGGGCATTTCCTTTCCTTCTTCCCAGACCACGCCCAGCGAAGCGTAACCGCCCGCCCCCGGCAGCTTTTCGGGAAACATTCGCGGCAGCACCAGCCAAATCCAGTACGGAATGCCGTCGGTCTGCTCGTTGCCGAGCGAGCCGTATTTAAAATTGTCTTCTGCTGAAGCGTAATAAGTCGGCACTTCGCGAAAAAGGTAGTACCAGGCGGTAAATCCCAGCGCTCCGACCAATAGAACTGCGACGGCGGCGAGTTTGATAAGAAATCTTTTTTTGGCTCTTCTCATAATTACCGGATCCACCTTTCCATTCCGCGCCTATGCCCATTTTTCGGTGCGGAATGCGAGATATAAAAGAATCGCTTCTGGCAAGCCGAAGACGAAGTCCAGGATTCCGAAGGGAACATATTCCCGACCGTAACCGAAAAACAAAACCGCCGCGAAAAAGAAAACCGTCCCCGCAAAGCGCGAAAATATAGCGAGATACGCATTGGCTCGATACTGATACGGATTTATCGCCGCCGGAATATAAAAAAGAGTGAGCAGCGCCAGCAGATAGACGGCAAAGCGAACCCATATCACGGTGTTGGTCGGCTCCAGGTTAAAAAAGGAAAGCACGCGCTGAGGCATCAGCAATGACGGAATTATTAAACAGAAATTGACGATGATGCCCAGCCAAACCACCCGTCCAAACCAAATTGCATACTTGTTCGTCACAGGCTCAAAATTCATTTGTATCTCCTTTCCTCATGCGCAAGAGGCACGTTTTAAAGCTTTTTTATATATTCAATCAGCGCTTTTTTTTCATCTGCCGAAAGAGTCGTGCCGTAAAGATGCCCTGTATTAGCATTGCCGGGCTGTTTCGTATCAAAATGGAAAAACTTGAAACCGTTTTCTTCTTTTACATCCGTAATAAACCCTAATTTAAGCTGGTCAAAAACGTCATAGCCGCGATAAAACTCTTTCGGTCGGTTCTCGACGGGTTCGAGCAAATCTGCCAGCGTCGGGACTGAACCGTTGTGCAAAAACGGCGCGCGCAGCCAGACGCCGTCCAGAGGCATATTGGCGTATCCGTTTGTCTTGCTAAAGTGCGAGAAACGCCAGGGATAGCCCGTGTAGAGAGTATTCTGATTTTCCAGCAATTCGTATGTGTAAGAATCGAGCCGCGAGCGGTCGGTGCCGATTTCCTCGATGGGAACGACCTTACCGACATTAGCTCCGTCGAAGGCGTGGCAGCTTGCACAGTTTTGTTTGTATACAGGCTCGCCTTTCGCCGCCAGTTCTTCATTAACCGGATATGGATAACGCGGCGGCGAAAAATCCCATAGCCAATCTTCAATCCGTCTCAACCGTTTTATATCAATGGACGTCGGTGTCACGCCCGCGCCGAGCGCGGCGCTCTTATTTCGCTCTAAGACAGATGTATTGTTGCCGTCCCAGTGAAGCTGCATTCCTTCGCGCGGTCGTTGATTCCAGATGACGGGCAGGTCGGCAGTTCCGACCGTGTGGTCGTTATCCATCGGAAAATTGAATTGCAGGACTTTATAAGGATTGAAAGTATCGACCCGACCCGGACCCCAATTCGGTCGGCTGTCCATAAACGACAATTTATCAGCCTGCGCGACCAGCGCGTCGCGCGTGCGCCAGACAGCTTCGCGATAAATTATTTTTTCCACCGGGTTGAGATATTTCCGGCGCTCTATAGCCTGAATCACATTATCGGCGGTAAAGCGCGGGTCTTTCGCGCAGGCGTAGAGAAAGCGGGCGTAGCCCTGAAGGTCGAGTTTGTTGGCGGGCATTCCTGAGATGATGCGCGCCTGACTTTGCGGCGTTTCTCTGACGGTGCCGGTGTGGCAAAGGGCGCAATTCATCCCGACGCGGTCAATATAAACGCGACGGACGGAAAAGCCTATCGGAGTTTCCCGGTCCGGCTCCTGAATCAGCCCGAAAGCCTCGTAGCCTTTACCCGGCACGGGCAGCTTTTCCGGAAACATATCGGGCAAAACTTTCCAGACCCAGTATGGAAGACCGTTGACCGGCTCGCTGCCGATTGAGCCGTACTTAAAGTGCTCGTTAATGTCGGCGTAATCAACCGCCGCGTCCGGCACGTATTTCCAGAAAAGGTACGTCGCAAAGAGCGCCAACAAAACGATTATGACGAGAAGAATCTTTTCGTTTCTTTTTCGCTCAGCTATCTCGACTACTGTTTCAGGGTCATGATTAATCATAAAAGGATATGTCCTTTATTTTTGTAACCCGGCAATCGGCAAAGCACCGGCTTGTTGAATCGCTTGCCGGAATTTATAGCTTTGCTCCATTGCTATCCATCTCCGTAAAGACGCTCATAATCTCGCTTATCATCCGTTCATAATCGCCGTCGTAACGTGACAGCTCATAACAGCCAAGCGGGTCTGAAATGGCATGAACGAGACACTTATTGCAATAAGTACAAGGCTTATCGGGCAAATCTTTTCCTGCTGCAAATATTTTGACGAGGTCGTTGTTGGCTACGAGCGGACGGGCAATGGCTACGCCGTCGCAGTAGCCGTCCGTGATGACCTTGCGAATATATGACGCCGTTTGAAATCCGCCGGTGCAGAGCACGGGAATTTTGACCTGCTTCTTGATTTCATACGCTTCATCAACATTAATGCCTTCTATTATGTCCGGCTTGGTGCGATTCCAGAGGAAATTAAAAATCGGTCTTAACGGTCGGTAGCGAAAGAGCAAAAAATTGCGAAACGTATAGACACCGCTCGGAATCATAACGCCGTAAGTACGCGCGCCGTGTTCCAACGGAAATCCGCCCGGCGGGTTCAGAGGATGCGGAAAAGTGCTTCCCATCGAGATATGAAGCGCATCCGCTCCGGCTTCTTCAACCCATTTGCAAACCTGAATGGAATCTTCGAGAGTATTGCCTTTTTTCTCCCAGAAGGCGAGTGCGTTGTTGTGGTCAACGGCGCTGATTTTTACCTGAAAATGAAAATCATCCCCTACCTCTTTGCGCACCGCCGCCATTATCTCAAGCAGAAAGCGCGTCCGGTTTTCCAGCGACCCGCCATATTCGTCCTTGCGGTCGTTGATGCCCGAACTCAAAAATTGATTGATGAGATAGCCGTTGCAGGCGTGCAGTTCAATGCCGTCAAGCCCGGCTTCGCGGACGCGGCGCGCGGCATCTGCGAACTGCCGGACAACCATTTTGATTTCATCGCGTGTCATCGCCTGACACAGCAGTCCATGAAACGAATCGGTTTTGCCGGTTGAGCTTAATCCTTTATGGAAAGCGTTTTCGATGCCGCCGACATCCTGCTGGCGTCCTCCGTGACTAAGCTGCATAATATATTTGCAGTCGTATTCATGTACGTTCTCGCCGACCTTGCGCCAGAAGGGAATCTTGTCATCGCTGTCAATAACGGCGTAATTCGTCAGAATTCGTCCCCGAATCGAGATCGGGACGTGTGATGAAATAATTGCTCCGACGCCGCCTCGGGCGAACTTATTCTCCCAGTTGATGCGCGTTTGTGTGCCGATGCCGTTATAGCAATCGAATTTGCCGGAGATATTTGAGCGGAAGATGCGATTCTTAACTTCGAGATTGCGGAATCTCAAAGGCTCGAAAATGATGTCCTGATTCATCTCATTGTTCCTCTAAATCTTCCAGATTAAAATGGACCCGAAGTCAATACGTTGCGGGCATAAACGTCCCAGAGCTTGCCCATAAAAAGCCTTCCGAAACGCGCCATTGCCGAAGCGCGGTCGGAAACTGTCGGCGCATCAACGCGAAACGTCGTCAATTGTTTGAGAAAATCGAAAAAGTGTATGTGGATAATTCCGGCGGCTACGATTTCGGCGTTCTGCTCGTCCGCAGGCGAAACGTGTCCTCTCAGAATCCGGGTGAAAAGCGTCGTCGTATCCGCCCAGAGGTCAAAACCTTCCTCGTCCCTGATGTCTTTAAAACCGCTTAAAGTCAGCGGAATCCCATTCTGGTCGCGGAAGAAAAGACGATAGAGCATTTTTTTACGCGACGGATCGGCGTCGTCTACAAAAAGATTGAACCAGCCTTTTTCGACGGGCAGACGTCCGCCTAAGGCGTCGCATTCTATATAGCCTTCAATGTCGTTGGTATCGTGGTCGGGATGTGTGACAAAACGGTTGACGCCGTTGACCGTGATGGTCAAGTGAAACATAATCGACGTTTTATCTTCCTTTCCTCGCCGGAAGCCTTCGTGATAATCGGTTTCGCCGAGCGTGCAAAAGCCTTTCATCTCTTCGGTAAAGCTCAGTTTTGAATTCGCTCTGTAAATGGTAATCGGGTATTCTTCCGAGGTTGGCGTAAACGGAATACCATTTTCCTCGCACCACTGGCGCGCTCTTTTTACGCCGAGATTCACTGCTTCGGTCATCCTGTCCTGACTGAAATCAATTAGATAATGAAGCGCGACATCGGCTTTCAATTCCTTGATTTCAATATGCCGACCGAATTCGCCGTTTCCGCCGCCGGCAATCGCTTCGTTGTTTTGGGCGACGCGTTTCAGAACCTCACGGTAACGACCGACCGCCGCCGTTTCGATAGTCTGGAAATAAGTGGCGACAAATCCCGGCTGCCATTCGTCCTTTTCGCTGACCGTCCAGATAATCCAGAGTTCGTCAGCTCCGCGCCGAATCGCTTCTTCGATGTTGGCGTCGGTCAGGTAAACCGGGTCAATGTAAGTTTCGCCGTTGATTTTCACGGGCGGAAACCACATCGGCAGCGAAACGCAGGCGCAAAACATATCTTCGTTCATCTCAGCCGGTTCGATAATTTGGATTTCCTTGCGCGAGAAATTAAAAACGTTAAAAGTCGCGTTCAAACTGCTTGCGCGAATTTTATCCCAATCCAATCCCCAGCCTGGAAAAACGTGCTCGCGGTAATTGTCGAGCGTGAACAGCGATTCAGCGTAGAGCAGTTTGACGAACGCCGACGGGTTAAAGCTGATTCCGGCGCGCGGATTCAGATTGCGCCAGTTATCGGCAATCTGTAAACCGTTCATGCCCTGACACATCATCGCCAGATTGAAAACGCCGCCGCTCGCCCCATCAACGTGGTCGAATTTCAGATTGGCTTCGTCGAGCCAGACCTGCAATGCTCCGGCTTGAAAAGCGACCTTAATGCCGCCGCCCGCTAAAATCAGTGAACGCTTTTTATTGTCGCTTCCATTATTCATTTGTTTATTGTGCTCCCTTATGCTGCCTACTAATATGCTCGGCGGCGCGCTCGGAAATCGCCGCAATCGTCATCGAAGGATTAGGTCCGACTGGTCCGGGCATAATCGAGCCGTCCATCACGTAGAGTCCCGGATGATTAAAGACTTCTCCGTAGGAATCAACAACCGCCTCCTCTTCGCGCCCCATCGGACAGCCGCCGAGCGGATGAGCCGTGATGACTTGACGCAGATACTCGTATGAGGGATTTTCCATATATTCAGCATTTAAGGCGGCGGCAATGCCTTTAACTACTTTTATGACGCGATTGTAATAATCCTGCGATTTTTTGATTCGCCAGTCGCATTCCAGGTATTTGCCCTTTTCATCGAGCGATAATCTGCCGTTGGGAATGTCGCGCCCCATCGTTAGGACAGGCAGCGAACTCTTTGAAGTCACGCAGTCGCCGATTAAAGTCGCTATCTCGCCGTCGAGGTTGGCGTCTCCGGTGAGACCGAGGCGATATTTTGCCCGCAATCTTAGAAAGTGAAGGGTGCGGCGCAGAAGACTGAAAAAGCCCGTCAGCTCCGCTCCCCAGCTAAAAAGATAAGGATTTCCGCCGTCTTCGACGTAAAATCCGCGTCCCTTCTTGCCTAAACCGTCAAGCGTATCGCCCAGGCGAATCGCGCTGGTGATAACGGGACCGAAATTCGGGTCGAGAATACGCGGCACGCACTTACCGTTTTTCTTTTCCTGACTTTTAACTATAAACGAGAGCAAATCGCCGTTTACGCAGAAGCGAGAGCCGAGTATATTTTTGTCTATGCCCGGAAACTTTTTGAGATTTTTGAACAGCAGATACGGGCTGCCGAACGTTCCGGCGGAAATTATTAAACGGTCGCAGGTGATTGTCTGCGGCTCAGGCGGCGTCGGTTTCTCGCTGTAGTATTGTTCCTCTTCCCATTTCTCCGGGTCGTGTTTTACATAAGTGACTTCGTATCCTTGACCGTTGCTTCGCGGAGCGAAACTTTTCACTTCGCAAAGCGGATTAATCATTGCGCCGTGACGCTCCGCCGCGCTGATATACGTATAATCGAGTGTGTTTTTACTGCCTGTGTTACAGCCGAAATCACACTCGCCGCACAGGACGCAGGTGTAGCGCGTCTTTTTATGATAATTTTTAGGCTCGATTATCGGCTCGCCGACAACGGGCGGATTATTTGTGTCGTCGGGATTGTCCGGGTCGCCTGCCGGACGCTGCCTGAAGCTCACTGCCAGATTCAGAGGCAGCCATTGAATGTCTTCATTCGGACATTCCTTTTTTAATTTCTCGGCGGCGTCAATCATCGCCTTGGTTTTCGCCGTCTTGTCATATGGCGGAAGGTGACGCGGATATTTCTGCACGTTCATCATCTCGTCCACGCGGTCGTAATACGGGTCAAGCTCTTCGCGCGTGACGACCCAATCTTCATAGCCGCCTTCCGTGTGGTCGTTTTTCACAAACCACTTTTCGTCCTTGCGGATGATAATGTTCGCGTAAATCAGCGAGCCGCCGCCCAGCCCGCTCGAAACCAGCGCGCCCGAGCCTTTGAACGACCACACATCATACAATCCATACAAGCCCTCGCTTGGGTCCCAGAAATTATTTCTCACCTTAAAAGGCGAGCGCGGGAAAGAAAAGGGCGGATAAGCCTTACCGCGTTCGAGCAGACAGACGCTCAGACCGGCTTCAGCCAAACGGCAAGCCATAACCGAACCGCCAAAACCTGAGCCGATAATGATTGCATTAAAATGTGTATCTTTCATTTATAATCCTCAATGGCTTTGTTGCATACATACAAAATCTAAAGAGAAATGGCTCAAAAACTTTAGGAATATGAAGCTCCAACGTTCAAAGCCGTCCTAAGCCGGCAACGCTTCAAAAAAGCCCATCGTGTGCGTGTTCCCGTAATTGTCCTGAAAGGTTCTGACGAATCGGTGTGCATCTGCACCGGTGCTGCTCATGATTTGAAGCGGGCAAAATCATCTCACAAACCTGTTCATCTTCAGTTTACCGCTTGTATTCTCGGAAAAGAGAGTGCCTTTATCCGAACTGAGCCTTTACCTATATAACGCCCCAAAAGAATCTGAAAACTATCATAGCTTGAATATTTTTTTGCAAGATTTTTACAGCTCTGCGTTTAGAGAGTGTCTTAAAGGTCATAATTTAAGACGGAAGCATCTTCGCGTGCTTCATTTGACGGAAAGCTGAAAACTATTGACTTACGGAGCAAAGTATTTGATCAACCCGTCAGTTAACTCAGTGAATATTTGAGAGATGCTTTTTTGCTCGAACGAGTTGATAAAGGGCGAATAGCCGGTTCGTTTAAAAAAGCGCTTTTTTGTTGCCGCTCGCCCCGGGAGCAGAAAGTCAATTCCCTGCAACCAGCCCGATAATTTAAACAGGTAAATTTAATTTGGGTTTCCGCATGTACGACCTATTATAAGAGCCGGCACTGATTTGATTCGATTAATTTGTAACCTAAGCAGAACAACCTGTCAATTCGAGCGTCCAGATTATTTTACCGTTCACCTAGAAAGCCGTTTTCGCCCGAATCAAATTAAATGAAAACCTGTGTCGAATCCAAATAAAATTTGTCTCTCATTTGTATATGACAAAAAAATGCAAAAACATTACACCCGGAATCGAAACATTACAATGTGTCGTTGCGATCTTTTTTCGGTTTCAAAATGACCTGATCCGCTTCTTCATTGAGATATTTCCCAAGACGGGCGGTTGAGGCAAAGTGCTGTACAGGCTTTGATTTCTTTTTTTGGGATTTTTTTTGGACGACGCTCAACTTCAACAAACACGGGAGATTTATCGCTTCGACGGATTTCGTCTGGATGCGGCGGAGCGGCGTTTGTTGTTTGCGAACCAGCCCGTTTCGCTCAAGCCGAAGCAGTTCGATTTGCTGTTTTATTTCGTCCGCAGCGCCGGGCGCACAGCAACCAAAAACGAACTGCTCGACGCGGTTTGGGCGGATGCTTTTGTTGAGGAAACGACGCTCGCCAGAAATATTTCGTGGCTGAGAAACGCGCTCGGAAAATACGCGGACGGCGAAGCGATTATCGAAACCGTTCCGAAGCTCGGCTATCGTTTCATGCCGCAAGTGACAATCTCCGAGCCGGACGAAGACGCGGTTATCGTCGAAAAACAAACCGTCCAATATTTTCGCGGCGAAGAAACGATTACGATTGATGATGCGGAATTGGTGAAAAATAAAGAAACAAAGTCCGCCAAATCTTTCGCTGTTTCCGTTTTACCGATTCTTCTGATTGTTCTCGGTCTGGTTGTCGGAGGCGGATTTTTTCTTTACGGCAGCAAACAAAAATCGCCTGCCGTATCAAGAGCCAATGTTGCATCGAGCCGCAACTTATCAAAGGATAGACAACCGATCAATATCGGCTCGATTGTCCACTTGCAGAACCGTTATCCCAATGACGGTTCGTATCTCGATGCGTGGGGAGCGGTTTGGAGCAAACCGGAATTCAAACAAGTCCCGACCGAAACGATGTTTGTTTCAGCACACAATAATCCCGACCGCGACAACGGTTCGGGCAGTTGGGAAATCGTTTCCCCAAACGGGAAAAACAGCGGCGAGCCGCTTGAGGTCGGCGACAGGATTCATTTGAAAAATATGCATCCGAACGCCGGTTATCTCGATGCCTGCGGTTGGATCGAACATCTGCGGGTTTTTGATAAATTTTCGGATCAAACGGGGGCGATTTTTACTACCAGATCACCTAACCGAGACAATGGAACCGGGATTTGGATCGTCAGGTCCGCGACCGAGGCGGACGGAATTCCGGTTTTGGAAGGAGACAGCATAGCAATCGAAAGCAGTTATTTTATAAATGACCGAGGAATAAACCGGATAGCGGGTTTTCTAAACGTGACGGGTAAAGTGAAAGACATACCTTCGTTCAATGATTACGACGGTTCAAAACTGGTATTCACCAAAAACATTTCCTACAATCAACCGATCCTTGATATTTGGACTATCACCATCAGCAACGCCGTTTCGAAATAAAAATAACAAAAATTGGTTACTCTCAGTCGTCCAAAAAGTGTACTTTTCGGACATCTCTTAAAATTGCTTTGCAACTACGATAAAATCAGCGTCCAAAATTAAAGATATAGTTTTTGGACGGAAAGTAATTAGGGCATGATTTAAACGGTAGTTAAATTCTTGACGCATTGGCGGAAATCATTTCTAACTAGTAATTCGCATCATTAGTTTGTCGTAATAAGTGCGGCTCATGGACAGCTCTCGCCCGTCTTTCAAAATAATAATCTGATCGCCGCTAAACAGCGGGTGAAGCGATTTTATGCGGTCGAGATTAACGATAGTCGAGCGGTGAATCCGCATAAAATCCTTTGGGTCGAGCCGCGTTTCTAAATACGACAGTTTCTCGCGGATTATATGCGTTTCGCGCCCAGCGTGTAGTTCGAGATAATGTCCGGCAGAAGCGATCCAGTCAATTTCCTCGGTCAAAACTAAAGTCGTGCCGCGCGAGGTCTTAACCGGAATGCGTTTTAAATACTGCGGTCCGATTTTGACTTCTTTCAGTAAGTTTCGTAATTTTTCTTCGATGCCGTTTGACGGCTCCTGCTTTTTGATTTCTCTCTTTGCCCGCTCGATGGCTTTTACCAATCGCTTTTTATCAAAGGGCTTGAGCAAATAATCGATCGCGTTAACTTCAAACGCCCGCAGCGCGAATTCGTCATACGCCGTCACGAAAATTACGGTCGGCATTTTATTGACGCCGACGGTTTCGATGACCTCAAATCCGCCAATTTCCGGCATTTGTACGTCGAGAAAAACCAAATCCGGTTTCAAGTCGCGGATCGTATCAATCGCTTCGCACCCATTTTCGCATTCGGCAACGATTTCGATTTCCGCATCATTGAGCAAAATCTTGGTACGCTCGCGCGCAAGCTCCACGTCGTCAACGATAATAGTTCTGATACTCATATTTCATTTATAATCTGCTCTCGAAAAGGTATTTCTATTTTGACCGTCACGCCGCCGCGTGCCCGTTCGTTAATCGAAAATTTGTGACCGTCGCCGTAAAGATTTTCGAGACGCGCCCGCGAGTTTGAAAGTCCAATACCGTCATTTCTGCTATTACTATTAACACCAAAGCCCGATCCGTCGTCGCTTACTTGCAAAAAAAGCTTACCGTCTTGTGTTTCGGCGCAAATCGTAATTCGCCCGCCCTCTTTGAGCGGAAATAAACCATGCTGAATCGCGTTCTCGGAGAGCGGCTGCAGTATTAAACTTGGAACTAAAGCATTGAGCGTTTCCGGCTCGATTTTCCATTCGATTTGTAATCTTTTTCCCATTAATGTTTGGTGAATCTGCAAAAACGCCCGCAAAATGTCTAATTCTTCCTTTAGCGGAATCACCTGCGCCTTATCTTTTTGGAGCGAAACTCTAAACAAATCGGCGAGTTGCGTAATCATCTGATCTGCTTCTTCCGGCGAGCGGTAAATCAATGCCGAAATTGCGTTCAGCGTGTTAAAGAAAAAATGTGGGTGAAGCTGCATTTTCAGCACTTCCAATTCAGCTTGCTGAAGGCGAAAAGCTCGTTCCTGAGATTCTATAAAATGAAGGTATCCCTGCTGAATGGCGACTATTACAGTATAGTTTATCAGCGAAGTTGAAATAGAAGCCCAAAAATTAGGTAAACTGAAAAAAAGTGAATTCAGGCTTTGATTAGGCGCAAACCCTAAAGACCAAATCCCTAAAGTGAAAATGAAATGACGAATCACCCCTGAAAGAATTCCGAAAATAAAATGCAATAGCAAATTTTTCCGGAAATTCCCGCGCGAGAAAGGAAAACGATAACCAATCCATAAAACTAAAGGAGTAATTAATAACCAAAGATAAACATTTAAAGCCGCCCCGCCTAACGGTAACCACGGATCAATCGGATTCTGGCTTCGCGTGATGAGAAAAAAAACTTGTGGAACCTGAATGAGAAAGAGACCTGTGTGGGCGGCAATAATCAATAATCCGATTTGCCACATTCTCCGTTTATTTAAGACTTTTTTCACGTTTTTCTTCACTTAATTGGTTTTGTCGGCAGAAGACTTGATAAACTTGATAGCCGCTTCCGCTGGCGCGGCGATATTGCTGGTATAGGTTGCCGTCTGTTATAAAACCATTGCTATTGGTTGAAATATTCCCGCTGCCTGTTGCTCCTCCGCCCACATCAATGCGAACGCTTGAGTTTATATAACCCGGATCGCCAACCGCTTTTTATAAAGCTGACCCTACCTTAAGCGTTAATATTATTTCCCGCTCTGAAGGCGTAGATTCCTCGGCAAATTTTGTTTTTTCATTTTTGGTTTTCTCCTGTTTATTTTTAGATTTTATTTCAAAGATTTCCAGGCATCCGTTTAGGAAGTTCGGAAAATTTCGCATGCCTGCAAAACTATCTTCAGCAACAAAGAGACGAATTCAGTTTTTTAAGTTTTTTGTTAAATTAAACTGGTAAAAATTACCCGTCTATTTTACGTTCAAGCGCAAGAATCCGCCTCAACAAATCAAAAATTTTTATAAGGGATTTTCTTTATTGGAATTCTCTTCAAAAAATAAGATAAGCAATATCTCTCTGAATTGAAAACAAAAATGTCCCAAAACAAGCTAAAAGAGGAATAACCTTGAAATTGACTTCGGTTGAAGTTCATTTATCAAAAATTGAACTGTTTATCCTGATGTTAAAAGCCACAGTCTTTCGATTTCGGTTGTCAATTATGGTTTATGGTTTTGAAAAATCGGCTGAAGAAGTCCGATCCCCCTAATTCAATTGGCATATCTGAAATAGCGGTTCACGTTGCTATTTAGCAGCTTGGGACGCGGCACAAGCGAGTCGGGACAAAGTTATTGATCACTTAATCAAGTCAATTTTATTATACCAATCGTTCACTTCGCTTATCTGTTCTAAAAAATTTAAGGAGAAAATCAAAAAATTTATCAAGGCTTGAACAACAATCTGCGCGCCGCCGAGTCTGGCGCTCCGGGCGAGTGGCTCCGGTCGATTACGACGGGAACTGAAAAACCCTGATTATCGAAACGGAAGTGGAAAATCCGAACGGTACATCACCCGTATTGTTGTACTTTGCATTGAGCAAAGCAACATAATTCAACAATTTTTGAGAGGAAAAACAAAAACTATGTTACCGATGAAATATTGCCTCCAACAATTCTATCATTTGTCTTTAATCGTTATAATCAGCGTCATAATCAGTGTCGCTTTCACTTTGCCGACGTTTGCTCAAACCGGCATTCCGGTTGCTTCCATGAGCCAGTGCGACGCGCAGATGCAAGCATTCATGAGCAATTATCAGATTCCCGGAGCGACATTCGCCATTGCCAAAAACGGCAAGCTGGTTTACATGC
>DASVQU010000048.1:0-15150 GCA_036388995.1 Pyrinomonadaceae bacterium | reverse complement strand
ACTTTCACAACAGGCGGTTTGTCCCCTTTTTTAGGCGGCGTTTTGCCTTCCTGCTGCGCGAAAGCCGCCGTGACCAAAAAAGCCGACAGCAACAAAACAAGACAAGTTTTAGTGTAAATCCTCATTGCTTTATTCCCTCCGTTTTGTCTTTAATTTCTCGAACGCACCAAATGGAGAGAGCAAATGTGCGCCGCAAACTATCAAGCAAATCGGATGCCACCGTTAAAAGTAAGGTTTACCGCCCTTTTATTGGTTTTTAAATTAACGAATTCGCCAATTTCCGGCATTTGCATACGAAATCGTTACCTGCGCGCCGTAACTCGTGCGCTGCCGATGTTACCGTTGGCGTCAAAAGCGCGCAAAGAAATCGTGTGTTCGCCCGGCGAAATCGGAAATTCGACGGTAAAACGCTCGCGCGGGCTGTCGGCAATTCCGTCGTCCGCATAAACCGTCTGCCATTCTTTGCCGTCAATGCTGATTTCGGCTCGTTGCACAAAGCTCGCCGCATCTACGGCTTCAAACGAAGCGCGCGCCCGCTCGCCCGTAATTTGCGCCGCGCCGGCGGCGGAAACCGCTGGCGGCGTGTTGTCAATGTCAACCGGCTCGCTTTCGCGTTCGCCCGCAAGATTCGTCCCGGCTGGATTTTCCGGCGCGTCGGTCGCTGCGATTTTGAAAATATAACGCCCGTCGGCGAGAGCCGCGCCGTCAATCGTAAAAAACGTTTCGCGCAAATTGTCTTTTAACAGCCGAAAAGCCGTTTCATTGACCGCTCGATAATAAACTGCGTATTCGAGCCGGTCGCCATTACGGTCTTCCGCCGTCCAAAGCAGTGAACGCGCGCCGCGCTGATAAAGGCGGCGCGGCGGCGTTGCGACGTTCGCCGGAAGTCCGAAAACTTGCGGGTCAAGACCTGAATTTTCAATATTCGGATCAATTTGCGGCGGCGCGTTCGCTTGCAGCCCGACATTGGTCGGCAAAATCTGCACGCTCAAAACTTCCGGCGCAATGTTTCTGGGCAAATAAGAAACATTGACTTCGCTCAAGCTCGTCGCGGCTGCGCCGGGAGCGCCGCGCAAAACAGCGCGCCATTGCAAAAATCTGGCTCGCGGGCTGCTGATTTGCGAACCAGCAGCCTCGCGGTAAGCGGCGCTCCAATCCGACCAAGTTGCGTCGGGTTTTTCGGTATTTCCGGTTCTGGTCTGTAACTCGGCGGCTTGCCCGCGCCACCAGATTCTGCCCCACAAAGCCGACGCTTTGGCATCTCTGACGGTTGATTCGTAAACGCCTTCGGTCACGGTTTCGCCGCCGAAACGATAAAGCTTGCCTCCATTGCTCGAAGTCGCGATAAAACCGTTTCCACTCGCTTCGAGATTGGAAATCTGACCTTCGTTCGATTGCAGCAGGAGAGTCTCGCGCCCGTCGTTTGTCATCGAATAAATTCTGCCTTTGTCCGACGTGCCGACAAAAACGCCGCCCGCAGGATTTGCCGCTAGCGAAAATCCCGTCACAGTCGCAGAACTCCAAATCGTGTCATATCCGCCGTCAGGCAGAATTCGGAAAACCGCTGATTTCGCATTCGTTAAATCGTTACGGCTGCGCGCCGGAGTCGCGGTTTGAGCTTGAGAGCTTGCGTCGTCGGAAATCGTCATCGTAACCGAAGAAACCGTTGCGCCAGCCGGAGAAACTATGTTTCCGCCGCCGGAGGTATTGCCGGAACTTGACGCCGAAGCAGTTTCGCTCAACGCCAGAGCGTAAATCGAGCCGTCCGGCGCGATTGACAGCCGGTGGATTTCGCGCAGCGGCGCGTCAAGCAAAGCAAACGCTTTTCCCTCTGCGGAAACTCGCAAAACAAGCCCGTTTGAATCGGTTCCGGCGATCAAGTTTCCCTGACGGTCAACGGTTAAAGTAATAATGTGAGTTTCCGAAGAATCGAACAGGAGAGAAGTTTCCGGCGCGGCGTTTTGACTGCGGACGCGATAAATTTTCCCGTTATCGCCGCTGCCGACCGCCAAACTCCCGTCCGGCATCACAGCCAGGCTCCAAATGTATTTGTCCGCCGGATCAAAAAAAGTTTCGGCTTTGCCGCTCGCGTCAATACGATAAACTTTGCCGTCGGGCGAAGTCGCCGCGTAAATCTGATTATCTTTGCCGACGACAATCGCCGTCACGTCCAATTCGTTAGAATCGAAAAACAAGCTTCCCTGTCCGTTTGCCCCGACGCGGAAAATCCGCCCGTCATTTCCCGTGCCGAGATAAACATTGCCCGCCGCGTCCATCGCGCTCGACCAAACAAAGGATTGCTGAGTGTTGAAAACTTCCTGAAGACGCGGCGCGAGAACGATTGTGCCGTTATCGGTAATCGAGACGCCGCGCGCGTCGCCGCGCAAAACTTCGGCGCGTGTGTTGACCTGCCAGACGGCGGGCGGCGCGGCGGCATTAACCGAAAAATTGAGAAAAAGAAGCGAGAAAACTAAAATTAAAAGCTGCCGAAATGTAAATTTGTTCATTCAATTTCCTAAAACGCAGTGTGAAAAACTTATCTCAAGTTAAAACAAAATCCGCGTTTCTGGAAAGCGGCTACACAAATTCGGCGAATATTTTCGCTTATTTTTTTCCGACGGCGACAGCCGCAGGCGGTTTAGCTTCGATAAAACGCACTGCTTCGTGCAGCTCTTCGGCGTCGCCCGTAATCAATCTGGCACTCCGCTCTCTCGTAAAATAAGCCCACATCCATTCGCTCAGAACCGCAATTCGGCTGCGAAAATCAATCAAGCCGATGACGTGAACAAAAAGCCACAACATCCAGGCGATAAAACCGGAAAAATGCCAGCCGCCGATTTGCGCAATGGCTTTGTTGCGCCCGATGGTCGCCATACTGCCTTTGTCAACATATTTAAATTGGCGGCGCGGCTCGCCTTTTAAATCGCGCAAAATGTTTTTTGCGGTGTGTTCCGCTTGCTGCATCGCCGCCGGTGCAACGCCCGGAACGACGCCGTTTTCGTCTTTAAAAAACGCCATATCGCCGATGACGAAAATGTTTTTATCGTTCGGAATTGATAAATCGGGCTGAACCACGACTCTGCCCGCACGGTCGGTTTCCGTTTCCAATTGCTTTCCGAGCGGCGAAGCTGTCACGCCCGTTCCCCAAAGCGCGACGCTGCATTCAATCCATTCGTCATTGACTTTAATTCTGCCCGGCTCGATTTCCTTGACCATACTGTTTAGGAAAACCTCGACGCCGAGTTCTTCCAAATGTTCCTGAGCCTTTTTCGAGAGAACTTCCTCAAACGTCCCCAAAACTTTCGACGAGCCTTCAAACAACAGAACGCGCGCTTTTTTCGTATCAATCGCTTTAAAATCTTTCGCCAGCGCGATACGCGCGATGCCCGCGATTGCCCCCGCAAGCTCCACGCCTGTGGGACCACCGCCGATGACCGCGAAAACCAAAGGCTCATGCATACCTGTTAGAATCGCGTCGCGTTCCGCCAATTCAAAAGCGAGCAGCACGCGGCGGCGGATTTCCACCGCGTCTTCAATTGTTTTCAAACCGGGCGCGTCTTTTTCCCATTCGTCGTGACCGAAATAAGAATGACGCGCACCTGCGGAGACAATCAAATAATCAAAAGGAATCGCGGAATAATCGTGCAGCAGAACCGCCCGTTTTTCGAGGTCGAAACCGATGGCTTCGCCAAGCACGACTTCGACGTTTTTGTAGCGATGCAAAATGCGGCGAATCGGCGAAGCAATTTCGCCCGGCGACAACACTGCTGTCGCCACCTGATACAGCAGTGGTTGAAAAGTATGGTGATTTTTCCGGTCAATCAGAGTCACTTCGACTGGCTTGTTTCCCAGAAATTTCGCCGCGCGCAAACCGCCGAAACCGCCGCCGACGATCACAACTCTCGGCTTTTCTCCTGTTCCACTCATATTTCTACTCCTCGAAAATTTTTCGCCAGAGGACTTTGAGAAATTTTTCTCAAAGTCCTCTTTTCATTTGACGAATTTCAGCCGAAAAAGTTGCCGCATATTTTAATCTTCGCCATTTTCAATTTATAGCGAAACAGCATTTCTTTCAGTCTGATTTAAGACAAAGCGTTTTTGGCAAATAGTTTTATGAACCGATGAATCTTGAATAAAGGGAGCGGGCGACGGAAACGTCGTCAGTACCGCGAATGATGGCGCGGGCGTCTTGAAAAACCGTAATTTCACATTCGCCGACGCCGAAACGCAAAAGATATTCATTCTTTTTCAAATCTGCTATGTTTTCCAGACGTTTTGCTAAATTCTCCAAATCAATTTGCGATGAAACGGGCGGCGCAATTTGAACCGCGTTTCTGCCGCACAAAACAGCTTCAAAATTTGATTTTTCCGCTTCCAGATTTTCAAACTTCCCGTGCCCGCAAGTGGGACAATCCGCCTGCGGTTTTCCCAATTTGATTTTGCGCCACTCGTTTTGCCAAACGTCAAACTGCATCAAAGAGCCGTGTAATTTATCGAAATTTCCGGTCAAAATTTTCAACGCTTCGGTAGTTTGCGTTGCCGTAACAACGCTGATTACCGGCTGAATCACGCCCGCTGTGTCGCAAGTCGCCGCGCTTCCCGCCGGCGGCATTTCCTCAAAAATGCAGCGCAAACACGGCGTTTTACTCGGCTGAATCGTCATCGTCACGCCATAGCTCGACACAGCCGCGCCGTAAATCCAAATTTTGTTGTGCTTAACGCAGGCGTCGTTGACGAGATAGCGGGTTTGAAAATTGTCCGTCCCGTCTAAAATCAAATCGCAATCTTTAATAAAATCTTCGACGTTTGAGTAATTAACATCCGCAACAATTTCTTCGACTTTAATTTCTGAATTAATTTCCGCAATTCTTTTTTTCGCCGCAGCAGCTTTCGGAAGCCGCTCTTTTGCGTCGCGCTCGGAAAACAAAGTCTGCCGCTGCAAATTGGAAAACTCGACAAAATCGCGGTCAACAATTCTTAATTTCCCGACGCCCGCGCGTGCTAAAATTTCCGCCTGCGCCGCGCCGAGCGCGCCGCAGCCGACAATCAAAACGCGGGAATTTAATAGTTTTTCCTGTCCTTCTTTGCCGATTGGGGCAAACAAAATCTGTCTGCTGTAACGCTCGTTCATCAAAATCCGTTTAATCAAACAATAGTTTTACAAACTCTCTGATGCCGATGACTGTGCTTGAGTCGTTCGGCACGTCCTGAAAACGATTTTTCTCGATTGCATTTTGAAATTGCTGCTCGCGCAAACGGCTTCGTTCCTGTTCGAGCTGTAATTTCTCCTTTTCGCGCGTCCGGTCAAGTCCGCCTTTGCGAATAAACTCAACGATTCGCGGCAGTTCTTCGATGTCAAACCAAATTCCGTGCCGCTTGCAAGTGTCAATAATAACACCGCTCGAACGCGCAAAATTGTTTCGGTTCATTAATTGTCCGCATTCCGGGCAAGGCACGTATTTGATCGAATTGTCTTTCGGCGCGTTTGAATTTGCCGCAAATTGCTGGTTTAAAACGACGGCTTGACGCTCGCGGCTGGCGCAGATGTTTTCAAACGATTCGGCGTCCGACCAGAAACCGCCGCATTTTCCGCATTCGCGCAAAACGATTTCATCAAATTGCAGGACTTTCATTTTCAACCGGCAACGCGGGCATTTTCTCGGATTTTCTTCGTCCGCGAGTTCCGGCTGCACGGTTTTCGCGCCGCAATGCCCGCAATGGCGGCTGCCGAGAAACATCAAACCGAAACACGCCGAACAAGCCTTTGTCTTCAACCTCGAATGACAAAACGCGCATTGCGGCGAATCGGATGAAACGGAAGCTCCGCAGTTCGGGCAATGGAGAGATTCGATTTTCATATTTTTATCGCGGATTTATTGAGAGATTTGTGCGGAATTGGTTTTAAGATTGGAGTTTTCCGAGAGCCGCTGTGCTCATTTCTTTGACGGGCGCGTCTTTTCCCGTCCAGATTTTCTGCTGCGCCGCAGCCTGCGTGACGAGCATTGCCAGCCCGCCGATTGTCGGCGCAAAAACCGAAGAAGCTTCGCGCATCAAGCGCGTTTCAAAGGGATTATAAACCAAATCATAAATCAAACCAACGCCTTTTAATTGCTCCGCCGTCGCCGCAGTCTCGTTTTCCAGACCGCCTTTTGTCATTCCGAGCGGCGTTGCATTTACGATCACGTCAAAGTTTTTGAGCGGTTCAATTTGAGATTGCAAATCTTGAATCTCAACGCCGAAATCAACGACCAAACTTTTTGCTTTTTCAGGATTTCTGGCAAAAACCGTGACGTTTGCGTTTTCCCGCTGCAAAGCGTAAACGCAGGCGCGCGCCGCGCCGCCTGCGCCGAAAACCGCGACTCGCGCGCCGTTTAAATCGCCGAAAGCGTTTTTGAGCGGTTCGATAAAACCGTCAGCGTCTGTGTTAAATCCGAGGAGTTTGTCGCCTTCGATTTTGACCGTGTTGACCGCGCCGATTTTCCGCGCCGTTTCATCAACAAAATCGAGATGTTTCATAATCTCGATTTTGTGCGGAATCGTGGTTGAAAAACCGCGAAAATTCCAATCAATCTCGCGCGTTTTCGGATTGACCATCCGCCGCACGAACTCTTCCAGATTTTTCACGGCAAACGGGACGTAAACGGCGTTCATTTTGTGAAATTTAAAAGCCGCGTTGTGCATCTGCGGCGAAACCGAATAAGCAACCGATTCGGCGACAAGCCCGTAAATCTCGCTCGTTTCGTCCAGTTCCTTGACGCGATAAACATCAATCATTTCCTGCGCCGTAAGCTGTCCCGGCGCGGTTGCGCTTTCTTCATCGAACGCCGCAAAAGTCATAAAAGCGCCGCGCGACAAACCCAAAATCCGCGTCCAAACGCCGCTTTCGCCCATTGCAATCGGAATCAATTCTTGTTTTTCGGCTTTGGCGCGCTCCAGCAATTTGAATAACGACAAACCATCTGTTGCATCATTCGCTTGCGCGGCGATTTTCACAACATTACTTTGTTTATTCGTATTTTTATTTACAGATTCTAAAGATAATTTTTCGTAAATTAGTTCTAAGTCGGCAGGAACATTAAAAAAATCGTGAGCCGAATAAATGACTCGATTATAAATAGCGTTTAAATATCCATCCAACTCGTGTTTTTTTATTTCTAATTCAACATCGCCCCAATCAACAAATTCGTCTATGTGGGAATCTCGCCAAAAATAAATCCTTTCATCAAAACTTAAATCACGTTTTCCGCCTTGTTCTTTCGGACGAAATGTTACTAAAAGCTTACTTTGATTGTTTTGGCGAATGCGTTTTAGTTCTTTAAAAAGAATTTCAGGCTCAGTTTGTTTAAGACAATCGAAACGCAATTCAACGACATCCGCGATTTTTGCGGCTTGTTCGATTTTTTCGAGAAATTCGTTTGCAGTTTCCGCGCAAACCGAAACGCAAATTTTTCCATTGTTCATCGTGAAAAGTTAGCCATAAAAATATAAAAGACGCAAAAGCTTTTCAGAGCTTTTGCGTCTTTTACGTGCCTTTGCGTGAAATTTAATCCAAATTGGCAAAAAGCTCGTGCGACAAATAACGCTCGCCGAAATCGCAGATGATTGAAACGACTCGTTTGCCCGCTCCTAGTTCCTGCGCGACTTGCAGCGCGGCAACTGTGATTGCGCCGGAAGAGATTCCGCAGAAAATTCCTTCTTCGCGCGCCAATCTGCGCGCCATTGCGACCGACGCTTCGTAATCAACCTGAATCACGCGGTCAACGAATTTCGGATCGTAATTTTCCGGCACAAAGCCCGCACCGATGCCTTGAATTTTGTTCGGTCCGGGCGCGCCGCCCGATAAAACCGGCGAGCTTGCCGGCTCGACCGCGACAACCAAAACTTCGCTTCCGACTTCCGATTTCAAAATCTCGCCG
Organism: Pyrinomonadaceae bacterium; assembly: GCA_036388995.1. GTDB lineage: Bacteria > Acidobacteriota > Blastocatellia > Pyrinomonadales > Pyrinomonadaceae > JALZCH01. Next base: position 7,234 of record DASVQU010000048.1, on the reverse strand, counting down.
ACGCCCGAAATCGTCCCGCCCGTTCCGACTCCGGCGACAAAAGCGTCAATTCGTCCGTCGGTGTCTTCCAAAATTTCCCGCGCGGTCGTTCGGCGGTGAATTTCCGGGTTTGCCGGATTGTCGAATTGTCCGGGCTGCCACGAGTTCGGCATTTCGGCAAGTAATTCGGCGACTCTGGCGATTGCAGCTTTCATTCCTTCCGCGCCCGGCGTTAAAACCAATTCCGCGCCGAGAGCTTTCATGACCTGTCGGCGCTCGACCGTCGTCGAATCGGGCATCACGGCAATCAAACGATAACCTTTAATCGCGGCGGCAAACGCGAGCGCGATTCCGGTGTTACCGGAAGTCGGCTCAATCAAAACGGTTTGTCCGGGCGTGATTACGCCGCGTCGTTCGGCGTCTTCGATCATCGCCGCGCCGATGCGGTCTTTGACCGAATCCATCGGGTTTTGCGATTCGAGCTTGCAGAGCAATTCGGCGCTCGATTCGTCTACGATTCGATTGATCCGAACGAGTGGCGTATAGCCGATCAGTTCGAGCATATTGTTTGCAATTTTCGGTCTTTGCGGCATTTATTAACTTTCTCCCTCTTGATTCGTTATTTTTGATTCGGCAAATTTATTGTCTCGCCCTCGGTGTTAATCTTCAAATGGGTTGTCGTGTTTTCCGTAACGCTTGTGGGCGGAGTGAAAAGCTCGCCCGTGTTGCGCACGGCGGGCGCGGCGTAATCGCTGGCGAACAAGGTTTGTCGCGGCGGCAAAGCGGCGTTTGCAGACTGCGGCGGAAAAGCGGTGTTTCCCGCATTAAAACCGGCGTAATTTGCCCGCTGCTCGATTCGCTTAACTTTTAAATAGCTCGCAATTCCGCTGCCCATTTGCCAGAACGCGGGAATCAGCATCCAAAACCACCAATTTTTACCGCCCGCCGCGCCACTCACGGCTAAAGTAATCGAAACGATTAAAAATGCTATGCCGACCAGAAAACTGGTGACTGCGACATTCCATAATTTGTCAGGATCGTTCGAGTTTTCGCCCTTGCAATTAACATCTTCAACGTTCTTCTTGAGCGATAATTGCCCGGTCATTACCGCCGAAACCGATTCTAATTCGAGACCGCAGCTTCGACAAAATCTGACATTTTCGGCATTTTGCGCCGCGCATTTGGGACAAAACATATTTTTTAACCTTCGTTTTTAGATTTATTTTTCAAATCGCGCTGCCTGCGCGCTTCATACAAGATTACGCCCGCCGCTACGGAAACGTTCAGAGATTCGATTTTACCAGACAAAGGAATTTTCACCAGCGCGTCGCAGTTTTCTTCGACTAAGCGATGCAAACCTTTGCCTTCGCCGCCCAGAACAATCGCGCTCGGAATTGTCCAATCCCAATCTGAATAAGACATTTTCGCCTGCGCGCTCGTCCCGACAATCCAAATTCCGCGCTCTTTTAAATCCTCCAAAAGCCGGTTCAAATTGACGACTTTTGCCACCGGCAAATATTCGAGCGCGCCGGCGGCGGTTTTTGCCACCGTTTCCGTCAAACCGACCGCGCGGCGTTCGGGCAAAAAAATCCCGTGCGCTCCGGCACATTCCGCCGTTCGCGCAATCGCGCCCAGATTGCGCGGGTCTTCGACTCCGTCCAAAACAACCGCCAATGGTTCATCATTGCTGCCGATTTTTGCGATTAAGTTTTCCAAAAGCTCGTCCGCATTCGCGTATTTTGCGGCGGCGATTGTCGCCACGACACCCTGATGATTTGCGCCCGGTTCGACAAATTTCGCAAGCGTGTTTTTCGGCACGCGGTTGACAATGATTCCCTGCTCTTTCGCCAAATGCAGCAAATCTCGCAGGCGATTGATTTGCGCTCCGTCCGCAATCGTGATTTGCTCGACGTTTCGCTTTCCCGAACGCAAGGCTTCAAGAATCGGCAAAACGCCGTAAATCTTCGCCGATTTTGGTTTTTCAGGATTCATTTAACGAGATTCTAACTATTTTCCCGGAATCTTCAAACCTCAATTTATAATTCAAGCAAAATAGCGCGCGACGCTTTTACCGACGCGCCGCCCGCGCCGAGCGTCGCCGTGACTTCCGCCAAACGTCGGCGCATTTGCCGGTTCGTTTCCGGCTGAAGCAGTTTTTCCAATTCTTCGGCTAATCGCGCAGCATTTAAATCGTTCTGAATCAGCTCTGTCGCCAGCCTTTCCCCGGCAATTAAATTGATTAAACCAACATGCTTGACGCTAATTAAATGCCGCAGAGTGTGCCAATTAAAAGCGGAGATTTTGTAACAAACGACGAGCGGAGTGCCGATTAGAGCCGTTTCCAGCGTCGCCGTTCCGCTGGCGACCGCCGCCGCATCAGAAGCGGCGAGCGCTTCACGGGTTTCACTTTTAACGACGGCTAAATTTTCCGGCAGATTCAATCCTTTTTTCCGCACATCGTTGATGATTTCTTTAATTTCATCCGGTTTTCTGGTCGGCGCAGCCGTCACGACAAATTGAATACGCGGATTTTTCTTAAATAAAAGCGCTGCGGCTTCGAGCATCGGCGGCAGAATTTTGGTCAATTCTTTGCGGCGGCTTCCGGGCAATAATGAAACAATCGGATTTTCCGATTTCAAATTGTGTTTGCGGCAAAATTCTTCGCGCCCGTATTTCGGATAAACTTCACCGACCAGCGGATGACCGATAAACTCGACTCTTTCAAAACCGCGCCCGGCGTACCAGGCTTTTTCAAACGGCAAAATCGCCAGCAGCAAATCAACGTCGCGGCGAATCATTCGCACACGATAAGAACGCCAAGCCCAGAGCTGCGGGCTGACGTAATAAATAATTTTCACGCCCGTCTTTTTGAGCGACTTGGCGAGCCGCAGATTAAATTCCGGGAAATCAACGAAAACAACTGCGTCCGGTTTTCTCTCGCCTGCGGCTTGTTTCAAAGTTTGAAAAACGCGCCGGAAACGCGGCAAAGCGCGTCCGACTTCGAGCAAACCGATTATCGCCAAATCGTCCGCCGCAACCACAGTTTCGACATTACGCGCGCGCATTTTCTCGCCCGTCAAACCGAAAAACTCGAATGTTACGTGCGGCGCGATTTCACGCAATTTTTCAACTAAATGCGCGGCATGCGCGTCGCCCGACGCTTCGCCCGCCACAATCATCAGCCGAACGGTTTTCATCCGAAACAGTTTAAGGTTCAAGGTTCAAAGTTCAAAGTTCAAGGTTAATGAAAACAACTTTGGACCTTGAACTGTTCACCTGAAACCCGGCGTATTGGACTTTGCCCCTTTGAACCCGTAAAATGCAACTTTTGATTATGCAAGCCGCATCACTACGACGAGCATTTGCGAGAAAATCCGTCACACCTGACATATACAACGTTTATCGGAGGAATCGTTCAGTGAAGTTTCGAGTCGCCTTTTGGCTTTTATTTGTTTTGTGCTTTGTCGGCACTTCTGCGTCGCAGGCGCAGGTTGATTCGCTGGTCGCCCAGATTACGTCCTCATCCGCCAACACTTTCGTCCGCGACATCAGCGGCGACGGGCGCTTTGTCGTTCTCGAATCGAGCGGCGACATTTCAACCGAACGCGATTCAAGTCGCAACAACGCCGACGGCAACTCGGAAATTTTCCTGTTCGATTATGCCCAGCGCCGGATTTTTCAAATCACCAACACCAGACGAGTTTTAAGTGACAACGCCGCTTCGGCAACTACTCAAGCCAATATTTTGGTTGACGTTACAAACACGCGCCCGGTGATTGCCAACGGGCTTGTAAATAACGAACTGTGGATTGCTTTTACTTCCAATGCCGCGCCGTCATTCGCAAATCCGACTCCGGTCGGTGCAAATCCGGGGAATTTCGACGGAACGGCTTTAACGGACGCCGCAGCCCGACAAAATTTTGCGGCTGACGCTAATACGGAAATCTTTCTTTATCGGGTTTTGGTAACGACTCAAACAATTGATTTATCGAGAGGAATTGAAGTTCCGTTTAACAATTTAGCCGCCGGAACTTTTACGCAGGTGACAAATTCGCAGGCAAACTCGCCGTCACAGCCCGGAACTGCCAACATCGCGCCGTTTATCTCCGACGACAACCGCGACTTGTCAATTGACGATACGGCTGCGACTTTGGCTTTTGTTTCAAACCGAAATTACACCAACGAAAACGCCGCGCCCGACGACAATGCCGAAGTTTTTGTTTATAAAAGAAACATCGGAACCAATGGCAGTTTTCAACAAATCACGCGGACGCCGCGCGCTACCGAAAACGCCCCGATTTTCACCCAGAATCCGTCAATTTCGGGTGACGGCACAAGACTCGCTTTTTACTCGAACGCGACGGTTCCGCGCAATCCGACCGTAGTGCCTGCCAACAACATAGATAATCCTGATAACAACGGCGAAGCGTATTACGCCGTGTTAAGCTCAAACGGGCAGCCATCGGCTTTTACGCAGATTACCAGAACGGCGCGCGTTAATCCTTCCGATACTGTGGTGCTTTTCAGTGCCGGACGCCGCATCAGCCGCGACGGGCGTTACGTCGGTTTTGAAACGCTTTCAAACAATCCGGCAGCAGGCGGCGGAACCAATCAAACCGGCTATCAGCTTTACGTTTTTGATACGACCGTCGCGCCGCAAGTAAACCAGACAAACCCGACGGCTTACCGCGCCGTTGGACCCCGCAGCGACGCCGATGCTGCCGCCACATTCGGCGATGTTCGCCGTTTCCCGACATTTACTTTGGTTTATAATGCTCCGACCAATACCTTTGAACCGGGCGTCGTCTTTGCTTCCAGACTTAATTTCAACGCTGCCGGAACCGTCCCGGCAACCGCCAGTGAAGGCTTAAACCCGGATGCAACCCGGCAAGTTCAGATTTTTTCGTTTCCGCTCACGCAAGCAGCCGGATTCAATGCAACTTTCACGCGCATTTCGCGTTTTCCGACTTCGGCTCTAAGCGAAATCCAACCTTACACGAGCAACACGAATCGCCGCATTGCTTTTAATATTCCGCGCGAGCTTGGGGGCGGAAACGCTGATTCGACCAGCGAAGCGTTTTATTTACTAACACCTAATTCAATTTCCGAAACCCAGAACAATTTAGCAGTTTTCACGGGCGCCAGCGCGTTACCCGTCGCCACGCCGTCTCCGTCTCCAACACCGACACCAACGGCGAGTCCGACACCAACACCGCTGACGGCGCAAGGACTTTCTCCCGATATGATTGGCGTCGCCAGATTAACGAGCGGCACACTGACCATTTCTCAAACGGCAACCGGAGCGTCAAACGCACGTCGTTTCCCGCTTCCGATTGAACTGAGCGGCGTAAGTCTTTCAATCAACAATGTGGCGGCTGGTATTTATTCGGTTGACAGCGCTCGCGGCGAAGTGAGATTTGTGACTCCCGCCGGACTTGCACCCGGAACTTATCCAATTGTTCTCAACGATAACGGCAGAATCTCGCGCGGCACAGTCATAATTGTCGCCGCTCAACCGGATATTTTCCGCCGAGACGATACGGTGGCGGGCGGCGGGCGCGCCTCGGTCTTTAATGTGACGACCGGAGTCGCGATGCAGGGCGAGCCGTTCGCAATCAGGAGCATCAGGCTGCGCGGCGGCTATAATGTGGTACAAACCAGGTTAAGAGTGTTTTTAACCGGCGTTCAGGGACTCGCCGCCGGCGCATTTACTATTAAAATCGGCACCATAACCGTTCCGGCGGCGAATATCTTAACCGGCGCCACTCCGACCGACAGACCGGGCGTTTATTCGGTGGACTTTCTGCTTCCGCCCGAAGTCGCAGGTCAGGGCGACGCGCCGATTGTAATTACAGTTACGGGAGGCGGCACCTTTACAACCCGCTCGGACGACACGGCGCCGCGAATCAGAATTTTGCCTTAAACTTATTAACGGGCGGGATAAAATTCCCGCCTTTTTTGTTGGAGCGCGATTACTCTCACATGCATCTTTATCGAGAAAAGATGGGCGAAAGTGATCGCGCTCCGCTTTGATTTGCATTATTTTTTGCAAAGCGGCGACAATTATCTTAAAATTTAAAAGAAGTATTTATTATTTAAAGGAGTTTATTTAAATGTCAGTAAACAACGGTCAAGCGAAAGATGTCAAAACAACGAAGATTTCTCCAGTAATTTGGCACGACGGCAAATTTATTGCATGGGACGACGCCCGGGTTCACGTAATGACGCACGCGCTTCATTACGGTTCGAGCGTTTTTGAAGGCATACGCTGTTACAAAACCAAGCAGGGGTCTGCGGTTTTCCGGCTTCAGGAACATATGCAGCGCCTTCTGAACTCGGCGAAAATCTACCGAATGGATACAAATTTGACTCGCGACCAGTTGTCAAAAGCCGCCGTCGAGCTTGTCCAACGCAGCGGTATGGAGGAATGCTATCTGCGCCCGATTCTCTTTCGCGGCTTAGATGAAGAAAATCCGGCATTCGGCGTTTATCCGCTGCTGAATCCTTTAACCTGTTACATCGCCGCTTGGGATTGGGGCAAATATCTCGGCGAAGAAGCGCTCGAAGCCGGAGTTGACGTTTGCGTTTCGAGCTGGACGCGAATAACCGCCAACAGCTTACCGCCGATGGCAAAAGCGGGCGCAAATTATATGAACTCGCAGCTTATCAAAATGGAAGCCCGATTAAACGGCTTTACCGAAGGCATCGCGCTCGACGACAGAGGTTTTATCTCGGAAGGTTCAGGCGAAAATTTGTTTTTGGTCAATAACGGAAAACTACTTACGCCGCCGTTGGCTTCATCCATTTTGCCGGGCATCACCCGCGACACTACGATTCAAATCGCCCGCGAACTCGGCATTGAAGTAGTCGAAACGTCCTTGCAGCGCTCGGCTTTGTATCTCGCCGAAGAATTATTCTTTACCGGCACGGCAGCGGAAATAACACCGATTCGCTCGGTTGACCGCATTACAATCGGAAGCGGCAAGCGCGGCGAACTCACTCAAAAGATTCAGGAAGCGTTTTTCCAAATCACAGACGGCACACGCCCCGCGCCTTTCGATGCGCAATGGCTAACTCCTATCGAAGAAAACGCCTCTGTCGCAGCATAAAAATTGAACAATATGCTTTGTTTTAATGGTGAGTGGTAAATAAAAACTGCTCACCATTTTTCATTGAAAATCTTTAGGCATTTACCCTTACACAAATCGTTCACCTTTCGTTCGCTTTTGCGAAAAAAGTGCTTGCAAGTTTTCAA